>CAVLAA010000094.1:0-7508 GCA_963660835.1 bacterium
ATCTATCATTTCAAGACCGATGTTTGCTTTTAAAAGCTCCAGACGGTTAATCTTCATCGTAGCGTTGTAAAGCCTAAGTTCTTGATTCGCTCTCTTTGAAAAATCCCTCGTCTGTACATACTGCTTTGCTTTAGCCTGAAATGCCTGCACATCCATCTGTGCTACCTTCTGCATTGCCTCAGCCATTGTGATGCTCTCAGCAGTGGCATATTTCTGATAGAAGCTGTTTATTTGAGTCTCGATATTTACGAGCATCGAATTGTAAAGCTGTGCAAGATTCCTTTTGTATTCCTCTTCTTCGGTGATGTAATTTTGCTTTGCAATCTCTTCTCTTCTTTTCCAGTAATTTAAACTGTCCATACATTACCGCCTAACCGCTCAGAGTGCCGTAGAATCCGTTTGCTGTCCGTCTGTTATATTTTCCTCATCTGCTCCATTTAAGGCTGTTAGAGCAAAGCCTAAATCATCTGACGGTGTTTCAGCTTCTTTCTTTTTCATTTCTGCCTTTACATCATCGACAATCGACAGCACTGAAAGCTGTGTTTCCTCTGACACAATGCCTGCAAGCTGTGCAGCTATCTGAGCTTCTTCAAGCACGTTTGAAGGAATGTTCTGCGTAAATCTGAAATGCAGCTTCATCCAATCATCCTTCTTCATTCCTGATACCGGATTGCTAAATATAAGCTTGTACCTTCTGTTCATACCGCTTGTGAACTTGCGTTCCTTGGTCTTTGCAAGGTTGCTCATCGCAAGAAGCTTGTACTTTAACGCAATTCCTGAGCTTGTACCGAAGCTCTCATCTGAGATATTAGCAACCATTGATATTTGAAATATAAGCCTCTCAAGCCTGTTTATAAGATTCTCCTGCGTTGTATCTCCGTTAGGCTTGTTCAGGAAGTCAACTGACACACCGTTTACATCTCCGTCAAAGTTAATGATACGATCGTCTCTTATACACATGATTTCCATTTCTGAAAGCTGTGTTCCGAGTATCTTCAAATACGCATCAGCAAAGTAATCAACATCATTTGCTTTTTCTGATATTGCCTTGTTGTATGCATTTATCATCGTGAGCACCGGCTCAAATATTCCTATCGCTTCTTTGTTCTCCTTGTACTCCGTAGCAGGAACTCCGTCAAAGCCGTGGACCCTCTCATCTTCCCAAACAAGTTTTCCCTTCTGCACGAAATAACGCACGTTCCTTTCATCCGATATGCTCCCATGCAAGACATTATCATCATCAACATACAGCCGTACAAACGCTCTGGGACGTTCTAAAACTGAATCGTCATAGATCATAAATGATTCCATCGGAGACACGTAGGTGATTCCTATGTTGCCTACATCATCCACGTAATACATTTCATAGGCTGAGCCGAATATAGAGCACAGCTTTGAAAGCTCTGCGTTGTTATCGTCCTGATCGTTGTACTGGTCAAGCAACTGTACGTAATCGCTGATGCTCTCGTTATCATCATCCACTGTGATCTTTATCGGATGCCCTATGAAATAGCCGTTCATGGTATCGACTATGTATTTCGCAAAGTTTACAGCTATCCTGTTATCAGGCTTGTATGATGGCTTGTCAGGCTGATGCAGTATAGGAAAATCTGTCCTGTAAGCATCATCAAGCTTCTTGTATCTTCTTTGCACCAATGCAGCGTGCTCTGCAAGAAACTCGTTCAGCTTGTTGTCTGTCAGCTCCTTTTCTTTTGCCAATCTGATATGTAATGACCTCTTGTCAAGTGCAAATTAACAGAAATCACCACAAACTTTATTTAATTGCTTTTCTGTCGGCATTTTCTCACCTTCTATACTTAAAAAGGAGCCTCTTTCGAAGCTCCATAAAATTACAACATCTTTTCAATTTTTTCTTTGACCGCTGTATAAATAAAATCATTCATACTTTTATTTAATTCTGCAGCCTTTTCTTTTATCAAGACTTTCTCGCCTTTAGGAACAAGAAATTCTATCCTGTCATATGTTTTCCTTTTAAATTCATTCTGATATTTTATCTGATTGAAATTATTATTTTCCATTGCAGAAAATACTTCCTTTCTACCATCTTATAATATATAATTCTTTAAAAGGGTTGGGCGGCTTTGGCAAGTCCACCGCCCTTCTCTGATTCCTTAAAACCTACTCATTAGGCTTTTCTTCGTTTCGTGGCTTAGCATCCACAATTCTTCTAATTAAATCTAAAATCTCGTGTTCGCTATGTCCTTTTTCATCACACCACTCTATGACTTCTTTTATTTCCTTTTTGTCCATATCTTCCATGTTTTTTCCCTTTCTCTGCCGCCCAGTTATTTGTTAAGGTCTTACTTCCTTAACTGTTTTTATTATACTATATATTACAGAATATGCAAATACTTTTATGACTTTTTTTAATTATTTTTATAGCGCTAAAAGAGCACCCGGTCAAAACCGGATGCTCACCAAAAAGAAAACAGAGAAAAATGGAACTTCATCACAAAAGTTCACGATAGGATTATTGCATATGTAAATATGTGTTTATGTGTGTTATTTCAAATTCTTCAAGATCATGTCCGTGAAGTCTCATAATCCAATCGTAATCATAATTCATGTCTAATGCTATCAACTCAAACCGTCAATCTCGCAAATGCCAATGAAAAAGGAATCGACCAAGAGCTTTGAACGCTCTGACAGATTCCTTAAATCTATATCAACCCTTGCGGATGATAATGCAGTAATTCAATTTATCGCCTGTAAGGCTGTCTATCGACCTTATAAGCGTTTGCACAAGTGCCGTTAGTCCTGCACACACGATGTCCTGACCGCTTGGAGCATAGCCTGCGTGTCCTCGCATCTTGATGCAGTCACTGTTTATTGATATTGTTGTCATTTTCCTTTGCTCCTGCTATCTTTTCAAGCTCTCTCCTGATTCTCCTCAGCTCGTCTGATATGTCCTTGAATACCTTTATTTCACTGCTTGTCATGATCTGCCTCCTTTCTGCATGAAAAAAGCACCCTTGCGGATGCTTCATCTAATCATTTATTAAATAATTTATCAAATTTTTCTTTCATTTCGTCTTTGACTTCAAATCCTATATTTTCATTGCACATTTCATCTTTTGATGAACAAAACCCTGATGGTTGACCATTTGGATATGCTTTACAGGATGGTTTCCATCCGTCAATCATTTTATAAAAATTTTTACACCAACCGCATACATCAATACATACCATCTTTATGCCTCTATATATCTTTCAAATATTTTTTTTGCTTCATCAGGAACTTTATTATATTCTCCTCTTTCTTTGAGAACACCTGTTTCCGCAATCGTTTCAAGCAAGTCTTTTTCAGCTGTTGTACTTATTCCTTTTATGCCTACTTGAGAATTTAAAGAATCAACAACACTTGCGATTGCATTTGAACCTGTCTTTGCATGATACATTTCATGAATGATAGCATCTTCTAACGATTTACAAACTGTTCCCTTTGCTATCTCAAACAAACCATTTATTTCATCAATGCTCCTGCCACCAATCACAGTGCTGTTTATTGATAATTTTATATTATACCAAGTTCCATCTTGCGTAAATACTGTATCAAAAGCTTTCTTTTCTCCTAAATCCTCAACACTTACAGAATCAAACAAATAAGCTCCACCTTTTTCTTTAAGCGTATTATGGATTTTAGATATCACCTCTTCTTTGACAGAAGAATTCGCATTCTTGTTTGCCTCTTGAATATCATCAAGTGAAATGCTCTTTGATATGGCTTTGTTCTTCACCTGCCCCATTGCCTTGATCTGCTTCATCGTCCCGGCTCTGTCCATCCATGCAGCAGTCGAGCATCTGCAGTTCGGATGCATCGGCGGTGCGTTTTCGCCTACCCGACGTTCAAACTCGTCTGCGGCACGCTTAAAAAGGTTGGTGTCGAACTGCCCATGCATCATCGACTATCGACAGCACTGAAAGCTGTGTTTCCTCTGATACGATACCTGCAAGCTGTGCAGCTATCTGAGCTTCTTCAAGCACGTTTGACGGAATGTTCTGTGTAAATCTGAAATGCAGCTTCATCCAATCATCTTTTATATGTATCTGCCGTTGCGCCTGAAAATCCTGCTTGACAAAGCAGCATACTATTACAAAAATATGACGATGTGAAACTCACACCGTCATATTTTTTTTAATTTATTTCTTATACGCTGAAGCGCATTATCTATTGATTTTATGCTTTTGTTCATTGCATCGGCAATCTCGATATAATCCATTCCGGATATATACAGCTCGAGTACTCGCTTTTCCATCGGACTAAGTTTTTTATTTATACTTGCAATAAGCTGTTTAATATTTTCCTGCTCAAAAAATATTTTTTCAGGCCCATCTGCCACTCCTGCTCTGTCAGCAAGCTGAACCTCGCTAAGCTGCTCAAGCGAAAGTGATTCATTTAAAAAAACATGTTTTTTTCTGCCTGCCGCCTCAATTGCAGAGAGCATCTGTCTGGTAATACATACCCTCGCAAACGTTGCAAACGATGCTTCCTTTTGACTGTCAAATTCCTTTACAGCCTTAAACAAGCCTATCATACCCTCCTGAAGCAGATCTTCCCGATCGCCGCCTTCAAGATAAAATAGCCTTGCTCTGTTTTTCACGAGAGGCTTATATCTTACGATAAGCTCCGACATTGAAGCATCGTCATCCTCTCTATACAGCTTTATAAGCTCTTCGTCACTGAGCTCCTTGATGGTATTTTTCATTTATATACCTTTTTTCAAGATTTAATCGTAAGTCTCTGTCTGACAATTTCATACGAAAGTACTCCGCACGCTACAGAAACATTAAGCGAATCTATATGTCCCTTCATCGGGATCGATGCGATCATATCACATTTTTCCCTTATAAGTCTGCTTACACCCTTGCCTTCATTGCCGACAACAAGCCCTATTGGTCCTGTCAGGTTCAGGTCATACATCCTGCTTCCATTCATATCGGCACAGACAAACCATAACCCCTCTTTTTTCAGTTCCTCTATAGCATTTCCCAGATTTGAAACCTTTGCAACCGGAATATAATTGATCGCACCTGCTGACGCTTTGGCAACAACCGCAGAAAGCGATGCACTCCTGTGCTTTGTTATCACAACTCCATGTGCTCCGGCCTGATCTGCCGTTCTAAGTATAGCTCCCAGATTGTGCGGATCCTCCACCTCATCTAAGAGGATAACAAAAGGCGCTTCATCCTTTGATCTTGCATTTTCCAATATATCGCTAAGCTCGGCATATCCGTAATCAGATACTCTGGCTATCACTCCCTGATGCGCCCCCGTAAGCGACATTGAATTAAGTCTGTCCTTCGATACACTATTTACAATTGTATTGTGCTTTTTAGCTTCTCTTAGTATCGTAAGTACAGCTCCGTCCTTGAGGCCTTCCTGAACAAACAGCTTTTCAACTGTTTTTCCTGAACGAAAGGCCTCGATAACGGGGTTTCTTCCTTCTATGATATTGTTGTTTTCTTCAGAATTAATCAATTTTTCCTTCATTTTCCAATTCCGATCTGACTGCCTTTTCCATAAGCTCAGTCATTCTTTGCTGTTCGTCATTTAGATACAGGTATCCCATAAGCGCTTCAAAGCCGGTTGCCTTTCTGTAATCAGATACCTTGGCATGCTTTGCAACTGTATGGCTTTTTGCATTTCGTCCGCGCCTGTATATGCTCATTTCCTTTTCATTGAGTTCAGGCTTTATTGCCTCTATCATTTTGGCTTGTGATTCGGCCTTTACTATAGAACTTGCCATTTTGTGCAGCTTATTTACCTGCGTATTTGCTTTTCTTACGAGCATTTCCCGGACAAATATCTCAAATACTGCATCACCGATATATGCAAGCACTAACGGCGAATACTGATCCGAATGCTGCTTATCTTCATCTGATATGTAAGAAGTTAATATCAGTTTTTCGTCCACTTTACACCTTCTCTTGTATCCTTAAGTGTAATTCCCATTGCAAGAAGCTGATCTCTTATCTCGTCTGCTCTGGCAAAGTCCTTTGCCTTTCTTGCAGCCTGTCTTTCCTCAATAAGCTTTTCTATATCCTCATCGAGCACCTCGCTCTTGCGTTCAGTCTTGATTCCAAGGATATCACAAAGTTCATTTAAAAGAGCCTCTGTTTTTTCTGCAAATTCCTTAGAGCTTCCGTTAGAGACATTTGTATTTGCAAATTTAACAAGCTCAAATATAGCCGAAATAGCATCTGCAGTATTTAAATCATCATCCATTGCCGCTTCAAACTTAGCTCTGTAATTCTCAAGCTCATCTATTAGCGCTTTATCATTTTCTGCATCACCTGCAGCTTTTTCCTTAACATCTCTTAAATTTTCAGCTGCGGTAAGAATTCTGTCGAGTGCATTTTTAGACGAATTCATGATGTCCTCACTGAAATTAAGCGGGCTTCTGTAATGTGCCGAAAGCATAAATACTCGCAGAACCTGAAGATCAAATTTTTCGGAAATATCTCTTACTGTAAAGAAATTCCCAAGAGACTTGCTCATCTTTCTGTTGTCAATATTCAAAAATGCATTATGAAGCCAATATTTTGCAAACGGTACTCCGTTCGAGCATTCGCTCTGTGCTATTTCATTTTCATGATGCGGGAATATAAGATCCTCACCGCCTGCATGGATATCTATCTCGTCGCCCAGATATCTCTTAGCCATAACTGAGCACTCTATATGCCAGCCCGGACGTCCTTTGCTCCATGGTGCATCCCAATAAGGCTCTCCTTCCTTCTTTGGCTTCCACAAAACGAAATCGAGCGGATCTTCCTTGGAATCCTCACCTGTTACCTGCAATGCTCTGTTTCCTGATCTTAGATCATCCAGATTTTTGTGAGAAAGCTTTCCGTATTCCTTAAATTTTCTTGTTCTGAAATAAACCGTTCCGTCAACATCATATGCATATCCCTTATCAACAAGGTCACTTATCATATTTATCATTCCCGGTATTTCATTTGTTGCAAGAGGATGCGTTGTTGCCGGACGTACATTCATAGCTTCCATATCCTTCTTGCATTCTTCTATATATCGTTTGGATATTTCAGATGCATCAACACCCTCTTCATTGGCTTTTGCTATGATCTTGTCATCCACATCTGTAAAATTAGAAACATAATTAACTTCATAGCCTTTATATTCCATATATCTTCTTGCCGTATCAAATACGATCATAGGCCTTGCGTTTCCAATATGAATAAAATTATATACTGTAGGACCGCAGACATACATGCTTACATGTCCCGGAACCAACGGAGTAAACTCCTCTTTTTTTCTTGTAAGTGTATTATATAATTTCATCTGTTCTCCCCTGCCTGTATTCATTTCATTAATTTAGTAAAATCGATATGCTTCGTTATATGGCTTAAGAATCTCATTCTATCAGGCAAACAGCCGAAGCTGATATTCCAAGTCCTTCACCGGTAAAGCCAAGTCCCTCTTCTGTGGTCGCTTTAACATTTACATCCTCTTTAGGAATATCTAGAGC
>CAVLAA010000095.1:0-7291 GCA_963660835.1 bacterium
GGCTCCTGCAGGGCGATGGCAAGATGAGTAAGTCAAAAGGAAATGTCATATATGCAGATGACCTTGTAGATGTATTCGGAGTAGATGCAGTAAGATATTTTGTCATCCATGAGATGCCGTTTGAAAATGACGGCGTTATAAGCTGGGAACTTATGGTTGAGAGAAATAACTCTGACCTTGCAAATATACTCGGAAATCTTGTAAATCGTACTATTTCGATGTCAAATAAATATTTTGACGGCATTGTTTCAAACAAAAATGTATCAGGAGATACAGACGAGGAGCTCAAGGAACTTGTTACAGGAACAGCCGCAAGGGTTGCTGCAAAGGTCGATGAATTGAGAATGGCAGATGCAGTATCTGAGATATTTAATCTTTTCAGAAGATGCAATAAATATATCGACGAGACAATGCCATGGGCACTTGCTAAGCAGGAGGACAAGAAGGATAGACTATCTACAGTTCTTTACAACCTTGTAGAAGGCATTACGATCGGAGCATCACTTCTTGAACCGTTTATGCCTGAGACATCAAAGCGTATATTTGAGCAATTGAATACAAAAGCAAGAGATTATGAGGATATAGACAGCTTTGGACTTTATCCGGACGGCAACAAGGTTACAGACAAGCCTGAAATACTTTTTGCAAGACTTGATGTAAATGAGGTTCTTCAAAAGGCAGAGGAGATAGCCGAAAAACAAAGAGCGGCACTTGGAATTAAAGCAGAAGAGCCTGCTATTGAAGTAGAGCTTAAGCCGGAAATAGAATATGATGATTTTTCAAAGCTTCAGTTTGCTGTCGGTGAGATAGTTTCCTGTGAAGCAGTTAAAAAATCAAAGAAGCTTCTTTGCTCACAGGTAAAGATAGGAAATATAACAAAGCAGATAGTATCAGGAATCAAATCCAGCTATTCACCTGAAGAAATGGTAGGCAAAAAGGTTATGGTGCTGCTTAATCTCAAGCCTGCAAAGCTTGCGGGAGTTGTTTCTGAGGGTATGCTCTTATGCGCCGAGGATGAGGAAGGCAAGCTCAGCCTCGTAGTACCTGAGAAGGACATGCCTTCAGGAGCAGAGATCTGTTAATGGATAATTTGATCTTTGATACGCATGCGCATTATGATGATGGTGCATTTGATAACGACAGAGAAGAGCTTCTTTCTTCTCTGCCGAAAAAGGGCATAGGCTGTGTCATAGATGTTGCCTCTGACGGCAAAAGCATCGAAAAAGTAACAAAGCTGGCACATGACTATGACTATATATATGAGGCTGTAGGCATCCATCCGGATGAGATAGGCGACATAACAGATGAGCTTATCGAAAGGATAATCACACTGTGCAGGGATGAAAAGACTGTTGCCATAGGTGAGATAGGACTTGATTACTACAGGATAAAGGATAATAAGAAGGATCAGATATATTGGTTTGAAAGATTTGCAGATATCGCAAAGCAGGAGGATCTTCCTGTTATTATCCACAGCAGAGAGGCCGCAGAGGATACTCTCGAGACGATAAAGCGCAATCATATGGCAGATACAGGTGCGGTCATGCATTGCTATTCATATTCAAAGGAAACAGCAAAGCAGCTGCTTGATATGGGATTTTATTTTGGAATAGGCGGAGTTGCAACCTTTAAAAATGCAAGAAAGCTTATAGAAACACTGGAATATCTTCCTATGTCATCGATCCTTTTGGAGACAGACTGCCCGTATCTTGCTCCTGTGCCATACAGAGGAAAGCGAAACAGCTCATTATATATTCCTTATGTCGTTAAAAAAATATCCGAGATAAAGAATATAAGTGAAGATGAGGTTATAGATATAACTTTCGATAATGCTTTAAGGCTTTTCAAAAAGATTGCAATAAATTCACACGATTGATATAATAATTACGCGGATGTACACTTACGGACATCTAATAAACATCAAGGAGGTTGATGTTATGAACATAATCATCAGCGGAAGAAATATAGAACTGACAGACGGTCTTAAGGCTGCAGTCAATGAAAAGATAGCAAAGCTTGATCGCTATTTTACACCGGATACTGAAGTTCACGTTACACTCAGTGTCGAAAAGGAAAGACAGAAAATAGAAGTTACGATCCCGGTTAAGGGAAATATCATCAGATCTGAACAGGTTAGCAACGATATGTACGTTTCGATCGATCTTGTTGAAGAAGTTATCGAGCGTCAGCTTAGAAAATATAAGAGAAAGCTTATAGATAAGCATCAGAACGTTGGAAGTTTCCAGAAGGATTATATTGAAAATGATTACCTTGAGGATGAAGAGATCAAGATAATCAGAACCAAGAAATTTGATGTTAAACCGATGTATCCGGAGGATGCATGTGTTCAGATGGAGCTTTTAGGACATAATTTCTTTGTATTTATAAATGCAGAGACAGACTCCATGAACGTAGTTTACAAGAGAAAAAATAATACATACGGACTTATTGAGCCGGAAGCTTAAAATTGAATCGCCGCCTTTTGCTTGCAAGAGGCGGCGTTATGTATTAAAATGTCGGCATGACTGTGAAATTACTTTAAGGTAACTGCAGTCATAGCGTAATTTTGTTACCGTAAAGAAAATAAAATTAACGGAGAAGAAATATGGTTTATGTAGCAGTTTTAGGTTATGGTACTGTCGGAAGCGGTGTTTTTGAAATAATCAACAAAAATAACGCTGTGTTAAAGGAAAACATCAAGGATGATATTCAGGTAAAATACGTTCTTGATCTCAGAGAATTTCCTGATGATCCTGTAAGCAAGGTTCTTGTACATGATTTCGATACTATTTTAAATGACAAGGATGTAAGCATTGTTGTAGAAACTATGGGCGGAGTTAATCCGGCATATGATTTTACAAAAAAAGCTCTTGAGGCAGGAAAGAGTGTATGTACATCAAACAAGGAGCTTGTTGCAACACATGGTCATGAGCTTATGCAGATTGCTGAATCAAAGGGTATCAATTACATGTTTGAAGCAAGCTGCGGCGGTGGTATCCCGATCATCAGACCTCTTTATACATCTCTTACAGCTGAGGTTATTGAAGAGATCACAGGTATCATGAACGGTACAACAAATTATATACTCAGCAAGATGGATGCCGAAGGTGCAGATTTTGCAGAGGTACTTAAGGAAGCTCAGGAAAAGGGATATGCTGAGAAGAATCCTGAAGCAGACATAGAAGGCTATGATCCGTGCAGAAAGATATCCATTCTTTCATCTATCGCATACGGAAAGCAGATGGATTACAAAGATGTTTATACCGAAGGAATAACCAAGATAACTGCAGACGACTTCAAATATGCAAAGAAAATCGGAGCAAGGATCAAGCTCTTCGGAACAAGTACAAATTCAGAGGATGGAATTTCTGCAATGGTAGCACCATATATGATCGGTGTTGCTAATCCTCTCTATTCTGTAGTTGATGTGTTCAATGCTATTTTTGTTAAAGGAAATATGCTTGGAGATTCAATGTATTACGGCAGTGGAGCAGGAAAGCTTCCTACAGCAAGTGCCGTAGTCGGTGATGTAGTTGATATGGCTCGTCATCCAAAGGAGACAGTAAACAAAACCTGGTCAAGCGAGAAAATAGAGCTTATTCCGATGGATAAAGTAAAAAACAGCTTCTTTGTAAGAGTTAAAGGAAGCGTTGATACAGAAGGAAAACAGGTTAAGGATATATTTGGTATAGACAGCTTTATAGAGACAGAGGAGCTTAAGGATGAGTTTGCCTTCATTACAGATGTAATGCCTGAGGGCGAATTCAATGAAAAGCTGGATAAGCTTCCAAATGTAATAGGACGTATCAGAGCAAGACTGTAATTTACGAGGAGATTATTATGAAATATATACTTATGCTCGGAGACGGAATGGCAGACGAGCCTATAGAGGCTCTTAAAGGACAGACACCGCTTGAGGCTGCTGAGACACCAAATCTCGATATATTTGCTTCAATGGGCGAGATAGGTATGGTAGATACAATTCCCGAAGGGATGGCACCTGGAAGTGATACAGCAAATCTTTCTGTTATGGGTTATGACCCAAAGGAATATTATACAGGAAGATCACCGCTTGAAGCTTTAAGCATCGGAGTTCCTATGAAGGATACCGATGTTGCCTTTAGGTGCAATATTGTAACTGTTACAGAGGATGATATCCCATATGATGAGCAGACTATTGTAGATCACAGCTCAAGTGAGATAAGTACAGAGGATGCAGCTGTTCTTTTGAAATATGTTGCCGAAAAGCTTGAAAACGATAAATACAAATTTTATGTTGGTACAAGCTACAGACATTGCCTTATCTGGGACAAGGGATCTGTACTTCCGCTTACACCTCCGCATGATGTTCTCGGACAGAAGATAGGACAGTACCTTCCAAAGGATGAGACGCTTAAAAAAATGCAGGAGATAAGCTTTGAACTGCTTAAGGATCATCCGATAAATATCGAAAGAAAAAAAGCAGGTCTTAATCCGGCAAACAGTCTGTGGTTCTGGGGAGCAGGAACAAAGCCGATCCTTTCTTCATTCGAGGATAAATATCACAAGAAAGCGGTTATGATCTCTGCAGTCGATCTCCTTAAGGGAATAGCTGTAGGCGCAGGCGTTGACAATATAGATGTTGAGGGCGCAAACGGCGGACTCAATACCAACTATGAAGGAAAAGCAAATGCGGCAGTAGATGCTGTATTAAATAAAGGATATGACATGGTTTATATCCACCTTGAGGCTCCGGATGAAATGGGTCATCAGGGAAGCTATGAGCGCAAGATCCAGGCAATCTCCAATATGGATAAGAGGATTTTGGGCATTATCAGAGAAAAAATGGATGCATCAGGAGAGGATTACAGGCTACTTGTACTCCCGGATCATCCTACACCTGTAAGGCTTCGCACACATGTTGCAAAGCCGGTTCCGTATCTTTTGTATGACAGTACAAAGAAGCAGGAGCACAGCTGGAAATATAACGAGAAGGAAGCACAGGCAAGCGGAAAATTTATCGGCAAGGGCTGTGATATGATGGGATATTTCCTGCAGGAAGAAAAATAACATACGGGGTTTTGGAAAAGCTGTCGCACTTGTTAATAGTGTGGCGGCTTTTTTTTGTGCAATAACAATGTTCATTGAGCCGCAAGATCAGCAAAACCATCAGCTAAACCATCAAATAAATATGGATAGCATACTTACTACGTTGTATAATTAAGAACAGTGTTGTAATTGTATTTCAATATAGAAATACAGCTTATAGTATATATAAGGAGGAAGGAAAAGTGAAAAAGAAAGCCACTATGAGGATTTTGAGTCTCATATTGAGTCTTTTATTGCTTCTTAGCCTGTGGCCGGCTTCTGCATTTGCATCAAGTACAGCGGAAGAAACACAGATAAGCAGTGAAGAAACTCAGGCAGATCAGACTGATCTAAATGATCTGGATAATATCAAATCAGATGTCAGTTTGGAGAGTATTAATGAGGATCAAGGGACATCAGATGTCAGTCCGGATGCAAAGGATGGTATTTCAGAAGAGAATAGTCAGGATGCAAAAGACGGTATTTCTGATGAAAACAGCCTGGACGTAAATGGAAGCAATGAGGCAGATGAGAAGATTGATGTTCAAAGCATGGACGATGATCTGCAAAGAGAACCGATCGAGTCAATTATTGCTAAGGATGATGAGGGAAATAACAAATTTTGTGTAACTCTTTTTGACAGCAATGACCGTATTGTAGATACTACAGATCCCGAACAGGAAAAGGACAATTATTATAAGTCAAAAGAAGATGGTGGTGAAGCAGGCACGGTTGATCTTGATGCAAAGCTGAGAGTCAGATTTCGTATGGCTGAAATTATCGAGAACAGCAGCGAAAACGGCATACAGGAGGATGTGCTTTATTATATGACTCTTCCAAATGAGCTTGTTCCAATAAAGGAAGACAGTACCGGAAAGGTTGTTGTTGATCCGGAAAATCCGGTAAGCTTTTTTCAAAGCAGTGATCTTTGCTGTCTTGGAGGTATATATACCGAAGGAGACGGCTATCAGTTACAGCTGAGATTTTCAAATGTAGAAGATCAATTAAACATAGCAGCGGAGTTTCAGTACGATGTCAGTTTGTCAGATCAAATTGAAGCAGGTAAGAAATGCACGATTTCCTATGTACCCGGCGGCACATTGGAATTTAACACAACACCTAAGAAGGAGGAGCCTGAAAAGGAAGATGAGAGTCTTAGCCTTAGCGGCCAGAAGGATCCTGATTCTGCAGACAAGATAAATTGGACACTGACGCTTACTGATAATGACATGAAGCTGTCTTCAAAACGCCTGAAGATAAGCTTGGGTGAAGGCTCGGATTTTTTGTCTGACTACGGTCAAGGCACAAAAATGGGTGATATAACAGGACTTTCTTCTGTGGTTATTACCTATAAGGATGGTTATAGCGAAACTCTGTCTGCTAATCGTATGAATTATACTGCATATTCATTTTATCGCAATACCAGCGGATTTAATCCTACTATAACTGATAATGGCAGTCTGGGCATTCTTGGAACGGCTTATATAAATATATCTAATAATAAGCAGGATGAGATAGATCTGATGCCTTCAAGTAACGGTCAGCTTTTGACAAATACTCTGTATATTGATATGGCTGCATTGAAGAGCAATAGCTCGAATTGCGGAAATATGTCTGGAGCAGACGAACCGGATGATATCGATCTTGAAATATGCAAATATGAATTCCATTTTACATCAGTAGTTTATGATAATTACAATATTTCAAGCGGAAGCTATACGGCATCAGCATCTATGATGGATTCCAAGCAGAATGAAGAACTGGCAAGTGCATCGGCTTCAGTTGATATTTCTTACGGAACACCTGATAGAGGAACTCTTAGTGATACCGCATCGGATGAGACTAATTATTTTGGTATTCCAAGCTATATAGATACAACATATGCAACGGATAATAAGAATTATACCGGCAATTATTTTTCGCTGCAGTTTGCACCTCAGCAGGTATATAAAAACAACAGTCTGGTGTACAGCAATTCTACAAATGCTATCTTTTATTGCAGTTATAATAGCTTCTTTGAAGGCGGAAGAATTGATTCTACATTCAAAACACTGCAGATAGGAGATGCTGATGCCTGGACATTTTGTGCAAGATGCAGCTATTCCGATATAAAGGGATCATCTCTTGATTTGCTTAATTATTTTGTGGAAGATGATCCTGTTGCAAAATATGTTTTCGGTAAAATGAAAGTATCGCAAAAGGTCTCGAAAAAGTTAGCACCCCA
>CAVLAA010000096.1:0-7165 GCA_963660835.1 bacterium
TATATAAGAAGAATTATAGCTGCCGGTGAGCCGGGAGTTATTTTGCCTCCGGATAACAGTCCTATGATCATCATTATAAATCCGCCCAATACAAACTGGCATCCGCTTAAAACGATAGGATTTTCATACTTTGAAAATCTTTTTAAAAGAACGGATGAAAACGAATATGATATCGCCGAAAATATCATAAATCCGTCACCCAGCAAAGAAAATGAAAAATCAAATTTTCCGGTACTAAGGCATACAACTATTAAACCGGCAAATCCTATTAAACTGCCTATAAGTTTTGTCTTGGTAAACTTTTCCTGTTTAAATATCAGAGATGCAATGATAATAGCTATAAAAACATTTAATCCGTTTAAGATTGAAGACCTGACTCCTGTAGAATTTGCAAGTGAAATATAAAAAAATACATATTGTCCTACTGTTTGAAGCATTGACAGCGGTACTATCATTTTTACGGATCCCTTTTTAGGGATTAAAAATCTTCTTGATGTCATACTTCCGATCAAAAGAGCTAAAAACCCTGCAATAAAGAATCTCATTCCTGCAAACAACAGCAATGAAGGTACATCCTTTGTATCAATGCCAAAGAGAACGTATCCTGTTTTTACAGCCGGAAATGCACTGCCCCACAGTGCACAGCATATAAATGCTCCAATCCATACAACTATAGTCTTTTGAAAAAAATTTTCACTCATATTTTCCTCTACTTGTCAAAAATTAGCGAATTTAACAATTATCTTGAAACAAATTAATAATTACTGTATTCTTATAAATGTAACTGTAATCTTTACTTATATTATTTAACGGAGAGATCAGAATGCATATACACGAATCAGGAGAAATGTATCTCGAAACTATCTTAGTTTTAAGTAAAAAAAAGCCCAATGTTCGTTCTATCGACATTGCTGAACATATGAACTTTTCAAAGCCTTCCGTAAGCAGAGCAGTAAATATCCTAAAAACAGACGGATTTATTGAAGTTGACCCATCAGGATATATAACACTTACCGACTCAGGACGTTCTATTGCAGAAAAAATATATGACAGACACAATTTTATAAGCGAAATTCTTATTAAACTGGGTGTCGATGAAAAAACAGCTGTCGAAGACGCATGTGCAATTGAACATGTTATAAGCGATGAATCAATTGCAGCAATTAAAAAACACGTACATTCTAAATCTTAAAATCTTGATACAGACACTGCCAATGCAGTGTCTGTATTTTTAAGCTGATGGTTTGAATTTCTTTATTATTGCTTCCGCAACCTTTATCCCGTCTATGGCAGCAGAAACTATCCCACCGGCATATCCTGCACCTTCTCCGCATGGATAAAGACCTTTTATATTGCTTTCGAAATTTTCATCTCTATGTATTCTTACAGGTGAAGATGTTCTGCTTTCAACTCCCATTAAAAGTGCGTTTTCTGTATTAAAACCCTTTATTCTTTCTCCCATGCTGTCTATTCCCTGGATTATATCCTCTGAAATAAATTCAGGAAATATATCTCTTACATTTGAATATTCCCATTTTCCTTTTGTGCATGGTTCAAATTCATTTGATATAGAAATTTTATCGGCCTTAAAATCACCAAATCTTTGAGCCGGAATAGAACCGTTTCCTGCCTTGTATGCATTTTCTTCAAGTATACGCTGAAAGCCTATTGCACTTAACTCTTCCGGATAACTGCTTTTAACGGTCAGATAATCACAGGGATTTACTGTAACGATAAGTGCACTGTTTGCAAATCCGGAATCTCTCTTTGAATAGCTCATTCCGTTTACAGCCAACCTGTTTTCTTCTGAAGAAGCATTTACTACATAGCCTCCCGGACACATGCAGAACGTATAAACACCTCTTCCGTCCGATGCCTTAGCTGAAAGATTATATGGTGCCGAGCCAAGCTTTCTTGGATAATCCTCTCCCCATTGTGATGTATTGATAAGCTCCTGAGGATGCTGGATCCTGACTCCTACCGCAAATGATTTTGCTGAAATAGCAATTCCGGAATTGTAAAATTCTAAAACTGTATCTCTTGCAGAATGTCCTATTGCTGCAATACAAACCTTGGTATTTATGCAGCTTCCATCTTTAAGATATATAGCTGAAATGCTTTCATTTGAAATCTGAATCTTTGCAACGGTGGAATTAAACATAAATTCCCCACCGTTTGATATTATCTTTTCTCTTAGATTTTTCACAACATCATAAAGAACATCTGTTCCAACATGCGGCTTAGCATCATATAGGATATCTTTTTGTGCTCCGTTTTCAACAAAGGTATTTAAGACCATTCTTATTCTGCCATTCTTATCGTTGACTCCTGTATTCAGTTTTCCGTCTGAAAATGTTCCTGCTCCACCTTCACCGAATTGAACATTTGACTCCGGATTAAGTGAATTTGTTTTCCAAAAATTCTCAACTGTTTTTTTTCTTTCTTCTATCCTTTCGCCTCTTTCAATTACTAGAGGCCTAAAACCTGCTAAAGTCAACATATATGCACAAAAAAGCCCGGCAGGCCCACTTCCTATTATTACAGGCCTTTCATCCATATTAACTTCACCATGTGCCGGAAGACGGTATTCGATATTGTTTGCTTTAGAGATATTATTTTTTCTGTTTTTTGAAAGGATTGTTTTTTCGTTTTTCACAGATACAAGAACAGTATATACATACGAAAGATTTTCGTGCTTTCTTGCTTCTATCGATCTTCTCTCAATATGCCAATCATTTAACTTGCTTTTATCTATTCTTAAAAGCTCACATATCCTATTTTCAAGCTGATTTAAATCGGATTCTATCGGCATTTTAATTTGACTTATCTTAAGCATATTTAACTCCGCTTTTATTTAAGTGATGTTCCGGCTATCCAGCCTGTACTCCACGCCCATTGAAGATTGTATCCTCCGCATTTTCCATCAACGTCAAGAGCTTCACCCGTAAAATATAATCCGGGACATTTAACAGCCTCCAAGCTCTCGTTGATTTCTGTCAATGCTATTCCGCCGGATGTACACTGAGCAGTTTTAAAATCACCAAAGCCTGTTACCTTAAAGCTACAGTTTTTCATAATCTGCTCTATACTCTGCTTAGTTTTTAATTCTGTGATAAACAAAGCGAGCTTTTCAGGTATGATACCTGACAGAATATTTTTTAAAGATTTATCTTTATATCTGCTTTGCATTTTTGAAATAAAGCTGTTTATCTCCTTCTCGGAATATGACGGCAGGAAATCTATTAAAATATTTACAGATTTGTGATCGTCGAGAGCCTTTACGGCATACCTGCTTATCTGAAATATCGGTATTCCGGATATCCCGTTATTAGTCAGCTGAACCTCACCTTTCTCAGATGTAATATATTTTTCATCAATATATAATGAAACACTGGCATCAGTTCTGACTCCTGCCCATATACTAAGCCTTTCGTTTTTCAGCTTTAATGCTACAAGAGACGGAAGCTGTTTTATATAGCTTATGCCATAACAATCTGCAATATTTTTTATAAGAGTATGACCATCATCATTAACTGATGCACAGCCTCCTGTTGAAACAATCACCTTATCGCAGCTATATGTCCATCCGTCAACCTCTACCAGAAAACTGTTATCATTATTTTTTTTAATATCCAAAACCCTTTGATTAGTCTTTATCTTTACCCTACAGCTTTTAGCTTCAAAAAGTAATGCATTAGCTACAGCAGCAGCTGAATCATTTAACGGATATATCCAGCCGTTTCTGCTCTTTGTCAGTATTCCGATCGATTTAAAAAATTCCCGCGTTTTGTCGCTGTTAAATCGTTTTATATATGAAATAGGCCTATCCGTTTTATCGCTTCTTAGACATGCAGTGTCAGTCCAGCATTCATTTGTCAGATTACATCTCCCGTTTCCGGTTGCATGCAGTTTTTTTAGTGGTTTTTCATTTTGTTCTAAAACAGTAACATCAAATCCGTTTTTTGCTGCAAAAATTGCAGCCATTATACCTGATGCTCCTCCGCCAACAATAATAACCTTTTTCATCAGATAAGCTGTTCCTTTGTGATAATTCCTGCTTCAAGTACCTTTTGAAGGCTCATTAAAATTCCAAATTTGGCATGTTCCCATGTAAGGCCGCCTTGGAAATATACGCTATATGGCGGTTTTATAGGTCCATCAGCGCTAAGCTCTATAGATGAACCCTGTACAAATGCTCCGGCAGCCATGATAACATCCGAATCATATCCCGGCATAGCCCAAGGCTCCGGTGTAACAAAGCTGTCAACCGGTGCTGCTGCCTGTATTCCCTTGCAAAATGCGATCACACCCTCCGGTTTTCCAAATGTTATAGCCTGTATGATATCATGTCTGCTTTCTTTAGAATCAGGTATTACCGAAAATCCGAGTCGTTCATAAATATTAGCTGCGAATATTGCACCCTTAAGAGCACCTGCCGTAACCGTAGGTGCTAAAAAGAAGCCCTGGAAAAAGTCCTTATTTACTCCAAGTGTAGCACCGACTTCCTTGCCAAGTCCCGGCGATGTAAGCCTGTAAGCAGCATTTTCAATATATTCTTTTTTTCCGGCAATATATCCGCCTATAGGAGCAAGACCGCCTCCCGGATTCTTTATAAGAGAGCCTACAACTATATCTGCTCCAACATCACTTGGCTCTATAGTTTCTACAAATTCTCCATAGCAGTTATCTACCATACAGATTATATTGGGATTTATTTCTTTTATAAAAGCTATGAGCTCGCCAATCTGTTTAACAGAAAATGTAGGACGAGTAAGATATCCCTTTGAACGCTGTATTGTTGCAAGCTTTGTTTTTGGTGAAATAGCCTTTTTAATTGCAGGATAATCGAAGCTTCCGTCTTCTTTGAGCTCTACCTGCTTATATGTAATTCCATATTCGGCAAGAGAGCCTTTAGATTCCCTTATACCTATAACCTCTTCCAGCGTATCATACGGCTTTCCGACAGGTGATATCATTTCATCGCCCGGTCTTAGATTTGATGCAAGTGCTATATTAAGTGCGTGTGTTCCACATGTGATCTGCGGTCTTACAAGCGCATCCTCGGTATGGAATGTTTTGGCATATACCATCTCCAAAGTCTCACGTCCAAGATCATTGTATCCATATCCGGTTGACGGATAAAGGCATCCCTCACTTACCTTGCTTTCCTGCATAGCTGATAAAACCTTAAGCTGATTTATCTCTGCTCTTCTGTCTATTTCATCAAATCTGTCCTTTAATAGTTCATTTATTTTTTGTCCTAAAGCAGCTACCTCCGGACAGATACCCATTTTTTCATATGCATTAATTATATTATCAGACATTATCTTCTATCTCTTTCCATTTTTTTATCATTGCTTTAAGTATTTTTTCATTGTCATTATCATAATCCTTACGGTCAAACCATATGGCATCTTTTTCACGTTTAAACCACGTTACCTGTCTTTTGGCAAAATGTCTTGTATCAGCCTTTATCTTGTCAACTGTTTCTTCAAATGTAGCCTCTTGTTTAAAATACGGAAAAAACTCTCTGTATCCTATTCCCTTCATTGAAATATCATCTTCATCCAAGCCCTTTTCTTTGAGTCTTATGACCTCGTCAAGAAGACCGTCATTTATCATTTTGTCAACTCTTTTATCGATGCGCTCATATAACAGCTGCCTGTCATCATTCAAGACAAAGTAAGCTGATAGGTAAGGTGATCCTTTTTTATGCTGTATCTCATTATGATCTGAAATTTTTGTTCCTGTTTCATCAAAAAATTCAAGTGCTCTTATTACTCTTTTTACATTATTCGGATGTATTTCCTGTGCTGCTTTTGGATCCTTTTGTTTCAACAGTTCATGCAGGCTTTCATTTCCATGAACTGAAGCATAGTCACGATATCCGGAACGGATTTCTGCCTCATTTCCTGTATCAGTAAAATCTATATCCTTTAATATAGCCTGAATATAAAAGCCTGTACCTCCGACAATTATCGGAAGCTTTCCTTCAGAATATATTTTTTCCATTGCTTGCTTTGCCATTTGCTGAAATTTTACAACATGAAATTCATCCTTTGGATCAAGCTCATCGATCAGATAATGATCTATCCCCTGCATTTCTTCCTTGGTAATCTTTGCAGAACCAATATCCATGCCCTTATATATCTGCATTGAATCTGCAGATATAACAGAACCATTAAGTGCCTTGGCAAGTTCAATTGACAATTCAGTTTTACCTACTGCCGTCGGCCCGGCAACAACTATACATTTTTTTTTCATATCAAAAGCCCTAAACTATTCTCTTAAATTTTTTATCAAGCTCATAATGTGAAAGAGAGATCATAACAGGCCTTCCATGTGGACAATGATATGGGTCATCAAGCTTAAATAAATCTGAAATTAGCTTTTCTCTTTCAGCCTGTGACATATGCATATTTCCT
Source organism: bacterium (assembly GCA_963660835.1). Taxonomy (GTDB): domain Bacteria; phylum Bacillota; class Clostridia; order Lachnospirales; family Lachnospiraceae; genus Alectryocaccobium. The sequence continues at coordinate 6,426 of CAVLAA010000096.1, forward strand.
TTAATAGCAGCTTTACATGACCTAAGTGCTATTCTTTCTGATATGATCTTTGGCTCACCGGAGCTTGGTTCATTTAGATTGTCAAGTATCTCAATAAAAAGCCCCTTTACATCGATGCCATACAGATCGGACGGAACTGCCGTTATCTTAAATTCTTTGCCTCCAAATTCCTCAAGCTCAAAGCCAAATGAACTAAATACATCCATATTTTCAATAAGAACTGCTGCATCCTTTAGTGTAAGTGAAATCACTATCGCCGGCATAAGATTTTGAGAATATATCTTATGAGAATCTAAATTCTTCATAAGCCGCTCATATAAGACCTTTTCATGGGCTGCATGCTGATCCACAAGATAAAGCGAATCTTCCATCTCAATAATCAAATATGTGTCAAACGCCTGTCCGATAATCCTATAATTTTTTGTTTTTTCAGGTGTTATCTTATCCTCATCAAACAATGATATTTGCTTTTGAAGCTTATTTATATCATTTTTTTCGGCTACAAGTTCAGGAACTGTATTTTTTTTCTCAAATCGTTTGTATTCAAACGGCTCCGGTATTATTGTTTTTATTTCCTTTTTAACTTCAACCGGTTTACTTATCTCTGTCTTTTGAGTTTCATTCTTTATATAAGCAGCATTTTCTTCAAAAATAGTATTTTTTAATAAATTATCTGTTATTGGTTTAGCATCAATTTTCATGGACGGAATGCTTTGATGCTCTGCTATTGCTTTTTTTAA
>CAVLAA010000097.1:0-2186 GCA_963660835.1 bacterium
TGATATTACAAAGATCGATGAATGGTTTTTGTACAAGTTTAAAAAGCTTGCTGATTTTGAAAGAAAAATCGAGAATAAGGGCTTCATTTCAGATGAGGATTATGCAGCTGCTAAGCATTTTGGCTATACAGATAGTGCGATCATGCATTTGACAGGAGCAAAAGAGGTTAAGGGATATACATTTTCTTATAAAATGGTTGATACCTGCGGTGCCGAATTTGATGCGGAAACACCATATTTCTACTCATCTACAGATGCAATATGTGAATCACGTACCTTTGAAAGAAGCGGAAAGCCTGTTGTAATGGTTCTTGGTTCAGGACCTATAAGAATAGGACAAGGTATCGAGTTTGATTATTCATCTGTTCATTGTGTATGGACATTAAGAAGAATGGGATATGATGTTGTTATTGTCAATAACAACCCCGAAACTGTTTCAACTGATTATGATACAGCAGACAGGCTTTATTTTGAACCGCTGTGCCCGGAGGATGTAATGAACATAATCAAGGTTGAGAAGCCTATAGGTGTTGTTGTTGCATTCGGAGGACAGACAGCGATAAAACTCACTCAGTTTCTTGACCAAAACGGAATAAAGATATTGGGTACATCAGCAGAAAGTATTGATATAGCAGAGGACAGAGCAAGATTTGATGTGCTGCTTGAGCAGTTCGGTATCAGCAGGCCAAAAGGAGCGGGAGTTAATTCTGTAAATGAAGCTGTTGAAGAGGCAAACAGACTGGGATATCCTGTACTTCTGCGTCCGAGCTATGTAATAGGCGGTCAGAATATGACCATTTCGCGGAACGAAGAGCATACTGTCAAATATATGAATAATATACTGGCACAGGGAATCGAAAATCCGGTGCTTGTAGATAAATATATGCCGGGAACAGAGCTGGAGGTTGATGTTATCTCCGATGGAGAGGATGTACTTATTCCCGGAATAATGGAGCATATAGAAAGAGCAGGAGTCCATTCGGGAGATTCAATTGCAGTATATCCGCCTTATAATCTGAGTGATAAATTTTTAAGAAAAATATGCGACTGTTCAGAAAAGCTTGCATTGGCACTCAAGACAAAGGGACTTGTTAATATCCAGTATCTTATTTATGAAAATGAGCTTTATGTCATTGAGGTAAATCCGAGAGCATCGCGTACTGTTCCTTATATAAGTAAGGTTACCAATGTTCCGATGGTTGATCTTGCATCAAGAGTAATGCTTGGAGCAAAGCTTAGTGAACTTGGATATGGCACAGGATTGTATAGGACACCGCCTTATTATGCAGTAAAAGTTCCTGTATTCTCATTTGAAAAGCTTATTGATGCCAACTCACTTTTGGGACCTGAGATGAAATCGACAGGAGAGGTTCTTGGAATAGGAAAGACGACTGAGGAGGCGCTTTTCAAGGGACTTACCGCATCGGGACTTACTGTTCCTGACGGAAAGAAGGCCGGAATACTTATTTCTGTAGAGGAGCATGATTATCAGGAAATACTTTCTCTTGCAAAGAGATTTTATGACCTTAACATGGATATCTATGCTACGAAAGGAACCGCTGCATCTATTGAGACAATGGGCATTAAAGTGAATGTAGTTAATTCATCTCCGGACAGCGATGAGATAAAAGATCTCATGCAGAATGGCAAGATTGATTACATTGTTTATACAGGTGCTATTAAGGATGAGACTGTTCTTAATTACAGAAAGCTTCATCTGCATGCTATGCAGCTTAAGATACCGTGTTTTACAAGTCTTGATACCGCAAATGCACTTGCGGGAATGATCGAGAGCCGATACAGCGTATGGAATACGGAGCTCGTCGATCTGAATAATATGCGTACATGGCGTACACATATCAGATTTACAAAAATGCATTCCTGCGGAAATGATTATATATATATTGAAAATTTTGATAACAGGATAAGCTGTCCTGAATCGCTCTGCGTAAACCTGTGTCAGCCGCATTATGGCATAGGAGCGGACGGAATAGTTCTTATTGAGCGTTCAACGGTCGCAGATGCAAAAATGCGTATTTACAACAGAGACGGATCAGAGGGCAAAATGGCTGGAAACAGCATCCGCTGTGTGGTAAAATATCTATACGATAACGGCTATATAAGAAGCGAATATATTTCTATAGAGTCAAAAAAATCATGTAGCCTATCTAGTTTAGAGATGATTG
>CAVLAA010000097.1:2196-7095 GCA_963660835.1 bacterium
GCTTCATGCTTATATTCGTGATGGAAAAGTAAATACGGTTGCAGTTGACATGGGAAGCTGTACCTTTGAAACAAAAGCACTTCCGGCTAATGTTGATTCGGATGAGATGATCGATCACAAGATCAATATAGGCAAAAAGGATTACAATGTAACTTGTGTTTCAATAGGAAATCCACATTGCGTTGTATTTTCCGAACAAATAGACAGTGTTGATCTGAAAACAGTCGGACCGATGTTTGAATATGCAGATATTTTCCCGGAAAGGATAAATACAGAGTTTGTCAGAGTAGTTAATCCTACAACTCTAAGGATGAGATGCTGGGAGAGAGGAAACGGAGAAACTCTTGCATGTGGTACAGGTGCATGTGCAGCAGTTGCAGCCGCTGTAAAAAATGGATATTGCAAAAAGAATATCGATATTACAGTTAAAGTAGACGGCGGCGATCTTGTTGTAAATTACAGCGATGAGAAGGTCATACTTTATGGAAATGCAGTAACTGTATTTACAGGTAAATTTGAGTATTAACAAAAAGGTTTATTTTTGAAGGTATATAGAGTATACTACCTTTATTGTGTTTCAGAGAGGAGATGTAATATGAAGGGACGTATGGACACAAACCTCGGAGAAGTTATAATCGATCCCGACGTTATTGCTACATATGCAGGAAGCGTTGCGGTAGAGTGTTTCGGCATTGTTGGAATGGCTGCGGTCAATATGAAGGACGGCCTTGTGAAGCTTCTTCGTCGTGATAGTCTCAAGCATGGCATTAATGTAAAAATTGAGAACAATAAGATCTCTCTTGATTTTCATGTGCTGATAGCATATGGCATAAGTATTAATACAATTGCCGAAAATCTTATCAGCAATGTAAGATACAGTGTTGAGGAATTTACAGGAATGCAGATTGAAAGTATAAAAATCATAGTTGAAGGCGTACGTGTTATAGATGCCTGACGGCAACTCTGTATTTTTGCAAACAAAAAATGTAAACAGGAGGATACTTGTAGTGTCTGAAAATTATATTGACGCCGAAATGCTCAAAAAGATGTTTCTTTCCGGCGCTTATAACCTTGAAGCAAACAAAGAATGGATAAATGAATTAAATGTTTTTCCTGTTCCAGATGGTGATACAGGTACAAATATGACCCTTACAATCCTTTCAGCTGTAGGTGAGGTCAATTCAATAAAAAAATTGGATATGGCTGAGATGGCAAAGGCTGTCTCACATGGCTCGTTAAGAGGTGCAAGAGGTAACTCGGGAGTTATCTTATCACAGCTTTTAAGAGGATTTTCAAAGGAAATAAGAGAACATAGCAAAATAGATAAAAAGCTCCTTGCTGCCGCTATGGAAAGAGCTGTAGAGACTGCATACAAAGCAGTTATGAGGCCAAAAGAAGGAACGATCCTTACAGTAGCAAAGGGAGTTGCAAAGAGAGCAGTTCATCTTTCAAAGGAAAATATTTCACTGGATGAGCTTATGACTCTTGTTATCGAGGAAGGTGAAAAGGTTCTTGCAGCTACACCTGATATGCTTCCGGTGCTGAAGGAAGCAGGAGTTGTTGATTCCGGCGGACAGGGACTAATAGTTGTTCTTAAGGGAGCATATGCAGCATATGCAGGAAAAGCAGTGGAAGCACCTAAGACAGCACAGGATGCTCAGGTAAATAAAACAGTAACAATGCCTGAGATAAAGAGACCTGAAGGCGAGATCAAATTCGGCTATTGTACAGAATTTATAATAAATCTTGCAAAACCCGTACCTGATAAGGAAGTAGATAATTTCAAAAATTTCCTTGAGTCAATGGGTGATTCTATCGTATGCGTACCGGATGATGAACTTATAAAAATACATGTTCATACAAATGAGCCGGGTACAGTCCTTCAAAGAGCTCTTAGATATGGTGAGCTCTCACGTATCAAGATAGACAATATGCGTGAGGAACATAGAGAAATGCTCGGTCTTGCAAATACTGCAGCTGTAGGCGACAAGAAAGAAGAATCCGGTGCAGACAGTGAAGCTGATAATACAGAGATAAAGGCTGAAAGCAAAAAATACGGATTTGTTACAGTTGCGGCAGGAGAAGGCTTTGATCAGCTTTTCAATGACATGGAAGTTGATGTAGTCATAAAAGGCGGTCAGACGATGAATCCTTCAACAGAGGACTTTATCAATGCGATCAGCCAAATAAATGCAAAATGCATTTTTGTTTATCCGAATAACAAAAATATCATCATGGCTGCTAATCAGGCAAGGGATCTTACAGAAGATAAGCAGGTTATAGTTATCCCTACAAAGACAGTTACGCAGGGAATTACAGCTATGATCAATTTTGCGGCTGAATGTTCGCCTGAAGAAAATGCTATGATAATGAATGAGAGCATAACAGGAGTTCAGACTTCACAGGTAACATATTCCATACGAGATACTCATGTAGATGATTTTGATATTAAATCCGGAGATATCATGGCGGTAGGCGACCGCAATATCCTTGCTGTGGGAAGTGAAATAAATTCTGTTGCTCTTGAAAGTGTCAAAGCTATAATGTCTGATGATGCAGAGCTTATCAGTATTTATTACGGTGAAGGATATACTAAGGAGCAGGCAGAGGAACTCGGAGCTGCAATCGAAGAAGAATACCCTGACTGTTCGGTTGAGATACAGTTTGGCGGTCAGCCGGTTTACTATTGTATAATATCTGTTGAATAATACAGGGAGTGCACTGTATGAAGCAATTCTGTATCAGTGTAAATTTCAATATATTGTGAATGCATAAAGAAAGAGAAATATATGAATTCGTCGAATCCTCTCGTTGAAAAGAGATTAAGAGAATTAAAAGGCATCGGCGATAAGACTGAAAAGCTGTTCGGGAAGGTCGGAATCGACAATCTCGATCAGCTTATTCATTATTATCCGAGAGCATATGATGCATGTAAGGAATGTATACATATATCCGAAATCGTGTCTGGAGAGAAGCAGTCAGTGAAGCTGCAGATAAAAAAGCCTCCTGTAGTAAGAAACAGTGGCAGAGTTGCAGTTACCATATTAAATGCAGAAGATATAAGCGGCAGATTGGAGATCATATGGTTTAATATGCCTTATCTCAGAAGTATACTGAAGATTGGAAGTACAATGGTATTTCGCGGAATGGTCATACAAAAAAACGGACATCTGTGTATGGAGCATCCGGAAATTTTTTCATTGAACGCCTACGATGAGATAATGGGGACTATAAGACCGGTATACGCTCTTACAGCAGGGCTTAAAAATAAAGTTATAGCAAAGGCCGTTTCACAGGTTTTGGAAAGATATGAATTCTATGACTATCTGCCGGATGGCATCATTAAGCAAAATAATCTTATAGACAGAAACTCTGCCATAAATAAAATACATTTTCCCCATAATGAGAAAGAACTTTACAATGCAAGAAGACGAATAGTATTTGATGAGTTTTTATTTTATCTTTTAAGAATAAACAGGATTTCACATGAACAAAAAGAAGTAAAAAATCAATATAAAATTTCTGACTTAAGCAAAGCAGAGGAAATTTTAAAGAAAATACCGTTTGAGCTTACAAAGGCACAGGAGAGAGCCTGGATTGACATAAAAAAAGACCTGATATCTGAGCATGTGATGAACCGCCTTCTTCAAGGAGATGTAGGCAGCGGGAAAACGATCATTGCCTTTCTTGCGATCATCGCCATGATGCATGCAGGATATCAAAGCGCACTTATGGCACCTACAGAGGTCCTTGCGGCTCAGCATTACAGATCGATAGTAAAGCTCTTTGAAGACAATGGTTTATCTTCAAAAAATATCATGCTTCTTACAGGATCTGTGACTGCGGCAAAAAAAAGAGAAGCATATAAAAAGATAAAAAATAATGAGATAGATATTGTCATAGGAACGCATGCAATAATTCAGGACAAGGTTGAATTTGCCGATTTAGGGCTTGTGATAACCGATGAACAGCATAGATTCGGAGTAAAGCAAAGAGGCATGATATCTCTTAAGGGAAATATGCCGCATACACTTGTTATGAGTGCGACACCGATACCGAGAACACTTGCACTTATCATGTTTGGAGATCTTAGCCTCTCCGTTATAGATGAGCTTCCTAAAAAAAGGTTAAGGATAAAAAACTGTGTAGTTAATACATCATATAGAAAAACAGCATATGAGTTCATGAAGGATCAGATATCAAAAGGACATCAGGTATATATAATCTGTCCTATGATAGAGCCAAATGAGGATCTGGGCTGCGAAAATGTCCTTGAATATACAGCAAAGCTTAAAAAGATATTTTATCAGGATATAAAAATAGAAATGCTGCATGGGAGGATGTCAGCAGACGAGAAGAATGAAATAATGAACGAGTTTTCAAATGGAAAAATAGATATACTTGTTTCTACAACAGTAGTAGAGGTAGGAGTGGATGTGCCGAATGCTACGGTCATGCTGATCGAAAACTCAGAGCGTTTTGGACTGGCACAGCTTCATCAGTTGAGAGGCAGGATAGGAAGGGGAGATTCTCAGTCCTATTGTATTTTTATGAAAAGCGATTCAAGGGATGATACAAATAAAAGGCTTGAAATTATAAATAATTCCAATGATGGCTTTTATATTGCAAAAGAAGATCTGAAAATAAGAGGTCAGGGTGATCTGTTCGGATTAAGGCAAAGCGGAGAAGCGAGCTTTTCAATGGCTGATCCGTTTGAAGATTTTGACATATTAGAATTGGCTTCGGTCACAGTCAAGCAAATTCTGTCAGAGGATCCCTTGCTCGAATCGGATAAATATATGAAGCTTAAAGAAATGATTGAACAAATAAACACTGGTATTGAGAATATTTTGTAAAAAAATTAGACATAATCAACAAATAGATAAAAATTCAGATAAA
>CAVLAA010000098.1:0-6746 GCA_963660835.1 bacterium
TTTTCGAGGTTTTCGATTGTAAAATCGCGTCCAATTATCTCTTGGAGAACTGAGGAGCGCGACGAGCGGCTTTGAGGCCGTACTTCTTTCTCTCTTTCATACGTGGATCACGAGTAAGGTATCCAGCAACCTTGAGAGTAGGACGATACTCAGCATCAGCCTGAAGCAGTGCTCTTGCGATTCCGTGACGAACAGCACCTGCCTGTCCTGTATATCCGCCGCCTTTAACTGTTACAATAACATCAAATTTATCTGCTGTCTCTGTAGCAACAAGAGGCTGGCGTACAATAACCTTGAGTGTATCAAGGCCGAAATATTCATCAATAGTTCTCTTGTTAACAGTAATATTGCCTGTTCCAGGTACTAAATATACTCTGGCGATAGCTTTTTTTCTTCTTCCTGTTCCATAGTATCTTGCACTTGCCATTATCTTTTTTCCTCCTTAATTAAAATGTAAGTGCTTCCGGCTTCTGAGCAGCATGTGGATGCTCAGCTCCGGTATACACGTGAAGCTTTTCTGCCATTTTTCTTCCAAGAGGTCCCTTTGGAAGCATACCAACGATAGCATGCTCAAGAACCTTCTCAGGTTTCTTAGCTAACATTTCTTTTAAGGTCATCTGCTTAAAGCCACCTACATAATCAGAATGTCTGTAATAGATCTTGTCTTCTAATTTTTTTCCGGTAACCTTGATCTTTTCTGCATTAACTATGATAACATAATCACCGGTATCAGCATGTGGTGTGAATTCCGGTTTGTTTTTACCTCTTAAAACCTTTGCAACCTCTGAAGCAAGACGTCCAAGTGTACATCCGTCTGCATCAACTACATACCATTTTCTCTCGATAGTATCAGGATTAGGCATATATGTGTTCATTATAGAACCTCCTTAAGTCTGATTCTTTTGTTCAAATATTTTGCAATGCTCCTCCACTGTCCGTATGGAATAACATTACTATATAAACACTCTCGCCGGGGCTTTGGCTCAAATGTTCGATTCAGTAAGTATGTGTTTTGACACACTTGTCTAGTATATTTTATACAGATTCACATGTCAACAATTTTTTCTTTTATTTTCTCTTATTTTTTTTATTTCCTCTTATTTCAAATGCAATCCGCACTGAGTGCAAAATACAGCTTCAGGGCTTATTTTATTTCCACACTGAGGACATACATTTTCCTTTGGTGCCTCTTCACAGACTGTCTTATCTTCTTCAGTCTCTACCTTTGTTCCACAGTTAGGACAGAACAGGCTTGACGCAGGAATATCCTTTGCACATGCTTTGCATACTATCATGTCTGCATTAGAACTCTCAGGCTTTTTTTCCTCCTCGAGCTTTGTTCCGCAGCTTGTGCAAAATGCATTTTCTTTCTTTACATCCGCTCCGCAATTTGGGCACTGTCTTGTACCTTCAAGATCTCTAATAGCATTTTTTGCTTCTTCTATCTTCTTTTTACAATCTTCTATTTTTTTAAAGTAAATCTCATAGCCCTGTGGTATTTCATTTTTTTCATTCTGAAGATAGAATTTTTCTCCGAGATCTGTATATGTCTGTTTGATCTCTCTTTTGGCTGTATCTATTTTACTGTTTAGCGAAACCCTTTCAGTAAATGTATTTGTTCCCTGCTTAACACTTGTGCCGATATTGATAGCTCCCTGTTTTGCTCTGTTTCCGATGTTGCTTAACTTTTCTGAAAAATTTGCCATAATTCTGATACCTCCATTCAGATTATACTTCCTCTTTTTTTACCCTAAGCATTAGATCCATAACTGCACTTGAAGCCGATTTGCCTTCAAAAAGAATTTGATTTACTGCAGTCACAATAGGCATTTCCACATTATACTTTTCTGAAAGCTTTGCTGCTGCCTTAGCACAATATACTCCTTCAACAACCATATTCACCTCGTCCATAGCCTCCTGCATAGAATAGCCCTGTCCCATGAGCACTCCTGCCTTTCTGTTACGGCTATGCACACTGGCACAGGTAACAACGAGATCTCCGATCCCTGACAATCCGTTAAAGGTTGAAGCCTTCGCTCCCATAGCTATTCCAAGCCTTGATATCTCTGCTATGCCTCTTGTGATAAGAGCCGCCTTCGTATTGTCTCCAAAGCCTAGACCATCGGCTATTCCGGCGGCAAGTGCAACTACGTTTTTCAATGCAGCACCGATCTCCACTCCCAACATATCCTGTGATGTATAAACTCTAAATACAGGGCTCATGAATACATTTTGAACATACTCAGCAGTCTTTATGTCATGCGCTGCAGCTACTATGGTAGTCGGCAAGCCCCTTCCTACTTCTTCTGCATGACTTGGTCCGCTTAATACTGCTACATTTGCCTGTGGTATTTCCTCTTCGATAATATCCGTCATGATCATCAAAGTTGATTCCTCGATTCCTTTAGCTACATCAACTATTATCTGACCATTCTTTACGAAATCCTTCATTTTGGCTGCAGTTGATCTTATTGCAGATGACGGAACCGCCAGAACAATAAGTTTTTTTCCTTCAACAGCATCCTTTAAATCGCTTGTGAAATGAATTGATTCCTGTAGCTTTACTCCGGGAAGTTTATCTTTATTTTCGTGGCATTTAATGAACATATCTGTTTCTGATTCACGATATGACCATAGAGTTACATTGTGTCCATTGTTGCATAGAAGCCAGGCAAGTGCTGTTCCCCAGCTTCCTGAACCTATAACACTTACTTTTGCCATTTATTCCTCCTGATATTTTAAAACAATTTATTTTCATTGCCTGTGGCGAGTCTTTTTATATTGCTCCTATGAAGCCAATATGCAAGAGCCGTCAGTAATAAAGTTAAAATGTACATTTCGATAAGAATATTCTGAGACATATAAAAATATCCCATCTGACCTAATATGATCATACCGATCAAGAAGCTTGATGAAAGGCAAAGTGATCCAAGAGATACAAAGCGGGTTATAAGCACTGGCGCAAAGAAGCATATAATGCCCAAAATGATAAGACGATAATCACCAAATGATATGATCATTCCTGCCGTGGCTGCAATGCCCTTTCCACCTTTAAATCCGAGATAACATGGGAAATCATGTCCGAGCACTACACCTGCAGCTGTATACAATCCCAGGAGTAAAACCATATCTGAGTCTCTGAAAACATATCGCATAATAAGTACTGCTACGATGCATTTCATAACATCTATAGCCATTGTGATGAGTCCATTTTTCCATCCCATTGTTCTTATGGCATTTGTGGTACCGGCATTTCCACTTCCCTTTTTGCGGATGTCTATTCCCTTTATTCTTCCTATTATATACGATGTCTGTATAAGTCCAAAGCAATAGCCTACGACTAAACATAACAACCGTTCCATATTTTCCCCCTAACCTAATCCGAATAGCACTTGGATTATTTATCTGTTCTCTCTCTTACAATAAATTTAAGAGATGTTCCTTTGAAGCCAAAAGCCTCTCTTATCTGATTTTCAAGATATCTCAAATAAGAAAAATGCATCAGTTTCTTTTCATTTACAAATATTACAAATGTAGGAGGCTTAACCGATACCTGTGTTGTATAGAATATCTTAAGCCTTTTTCCTTTATCTGCAGGTGGCTGCTGCATTGCTGTAGCCTCTGTGATTATCTCATTTAATACACCGGTAGCGATCCTGAGTGTCTGGTTTTCAAGAACAACATCTATCATATCAAAAAGCCTTGGGAGCCTTTGCCCCGTCAGTGCAGAAATATATGTTATCTCAGCATATGGTGCAAATGATAATGTATTGCGGATATTTTCGGCATATTTATTGACAGTCTTATCGTTTTTCTCTATTGCATCCCATTTATTTACCGCAATTATTATGCCCTTGCCTTGGTCATGCGCTATTCCGCAAATCTTGGCATCCTGCTCTGTTATTCCTTCGACTGCATCTATAACAACTATGACAAGGTCTGCTCTTTCTACTGCAGATACTGTTCTTATTATACTGTATCTTTCCAGTTCTTCTTTGATCTTACTCTTTCTTCTGAGTCCGGCTGTATCTATAAATATATATTCCTTGCCATTATGTACTATTTTTGTATCTATAGCATCCCTTGTCGTTCCTGCTATATTTGAAACTATTACTCTGTTTTCTCCGAGCAGTCTGTTTATTATTGAGGATTTTCCTACATTCGGCTTTCCGACGATAGCAATCTTAGGAATGTCCTCTTCCTCTGCATTGCTGTTATTTTCAGGGAAGTATTTCATTATCTCATCTAAAAGCTCTCCAAGTCCCTGCTTACCTTCTGCAGATATTCCAAATGGCTCGCCTATTCCCAAATTGTAAAATTCATATATATCAAGCATCTGAGTCTTGAAGTTGTCTACCTTATTTACTGCAAGAACAACAGGCTTAGAGCTTCTTCTAAGCATATCAGCAACCTTTGAATCTGAATCCACAAGACCCTGTCTTACATCTGTCATAAATATAATTACATCCGCTGTATCTATAGCGATCTGAGCCTGATCTCTCATTCTGCTCAAAATGATATCTGTACTCTCCGGCTCGATTCCACCTGTATCTATAAGGGTAAAATTGCGGTCAAGCCATGAAACATCGGCATATATCCTGTCTCTTGTTACTCCCGGTGTGTCTTTAACTATTGATATTCGTTCTCCTGCAAGCGCATTGAACAATGTGGATTTTCCTACATTAGGTCTCCCTACAATTGCTACTATCGGTTTGCTCATAAATCTGTCTCCTTTTAATAGGAATAGTTTCATCATCTATAATTGCCCTGCAAAATGCTTCTCCTGACGAATCAACTATTTTTATTTGTATATTTAGATGCTTTTCTACATCTTCTATTGTATAGTCATCCAAGAAAACCTTTTCTCCGGCTCTCATCATATTTACCGGAAGCAAAAGATTGTCTCCAAGTTCCTTATCCTTTAGCTGTTCCATAAGGTCTGTTCCGGTAATAAGTCCTGAAACCGTTATATGCTCTCCAAAGAAATTGTTTATTATCGGATAAACTCTTACATTTACATTTGGAAATTTATCTTTTATCCTGACAGTCATACTTTGGATAAATGCTGCCGGAAGCACTCCTGTTGCGATAGAAAGTGTTTTTTCTCTGTCATCTCCATCTACTTTTTCAAGATACTGCTTTATCTCTGTATCAAGCAGCCGCATCATGCCTACACCATTTTCAAGCTGCATATAGCCATCATAATATTCATCTGTTGGAAGAGGTCTTTCAGCCTGCATATACCACTCGTCGGATGCATATACGAAATTCACACCATATTTGCTTCTCATATGTCTCTGATGCTTCTCTATAAGCTCCAGTGTCTGCCTTGAATCTTCCTTTTCAAATGATGTAAGAGGAAATAAGCCATCCCTGAATTTTGTAAGTCCTACAGGCACTACAGACACGCTTCTCAATGACGGATACAGTGTTTCTAGAACATTCAGTGAATATTCGAGTTCCTTGCCATCATTTACTCCCTTGCACAGCACTATCTGTCCATTCATTTCTATTCCGCCGTCTGCAAGCTTCTTTGCCTTTTTCAATACATCTCCTGCAAATCTATTATGAAGCATTTTGCAGCGAAGCTCCGGATTCATTGCCTGAAAGGATATATTTAATGGCGACATGTGATATTTGATAATACGATCAAGATCCTTTTCTGACATATTTGTAAGCGTTACATAGTTTCCCTGAAGAAATGATAATCTTGAATCATCATCCTTAAAATAAAGAGTGTCACGCATACCGGGCGGCATTTGATCTATGAAACAAAAGATGCATTTATTATGGCAGCTTTTGTAGTCGTCCATTATGCCTGTATCAAAATCAAATCCTAATTCCTCATCTTCATCCTTCTCTATCTCAAGAAGCCACTCTTCTCCGTCCGGCTTTCTGATAACTACCTCAAGATATGTATTTTCCGTAAGGAACATATAATCAAATATATCATTTACAGGCTCATTATTGATAGAAACAAGCTCATCACCCGGTTCAATTTCCATCTCCTGCGCTATGCTGTTTTCCTCAACCGAAATAATTTTTTTTGCGGTATCTTTCATATGTTCCTCCGTCTGTCTGATATTAAATCATATCAATATAAGTCAAAAAAAGCAACCCGTGGTTTTCTTATGTTAAACTTAATGCCCTTGTTTTATTGACATCTTTCTTTAATACGTGATATAAGTAATGTGCATGTAATTTTCATGCATTGATTTATTAAATTTAGTTCATTTAAACTGGTGGAGGATTTCATGTCTATACTTGATACAATGGTAAATTCCATTCCCGTTGCCCCATTAAAAATTTGTGCTCTTCCCGGTTGCGAAGACAAAGCAGTACATGTCGAGGAATATCTAAAAGGTCTTCAGTCAAAGCTCCTAAGCCTAAAAAAATCCCCGGATACAGCTTATCATTATAATAGCGATTCATTTATTATAGATTGCGAGTGCCCTCGTTTCGGAAGCGGTGAAGCAAAAGGTGAGATCAAGCAGTCTGTCAGAGGTGTTGATCTGTTTATACTGGCAGACGTATGCAACCACAGCGTAAAATACAAAATGCATGATTTTGAAAACAGATTATCACCTGATGATCACTTTCAAAACCTCAAAAGAATAATCGCCGCAAGCAATGGCAGAGCTCACAGAATAAATGTAATCATGCCTTTCTTATATGAAGGCCGTCAGCACAAGCGTGCCGGACGTGAGTCACTTGACAGTGCTCTTGCTCTTAAGGAACTTGAGGAT
>CAVLAA010000099.1:0-6742 GCA_963660835.1 bacterium
GTATTGGATCTACACAGATCAGTGGTGTCGGCGGACAGGTTGACTTTGTTCGCGGAGCAAAAATGAGCAAGGGTGGACGTTCTATTATCGCAATCGGTTCTACAGCCGGACATGGAAAGGTTTCTAAAATCGTTCCTTTCCTTGATAATGGAGCAGCCGTAACAACATCAAGATGTGATGTTGATTATATCGTTACAGAGTATGGTATAGCTAAGCTTAAAGGAAAATCTATCAGAGAGAGAGCAAAAGCTCTTATAGCAATTGCACATCCTGATTTCAGAGTTGAGCTTGCAGCTGCATTTGAAGAACGTTTTAAATGCAAATACGAATAAATTGATTTTGCACTAGATTAATTAATAAGGCGGGAGTCTTTCCCGCCTTATTTGATTACATAAGTGATTTTGAATTAAGGCTTTTAAATCTACCTTTATGGCACTATAATTGAGCCGGAAAAGAGAAAAAATGAAACCTGAAGATATAATAAATAAAATACTTGACGAAAAAGTACGCCCGCAGCTTCGTGAGCATGAGGGTAATATAGAACTTGTTGAAATAAAAAATGATATTGCGTATGTAAGGATGACAGGACACTGCAGTGGATGTCCATCAGCAATTTATACACTTGAAAGTATTGTAAAGGAAGAGATTCTGGAGAATACAAATATAGTAAAGGATGTAAAGCTTCACCAGGATGTTGATCCTGAATTATATGATTTTGCAAAAAAAATCCTTAATAAAGAAATATCATTAAGCTAAATTTTTTGGGTTGTTTTTTTGTTAATAATTATACAAATATAAAAAAATATTGCTATATTATCACAGTAAAACAAAAAAGCATTGACATTTGGTCATTTTTGTATAATATAATTTCATTAGGGTGAGGAGAGATGAGTTATTTCTTACAAGAGAATAATTGTCATAGAAAAAATAGGAGACAAATAAATAATGTCTCCTTAATTTGTGCAGGAAGAATAAAAAAAGTTATATGTTTTTTTATTATATGCATAGTGACGTTACTCTCTTTGTCTTCATGCAGTCTGGTTTCATCAGACAATGATTTTTCCGAATCAACTTCTTACTTAATGAATACAGTTGTACAGCAAAAATGGTACGGTAACAAAGCAAAAGATACATGCGAAGAAATAGAAGAGAAGCTTAAAGATATTGAAAACAGGGTTTCTCTTTATATAGAAAACAGTGAAATATCCCAAATTAATGATGCTGCAGGGAAGGAATATGTAAATGTATCAGATGATATTTTTGATATGATTTCCGAGGCAAAAGCTATCAGTGAAGAATCTGATGGATTGTTTGATATTACTATAGCACCATTGGTACTTTTGTGGGATATCACAGGAGATAACCCCCATGTACCAAAGCAAGGTGAAATAGAAGAAGCCTTAAAGAAAGTAGATTTTACTAAAATCCTTCTTGATGAGGATAACAAATCTGTAATGCTTCAGGATGAGGGTATGCAGATTGATCTGGGTGGAATTGCTAAGGGTATGGCTGCAGGAGAAATGCGCAGCATTGCAGAAGAAAATGGGGTTACCGGATATTTGTCTATTGGCGGCAATATGCTTGTTATAGGAAAAAAGCCGAGCGGAAAAGATATAAATATAGGTCTTAGAGACCCGCTTGGAAGCGAAAGTGATTATTTTGCAAAGATAACAATAGAAGGATATACAATGGCAACATCGAGTGCCAGTGAAAGATATTTTGAAGAAAACGGTGTTACATATCATCATATTTTAAATCCTTTTACAGGATATCCGGGTGAAACAGACCTTTTATCTGTTACAGTTGTTTCAGAGAATGGTTTATTAGCAGATGCATTGTCAACAGCGATATTTTTGGAAGGAAGCTCATGTCTTGAAAGATATATGAGCAGAGATGACTGCATGGTATTGGCAGTCACAAAAGATAAAAAAGTTTATGCATCGGAGGATTTGTGGGGGCGCATAACTCCAACAAATACAAAGGACTATCAGTTCTGCTCCGATAAATAATATTAATTGCATGAAAAAGAAAAAAGTAGAAAGAGGAGGTGAATTTTCCTTGAAACAGCTAAAAGGCGTAAAGGTGCCGCATCGTAAAAATACGACGCATGACAAGCCTGTGAGAATGCCGATACCGGCTAAGGTAAGAATACCTATGGCTATGCATATCGGTGCTCCATGTAAACCTGTTGTAGCAGTTGGTGATGAAGTTACTGTTGGACAGATTATTGGAGAGCCTCAAGGTTTTGTAGGTGCACCTATACATGCATCAGTTTCTGGAAAAGTTACAGCAATCGACAAGGTTCAGCTTTTTAATGGCAGTTTTCCCGCTGTTGTTATTGAAGCAGACGGTCAGCAAACAATTTGCGCAGACATTAAGCCACCGCAGATCACTGACACGAAAAGTTTCCTTGATGCGGTTCGTGCAAGCGGACTTGTAGGTCTTGGAGGAGCAGGATTCCCGACTAGTGTAAAACTTACACTTAAGGAGCCCGGAGCAGCTGAATACCTTGTTATCAACGGAGCAGAGTGTGAGCCATATCTTACATCTGACTTCACAACAATGACAGAAGATACGGACTATATGATCAAGGGAATAGAGTATGTTCGTAAGTATGTCGGAGTAAAACATATTGTTCTCGGTATAGAGAATAATAAACCGGAGGCTATTTCATTATTCCAGAGTAAGGCTTCAAGTATTGGAAGTGATTTTTCTGTAAAGAGTCTTCCGGCAAAATATCCGCAAGGAGCTGAAAAAGTTCTTATTTACAATTGTACCGGACGTGTTGTACCGGCAGGCAAGCTTCCACTTGATGTTGGATGTATTGTTATGAACGTAACATCTCTGGCATTCCTTGGCAAATATATCGAAACAGGTATGCCTTTGACCGAGAAATGTGTGACTGTTGACGGTTCAGCCTGCAATAAAGCCGGTAAAGTTATAGCACCGATCGGAACAAGCATAAAGGATGCAATAGAAGCCTTAGGTGGTTATAAGGTTCAGCCAAAGAAGATCCTTATGGGTGGTCCTATGATGGGTATGGCAGTTCCGACAGATGAAAATCCGATTGTTAAAAACACAAACGGTCTTCTCGCATTTGACGAAAAGGATGCAATTCTTCCTGAAGAGACAGAGTGTATAAACTGTGGACGATGTGTTGCTACATGTCCTCTTAGTCTTATGCCAAACAGAATTGCAAGAGCTTACAAGAGAAGAGATGTTGATGATCTTAAGTCACTTGATGTTACAACATGTATGGAGTGTGGCTGCTGTGCATATGTATGTCCTGCAAAGAAGGATCTTGTACAGACAAACAAGCTCTCTAAAGCATTGGTAATGGGAAGATAATGAGGAGGTAAAAAATGAACGAAAATCAGTTAATAGTTAATTTCGCCCCTCATATTCGTGCTAAGTATTCAACGCAGACTATAATGAGGGACGTTATAATCGCCCTTATACCAGCTCTTATAGCAGCTGTTATCCATTACGGACCTTATTCAATTGCAATCGTTGCAGTTTCTGTTATTGCTTCAGTTGTATCTGAATATGTAATGGAAAAGATAATTAAAAAGAAAAACACTGTTGGAGACCTTTCAGCAGTTGTTACAGGTATTATTCTTGCATATTGTCTTCCGGCTGGTGCTCCTCTTTGGATTGCAGCATTTGGCGGAACTATAGCAATAATAATAGTTAAACAGTTCTTTGGTGGACTTGGACAGAACTTTGCAAACCCGGCATGTACAGCCAGAATCATCTTATTTGTTTCATTTGCAAGTTATATGTCCCCATGGAGCTCAGAAGGTGCAGATATAATTTCAGGTTCAACTCCGCTTGCTACAGGAACTGTATCATATATGGATCTTTTCCTTGGTAACATCGGTGGTTCATTAGGAGAAACATGTAAGCTTGCGCTTCTTATCGGATTTGTATACCTTCTGGTTAAGAAAATTATTTCATGGCATACACCGGTATTTTTTATAGGAACAGTATTCCTTTTGAGCCTTGCTGTAGGCAATGATCCTGTATATGCTATCCTTTCAGGTGGTGTATTCCTTGGAGCATTCTTTATGGCTACAGATTATGTAACTTCACCATCTACAAAGCTTGGCCGTGTTATATTTGGAATTGGATGTGGAACTATTACAGTTATAATCAGAAAATATTGCAACTATCCGGAAGGTGTTTCATTTGCAATTCTTATTATGAACATTCTTGCACCGCATCTTGAAAGCTTTACATTGTCTAAATCGTTTGGAGGTGCTAAAAAATGAAAAAAAATGGATTTGTAGCACCTATAGTTGTTCTAACAGTTATATGCTTTGTTGTATCGGCACTTTTGGGCTATATTAACTCGATAACAGAACCGATCATAACAGAAGCAAATATCAAAGCTGCAGAGGAAGCAAAAAAAGAAGTTCTTTCTGACGCAGATTCGTTTACAACATATGAAGGTGATGATCTGCCTGAGGGCGTTGTATCAGCTGATGTGGCTGATAATGGCGCCGGAGCTGTATTTATCTGTGATGGAGCAGGATATGGCGGAACTATGGAAATTATCGTTGGTATCGATTCAGAAGGCACTGTATCAGGTGTAAAGGTTCTTTCACACAGTGAGACTGCCGGACTTGGAGCACGTGTTGCAAATGAAAGCTTTACAAGCCAGTTTATTGGAGAGGATTCAGAACTTGCTGATGTTGAACTGATAAGCGGATCAACAATTTCATCAAAATGTTTTGTAAGTCTCGTTAATTTGGCATATGAAGCAAACGATATCGTAGCAAAGGAGGGGAACTAACCGTGGCTGAAAAGAAAAGTAAAATGAGCATTCTGACAGCGGGTATTATCAAAGAAAACCCTGTTCTTGTGCTTATCCTCGGAACATGTCCTACTCTTGCCGTTACCACATCTGCTATAAATGGTGCTGGTATGGGTCTTGCAGCAGCGATAGTTCTTATTGGATCAAATATCGTTATATCACTTTTAAAGAATATAATTCCTGATAAGGTACGTATCCCTTGTTACATCGTTATCATTGCCGGATTCGTTACTGTTGTACAGATGCTTTTACAGGCATTTATTCCGACATTGTATGATGCTCTTGGATTGTTTTTGTCACTTATCGTTGTTAACTGTATCATCCTCGGACGTGCTGAAGCTTTTGCAAGCAAAAACACAGTATTCGATTCATTCCTTGATGCTATCGGAATGGCAATAGGATTTACAATGGCTCTTATGATCATGGGTATTATCCGTGAACTTCTTGGATTTGGTACACTTTTCGGAATCCAGATTTTCCCTGATGGTGTGCCTACAATTTCTATCATGGGTCTTGCACCGGGCGGATTCTTCGCTTATGGATGTGTTATTGCTGCTATTAACAAACTTACAAAGGGAAGAGCTATCAAGAAGAAAGATTTCAGTTGTGAGGGATGTGCAGGATGTGATGCCTGTGCAGGTGGAACAGATAAAGGAGGATGCGATAAATGACAGGTTTTATAGCAATTCTTATTACGTCTATCCTTGTTGAGAACTATGTTCTTTCAAAATTCCTTGCAATTTGTTCATTCCTTGGAGTTTCAAAGAACCTTAAATCAGCAATGGGTATGAGTGTTGCGGTTATCTTCGTAATGCTTGTTGCAACAGCAGTTACATGGCCGGTATATTACTTTATTCTGGAGCCAGCTAATCTTGGATATCTTCAGACAGTAGTATTTATTCTTGTTATTGCTGCACTTGTTCAGTTTGTTGAGATGTTTATCAAGAAATCATCACCATCACTTTACAGTGCACTTGGAATTTTCCTTCCACTTATAACAACTAACTGTGCAGTTCTTGGTGTTGTTGTTCTTAATATTACAAAATCTTATACTTTTGCCGAATCTATGGTTAATACACTCGGCGCCGGACTTGGATACATGCTTGCTATGTTCCTATTCAATGGTGTAAGAAGCAAGGTTGATAATGCTGACGTGCCGGCAAGCTTTAAGGGTGTACCGATCACTCTTTGTGCGGCATCTATAGTTTCCATATCATTTATGGGATTCTCCGGTCTTGTAACCGGTCTGTTTGGTTGATGAGGTGAGTGCTAATGAACGGAATAATAATTGCGATTGTAGTTGTAGCGCTCATCGGACTTGTTTGTGGTGTTATGCTTTCAGTTGCTTCAAAGCTGATGGCTGTACCAGTAGATGAGCGATTTGATGAAGTAAGAAATTGTCTTCCGGGTGCCAATTGTGGTGCTTGTGGATATGCAGGATGTGATGCTTATGCAAATGCTCTTTTGGAGGATCCTTCAATCGGAGCAAATAAGTGTGTACCGGGTGGTGCAAGTGCAGCTCAGGGTATAGCTGCTGTACTTGGTATTGATGCCGGTGAAGTTGTTCCTGTAGTAGCAAAGGTTGCCTGTGAAGGAACATGCAACAATACAACTGACAAATATATATGGCAGGGAACTGCATCTTGTAAGAGTGTCAAGATGATGTTCGGCGGTAAAAATACATGTTCATTCGGATGTCTTGGTTATGGAGACTGCGTAGATGTTTGTCCTCAAAATGCCATTGATATAGTTGATGGTGTTTCAAGAATCGACAAGGATATGTGTGTAGGCTGCGGACTGTGTTCAAAAACATGTCCTATGGGAATTATCAATATGATTCCTAAAACAGCTAAGGTTGCTATTGATTGCAGCAATAAGACAAAAGGTAAGCCTGCAATGACTGTATGTAAGGTTAGCTGTATAGGC
>CAVLAA010000100.1:0-6348 GCA_963660835.1 bacterium
TTATTAGCATTATAACTTTGATCACTGCAACAATGGTTATGGGATGTGGTTCAAAAGATGAAACTGTAGAAATGCAATCTGCTTCATCGGCATTTTCTGTATTGACAAAAAATGCCGATGAAAAAATCACATCGACCGCAACATCTGTACCAACAGAAATACCTATTTCAACATCTGAAGAAGTTGAAGGTACACTTGGATATTCAGCTGATGAAATAGTAGAGGTGATTTTTGGGGCAAAGGCTGACCATTATACCGGCGAGTCATCTAATGGATATAAAGTGGACTGTTATCGTAAAGCTAATTGCAGATTGTTTTTTGTGTATGATAAAATTGAAGATGAAAAGCCAAGTATCATGTTAATTGATAATATTGATACAACTGTAGATTCAGATCAGTTTTATGCAAATATTTCAGATAAATTGTCTACAATAGACCTGCCATCTGATGTAAATTTACTTTCCAATTCATTTAAAAAAGGTGCATATAATTGGGAAGCTCATTACCTCACTAATAGTAAATGCGAGGCTATCTCAAATTTTGACCCATATGCAGTACTTATTCGTCCAGAACAAGATTATTTAGAAACTGTTGATAAGGATACATATGATAGCTGGTATAAAACAGGTAACTATCCAGCGATATGGGAAAGTGTTGAAAATTATATTTCTGATAATAATCCGGCATCATATGATAGTGCTTATGCAATTGAAGAGACTATGAGCCCCATGATGGAAATATGGGATCAGATAACGGTTGTGCATGATGAGATCAATAATAGTGCGGTTCTTTATAAGAGTGGTGTAGAAGCAATAAGTGATGTTGTACATGCAGTTCCACATACAAATAATTATGGATCAGAAATTGCTGTTACTTGGGGATTTTATAATAGTGACTGGATATTTTTTAAAAATATAGATATTACTACAGATGCAGATAACATTAGATTATATTCAGCAAACACGAATCAAGTAGTTCAAGATGATGGGAGTATTTATGAAGGAGTTGATTTGACTCTCAAAGATGAAGAATTAGAAAAAATAGTTTCAAATAAAACAGTTAGGTTTTCGGGGAAGAATGGAGAGTTGGACTTTACATTAACAGAAGATGAAGTTAATGCTATGCATATAATAAGGATTGCGGCTACGGCAACTAGTAAAGTGTGTAATTTTAAATTTATGTATGAACACCAGTTTACAGATATGAAAAATGCATAAAACATGATGTAAGTAATGGAAAGAAGCCAGAAGTGATTTTAGCATGATGAAAGAATTTTTTCGTTATTAAAATTGTAAATTATATATGGAATTTAGGGAATGTAATAAACGATTATGGATACATCGATTAAGTGATACACTATTGTCAATGATTTATCATAATTTACAATTTTATTGATGAATTCCATGAAACGTAAATATCTATGATGGTAAACGGAAACAACTTTCTTTTGTTTTAAATCATGGGAAAATAATAACTACGAGCTGGAATGTTGGTGGGCTGACATTTTACATCAGAAAAATTCTTGACAACATAGAAGAAGATTCCTATTCGGTAGATGCTGAAGGTTAATACATGGCAATCAAAGATATCCACATGCTTAGCGCATTGGTGTTATCGAATGAAAACCAAATTCACCGAGTCTAGGAAAGCCCACGCCACTGCAGGTAGGTAGGATGTACGTTGATATATGGCTACAGTTTAAATCACATGACAATATAGAAGGACATAGATACAGGTAAAATATGGGAATAGAAAGCAGAAAAGCAAAGAGCATGCAGATGTTTTTTGGAAAACTGGCACCTAGAGCGCTGTCAGCGTTTATTTGCTTCGATGAAAGCATAGGCACGAGAAATTGGCCGTTTTGGAGAGGATTTAATAATGTTCTCAGATTCTTTATGCCAAGGTGTCTGGATGTAGACTGGAAGATGAAGCGGATAGAAGGCGTTGAATGCCTTATTTTGACGCCTCGCAGGATCAGAAATGAAAATATCATCTACTATATTCATGGAGGCGGATTCGTAAACGGAAGTGCCAGATCTACAGGCTCATATGGAACAATGCTTGCTCATTATTCCGGATGCAGAGTTATATCATGTGACTATTCTTTAGCACCGGAGCACCCATATCCGGAAGGTTTAAATGACTGCGTAGCTGTATATAAAGGAATTCAAAAGGAATATGGCGGCAGGATTGCACTTGTAGGCGAAAGTGCAGGAGGAAATCTTGTTTTGGCAACTGCATTTAAAGTTATGGATGACGGACTGGAAAAGCCGTCCTCGGTTTCGGCACACAGCCCGATAATAGATCTTTCTATGACTATCAAAAGAGAGGATCATATCATAAAGGATTTTACGGTTAAGCAGGGATGCCTGCCGATCCTAAAAAACATTTACGGAGATGGTAAAAGCAGGGAAGTTTATTGTTCTCCGTATTTTGGAAATTATAAGGATTTTCCGCCTTTGTTTATATCATGTGATGAAAATGAGATGCTTGAGGCGGATTCCCAAAAGCTTTATGAAAAGGCTGTAAAGGCAGGAGTTGATACCTATATGATAAAGATAGACGGAGCATTTCATGCTTTTGCAGTTATGGGAAGCCTGTCTCCGGAATCTAAGTATGTGTTAAGAAAAAATGTTTCATTTATAAGGGACTCATTTAAAAGATAGAAAATATAAGGGCTGCAGCAAAGATTTAATCTTAACTGCAGCCTTTAAAGAAAAAGGAAGAATTATGAAATTATAAATGAAAAAGATTAATTATTTATCTTTGTATTTATTTATACGAATAGATTTGAACGAGGGCTAATATGTTTGTTCAGAAAAAGTAAAATTAATTAGATCAAGATTATAGGAGGACAGGAGTATGAAGTTAGGGTTTAATCAGGCAACTGCATCTATGTGTAAAGATCACACGATGATGACGGATTTGGAGGCGTGTGAAAAATACGGCTTCGATTATGTGGACATACGCTGTGATGTATTGGAGGAGTATTTAAAGGAACATACTGTAAAGGAGCTTGCGGATTGGTTCTCAAAGCATCATTTAAAGCCGGGTTCATACAGCGCGCTCTTGAATTGCAACTGGAGAAAAACAAGTGAAGAAAAGAAGGCACTTGTTGATGAGGTTAATAATCTATTACCGACACTTAAAACGATCGGTATAAAGACTATTTGCTGTGTACCGTCATTTAATATAGCAGGGGAGCCTACGGTACAGGAGATCATAGATGACACTGCAGAAAATTTAAATACAATAGCAAACCTTACTGAGCCGTTTGGAATAGACTTGTCTCTTGAGCCGATAGGATCCTTTGCCTGCTCAGTAAGCAGATGGGATGTAGCGGTAAAAATCATAGATAAAGTAAACAGAGACAATGTCGGACTTGCTTTTGACTATTTTCATTTTTATGCGACCGGATCAAATATTAAGGATCTTAAAAATTGCGATGGAAGAAAGATTAACAATTTCCATCTGAATGACTGTGAGGATATGCCTGTCGGAGCACCATACTTTACAGATGCAAAAAGGCTTTGGCCGGGAGAGGGCTGCATCAATAATAAGGAGATTGCAAAGGCTTTAGAGAAATGTGGCTTTAACCCTAAAAAGGTAACACCTTCAATAGAGATATTCAGACCGGAATACTATGAAATGACAACAGATGAGAATGTTCGCATCTCATACGAGAAAACAAAGAAGTTTGCAAAGAAATATCTTGATTTTTGATAAGCAGAAAGCAGCTTTGCATAACTCTGGATAGTTATAAATAATAAAATGCCCCCGACAGTGTGTCAGGGGCAAATTTTATGCAATAAGCCTTCATGAAGAAATTGTGCTTGCGCAAGTTACTATATGAACATGGATTGTAAGGCGAGTAGGGGTCAGCCTGCTCGATTATGCTGTGATGAATTTTGCAAGCATATCAACTGTTTTATCTATGCCGTATTTGGAGCTGTTTATACAGAAATCATAATTTCCCGGCTTGCCCCAATCTTTTTCGGTATAATAATTGTAGTATGATTTTCTCTCTTTATCAGTCCTTCGAATAAGAGATATAGCTTCCTTTTCGCTTATATTGAGGAGCTTCATTTCTCTTTGCACTCTGTCAGAAAAAGGAGCGGCAATGAATAAGCTTAGATGTTCAATGCCGGCATTTTCGAGGATATAATCAGCACTTCTTCCGATGAAAATGCAGTCTCCGTTGCTTGCTATATCTGTAATAAGTCTGCTTTGGATGCGGAAAAGAATATCATTTGCAGACATTCCTCTTAATGTTTCATCGTTAACATCATACCATACACGATAAAGTAAAGGATTGAGCTTCTTCTCATCTGCTAATTCAATCTCCTCTGAAGGGATTGAGGTTTTGGCTAATGCCTTTTCTACTAATTCACGGTCATAGAAGCTGTAATCTAATTTCTGAGCTAATTTTTGACCAATTTCATGACCGCCGCTGCCGAATTCTCTGCCTATACAGATTATCATAAAATCGCCTCCTGTCTCATGGATTATGAAAACTATCTAAATTTGATTATAGTGTAGCACACGTTGCAGTCAAAAGATACAATAAAATTCAAATTTTGCGAAAAAATTTATGAAACTTGTATACGAAGACGCTTCGCGGAACTTATTACAAGAGGAATAACCATTACCATCCAAACAATAGGTTCTGACCATATGATCGCCCAATACTTAAAGACAGGAGTTAAAAGTATCGCAATAAGGGTTTTTCCGATAAGCTCGATCGTACTTGAGACAATAGGCGAAATATGATCGCCAAGTCCCTGCAGCATATTTCTTAAAATACTGATGCATGGAACAAAGAAGTAAAATAGTGTATCTACTCTTTGATAAAGGCTTCCTATCTCAAGAACCTCTTGAATTGAGGTGCCTGTTACTAAATGGATCAAAAGAGGGCAAAGAGTATAACTAATGAGTATGACTGCCGCAACCCATATCCACGAAATGATAAGGGAACTTTTTAATCCATCCTTTATTCTGGCGATTTTACCTGCACCAAAATTTTGCCCGGTATATGTTGCCATTGCTGTGGCGAGGGTGTTGAAAGGAATCATGAAAAGTGATGTGATTTTTCGTGTGGCAGCATGAGCAACAATAGTGTTTGTTCCTAATGTATTTATTGCTGTTTGCAGTGTAACGGTTCCTATAGCAAATATGGATGACATAAGTCCCATTGAAAATCCGGCAGGAAGAAGCTTTTGCAGCAGACTTTTATCAATTTTAAAATCTGCGATATTAAGTCTAAGAAGCGGATACTTTACCCACGTATAAATAAAACAAAGTACTACTGAAATAAACTGAGATAATGCTGTTGCCCATGCAGCGCCGCCTACTCCCAGATTAAATACAGCAACAAACAAAAGATCCAACACTATATTAAGTAAAACTGCGATAACAAGGAAGATCAACGGGGTATAAACATCACCGATGGCTCTGAGCGTTGCCGCAAGGATATTATATATAGTAGAAAAGAACAAACCAACAAGTACAATACATATATAGGTATATGCCTCTGCAAAATGCTCCGGATCAACGTTCAAAAGATTTAAGATGCCCGGCATAAATAAAAAACAAAGCAGTAAAATAAGAAATGAAAGGATAATGCCGAATAAAACCGAGTGAGAAAAGCATTTTTTAACCCTTTCAAGGTTGTTCATTCCAAAAAAAGTAGCAGTAATAACAGCAAAACCATTTGCAAGACCGACTAAGAAAAATACAAGCAGGTCATTGAGAGAGCTTACCGAGCCGACGGCAGCAAGCGCATCATTTCCTATAAAAGATCCGATGATCCTTGTATCAGCTAAGTTGTAAGCCATGTTGAAAAGATTTCCTATTAGTATAGGAAGTGAGAAAAGCAATATGATCTTGAGCGGTCGTCCGACAGTCAAATCCTTCATAATAAATATCCCCCTTGAACTCATGTATCATTATTTAATAAAATATGGTAACTATTCAGAGCCGTGCAAAACTGCGTTCTGCGAATGGAGTTCCGAATAATTACAAAACGTGAATATTTTAATACGGCATAAGATACGATACAAGGGATGTTTTATAATTTTTAAAGTAGAAATATGAAATATGACCCGTTCGTTGTATTTGTAAATGAAAACGAGTCAAGTTCTCCAACACACAGGATAAGCCGGACTATAGAATTGCGAAAGCTATAAGCGCGGATAGAGAAATAAATAATGATTGAAAATAAGCGGTTTGTAAGTGGGACAGCATGGCATAGACAGACGGGAAAAAGTTTTTCGTGTCAGATATGATTAAATTTGAAAAAAATAAAAAAGATAAAAAACACAATATGATGAGGAATTGAGAAGGATAAAC
>CAVLAA010000101.1:0-2110 GCA_963660835.1 bacterium
ATTTTTAATATTTTGCATTCCAATTCCGGTGCTTTCTGTATTTTTATCAGGCTTTCTGATCTTATTTTCAAATACAAATCCTATATGCAGTTCATCCTGTATATCCTCTATCCTGATCGGAGCATTGTGATCTGCATACTTTACGATATTGGAAGCAATATTATCCATTATCCTCATTACATAATTTGTGGAAATCCTTACCTTTTCTTCTGACCATTTAACTTTGAAATCAATTTCAAAGCCCTTTTGGCTTAAATAATTGCAGGTTTCCGAAAAAAGATCATAAAATATAGTTTCATATGATTCCGGCTCCTCAAGCATAGGAGTATTGTCACCTGCGATCAATGAATATTCGAAGAGGTTGTCTGTCAGCTGCTTCATTCTGTGCGCTTTTTTGTCTATTCTCTCTATATATTGCTTTAGCTGATCTGTATTTGTGTATTTACCCTGCTTTAAAATCTCTGTATAAAGCATAATAGATGTTATAGGAGTTCTAAGGTCATGAGACATCGATGTTACGATCCTTTGATTTTCCCTCGTCATTTCTGCCTCGGATTCTATCAGATTTCTAAATGATATCCTCATCCCCTCAAGTCCCTCTGCAAGAGAAGACAGCTCATCCTTTCCATCTATTGTCACAGGATGCTCCAGATCACCGCCTTCGAGGATTTCTATTTCATCTCTCAAAACAGAAATATATTTCATTTTCTTTCTTATGCCAAGCAAAACCGCTATCAGGAAAATGCCAAATGCAAAGCATAAATCCATTATAAAAATCCGGTTATACAGTTGATATCCGTATAGACCGGTTATGACAACCTCTGCAGAACCATCTGCAAATTTAACCTTATAATAACTTTCCCATTCATAATCATCAAACGATATGCTCTTTTTTAAAACATTTTGATCAGGATATTCCGAATCGTAAACCTGTCCCTCGTTATTATAAACTCTTATATTTACAATCTTCTGTTCCTTGACCCATATGTCAAGCATTGTTGTATCATCTGTCGAAATGCTATTTTTATTAATATACTGCTGCAGCTTTCCTATGTTTTGCTGGTTTTTATCTTCTATATAATCAGAATTTTCGAGATAGTTTTCTATCAAATAATTTGAAATAGAATTAAATACAAAAAAAGCCGCTATAGCTATTGCCACTGAAACCACAAGCAGCTTTAAAAGCTGCACATACAGCGAATTTCTTTTGTATATCTTATGCGTCAAATTTGTATCCCTTTCCCCATACAGTTTTTATATAATGTGGATTTTTCGGATCTTTTTCTACATTTACTCGAAGCTTTCTTATATGAACCATTACTGTTCCGTTGCATGAATAAAAGTAAGGCTCCTCCCAAACGCTTTCATATATATTCTGTGCCGAGAATATTTTTCTTGGATGCTTCATAAGCAGACGCAAAATCCTATATTCAATATCAGACATTTCCTTTGCTTCACCATCTACATAAACCTCATTGAATTCCTCATGCACTCTGATCCCATCTATCTGGATATATGGTTTATCATCACTTTCAGCTTTTGTCTGTTCTCTTCCCTTGTAAATATTATATCTTCTCAAAAGTGCCTTAACTCGTCCCAAAAGCTCAGCATATGAAAATGGCTTTGCAAGATAATCATCTCCGCCTACCATAAGTCCTATAAGCTTATCCGACTCCTGTGCCTTGGCAGTAAGGAAAAGAACCGGAACATTTGATATTTTCCTTATCTCTTCACAGGTTCTAAGACCTGACATTCCCGGCATCATTATGTCCAGGATCACCAGATCTGTATCCTTATCCAATAATTCAAGTCCTATTTTCCCGCTTTCGGCTTCTGTTACCTCGTAATTTTCGCTTTCAAGCAATATCCTGACGCCTTCTCTTATATCTGCATCATCCTCTATAATGAGAACTCTCTCATTTTTCATCAGCAATTTCTCCATGTTACGATTTAATTCTTTGAACATATTATACAACATCCTGCTTTTATGTCCACGGATTAAGCAGGCTGACTTCTACGAGGTTTACAATCATTATTATCTAAAATGCCGATTTTTTTGAACATGCATGTATTAAAACTTTTCTTTTAATTTATACTCTCTGTTCATAAT
>CAVLAA010000101.1:2152-6128 GCA_963660835.1 bacterium
ATGCACTGACTGTTTTCCGACGGAATATACATTTGCCGGATACAATACAGCCATCAATAAAAAAAGTAGTAAAACTACTGCAAATGCTGCTATTACCAAATATTTTATTTTAAAGAATCTTGACAACATATCTATCGCCTCCCCATTCGAGAGTTATACTATTCTAATTATCCTTGCTTATTTATACGATAGACATTCTGTTGTGGCTAATTGATTTAAAAATTTATTTAATAATTTATAGGCTGTCATGTAAAAATGCGGCAATGAAACCACTGCCGCATTTTAAAATAAAATATTTAGTTTATTCTCTAATATTTTTATTATTTGCTTGTAGAAGCGCTTGTGCTTTCTGCCTCAGCTGCATCGCTTGAAGAAGTTGTTGCTTCTTCTGACTCAGACTTTGTTGATGTGCTTTCTGTAGAAGCTTCCTCTGTGCTCTCTGAAGAAGCCTCGCTCTTGCTGTCAACGCTGCTCTCAACCTCAGATTTTGAGCTTGTGCTTGTGCTGCTTGATGATGATCCACAAGCTACCATTCCGATTGCCATTGCTGCTACTGCGCAAAGTACAAGACCTTTTTTTGCAAATTTTTTCATAATAAAATTACTCCCTTCGGTTAAATTCTTTTGTTTATCGTGGTACATTATCCAACCATATTCTTATCAGTTTCTGAAGTAATTCTTAAAAATTCTTAAATAGCTATTGTGTTATTTAGCCCATGTATGCGGCTCATTGCCTGTATAATCAAATAAACCGTCATTTTTTTCTTCAATTGCTTTTATCATATGATATGTATACTCATTGTATGGAGTCGGAATTCCAAGCTTTCTTCCCAGCCTAATAAGAGCCCCTGAAAACATATCTATTTCTGTATGTCTTCCGGCCTCAAGATCCTGCAGTGTGGAAAATTTCGCTGTTGTCTTTACCGGACTTCCATGTCCTATCGAATCAGGGCACTTTGATAAATCTATACCATTAGCAAGGGCAATGCTCTCAAGCTCCTTCCTTAAACCTTCGTTTATTGCTTGTATATGTTTGCTGTCTCTGTAGCATCCAACTCCTGCACCCAATATAGCCTGAGGCAGATTGTTGCATACATTTAATCTGAACTTTGCCCAAATTTCTTCTCTGATCATATCAGTTCTTCTGTAATGAATTTCCGTTCTTGATAATAATTCTTCAAGAGCAATCACTCTCTTACTTTCAAATGGTTCTTTAGTCTCACCATAGACTATGCCTACTGTCGTCTTAGGATTAAAATAAACTCCATTTTCCTTTCTATGAGATGCTATCTTTATTAATGAATCTAATATGTTGTCCTCACATATGCATTTTCCGATGATTTCCTCACTGTCAACTCCATTCATAAGACTCATAACCATTGTATTTTCGGCTACTATTTCTTTAATGCTGTCAAGTGCCTGCTCAAGTGCACCATATTTAAGAGTTACAATAAGAAGATCGACTCCATGTGCTTCCTTAGGAGTCCATACATTCGGGTAATATTTGATATCATTTATCGTACACCCGTTTTTTTGTAATTTTTTTGCTCTTTCGCCTTCTGCAATTACTCCGAATTTTATATCCTCAAGCTTTGATAAGCCCCAAATTATATATGAGCCTACAGCTCCTGCTCCAAGTACAGCTACTGATCTTATTTTCATATTTTCCTCTTTTCTAACATACCGGCTGTGTCATCTAAGTTTATTTGAATGCTTTTTATTCAAACCGGTCAACTCCTAAAATCAAGATGTTTGCCTGCGTTTCTGCTTCATACTGCAAAACAGATGCCAAATAGCAAGTATAGGATGATAAAGCAGCATCCTCGGGCCTGAAAATCTCATAACCTTTTTAATCTGCTCTCTTTTTTGCGGTTTATAGCAATGTACCTTACAATTTGCACAAAATGTTTTGTTTTCCATAAACGGACATTTCTGGCTTCTAAGCTTTGCATATTCGGCCAGTTCCATACACTCAGAACATAGCTTTCCTTTTTCTGCAGGATGATTTTTTTTACAATATAATCGGATCATTTCCTCTACGACATATTGTTCCCTTTGGCGTTTTCTTTCAATCCTATCTATGTTATTTTTCAATGTATACCTCTTCAACATCATGATTTTCTTATATTCAGAACAGCCTTAATCTATCATACATTTGTTGATTTTACCAGACAAAATCAAGTACCCTTAATATTCAAGATCGTTTATATTTTTATCTTGACTTAAAATTAATCTTTTGGTTATATTACTGGTATACAAATATAATACCAGAGTCGAAAATACAACACTTTCAGTGCAAGCTTGCCTATGCACGAAGAATTGATTTTTAGACTCGATAAAACATAAGTAAACTGTCGTTCCAAAAAAATGAGCAGATTACGGATGTTTTAAGAAGAGACAATAAATGTCACCTATCTAATGTCGGACGGATAGGTATATTTATTGTCTTTTTTTGTGTGAAAGCTACGCTTTCAAACTGTTTTTACTTTATTACAATTTACAATTGGAGGACTAAACAATGCCAATAACAAAAGGAGAATCAATATTTTTTACAGCTATTACCGCATGGATGATGGTTTATATCATGACCTTATATAATACGGTTATGGCAAGTGGCAGTTTTACAAATCATACATTTTTAATTGCCCTTAAAGCAATGTGGATTGAATATATAATTATCGGACTGCTTGCATATTTTGTATCGGGTCATCTTGCAAAAAAATGTGCATTTAGGGTTGTTAAACCAGGCGACAGACCTATTTTCATAATTTTTGCAATACAAACATTTACTGTAATATGGCAGGTTACATTTGCAAGCATACTCGGTGTATATCACGGATATGGCTTTACAGGCAATTTTATTCCTGATTATCTCACAACATATTGCAAAAACTTCATTATGGCATTTCCTATTCAGCTTATAATAGTAGGCCCTCTTGCCAGATTTATCTTCAGATCAATATTCATAAAATCAAAGAAAAATGCGTAGTGTGACTTTTATCTGATCTGTCAGTGAAGCATATTACAAGGATCTGTTCTTTTTTCAAAATCTATTGTAACGAGAAAATCATCGTGCTATACTAAGACTCGTTGATTGGATCAAGGCTAAATGCCGGATGATACCAATTAATTATTTATAAAAGGGGAGCTTGCCGATAGCAGGCTGAGAGCAGACTATATGGTCTGGACCCGTAACCTGATTTGGATAATGCCAACGTAGGGATATACTGGATGCTTTTTTTATTGTTAAATAAGCGGATATGCCTATTTTGGTATATCCGCTTTTATTATTTACAGCGGCCGATTGGGAGCACCACTTTCTGTCGCTTAAGAAAAATGTTGTAAATTTGTTTCAAAAAAATCCACACAAAGGAGAATATCATGAGAAATTACACAACACAGATGGACGCAGCAAGAAAAGGAATCGTAACACCTGAAATAGAGACCGTTGCGAAAAAAGAACATATGTCATCTGAGGCGCTGATGAAACTGGTAGCAGAGGGTAAAGTAGCTATCTGCGCAAACAGAAACCATACCTGCTTAAGTCCGGAGGGAGTCGGCAGCATGCTGCGTACAAAAATCAATGTCAATCTGGGAGTATCAAGAGACTGTAAGGATTACAATATTGAGATGCAGAAGGTTATGAGTGCCGTAAATCTGGGAGCTGAAGCAATCATGGATCTTTCCAGCCATGGTAATACCCAGCCATTTCGCAAAAAGCTGACAAGCGAATGTCCGGCCATGATCGGTACCGTTCCTATTTATGACAGCGTCATCCATTATCAACGTGACCTTGCCACACTAAGCGCCAAGGATTTCATTGACGTGATAAGACTGCATGCCGAGGATGGCGTAGACTTTGTAACACTTCACTGCGGAATTACAAGAAAAACTATCGATCAAATAAAAAAGCACAAGCGCAAAATGAATATAGTAAGCCGAGGCGGAAGCCTTGTATTTGCATGGATGTGCATGAC
>CAVLAA010000102.1:0-6119 GCA_963660835.1 bacterium
TCAAAGAACTGCGATTGATTTTCAAGAAAATACTTTAAACATTCTTCTGAATATTCTCCCATGAGCATACCTCCGGTATTAAATTTATATCTTTTATTATAATATCTGCATGATTTTCTTCAAGTTCTTCTCTGCTTCGATATCCCCAAAGCACACCTACTGTGTAAAATCCGGCATTCTTGCCCATCTGCATATCTGTATTTGAATCGCCAAAATATCCACATTCCTCAGGCTTTACGTTAAACTCCTTTAGAATGTCATTTGCACAGACCGGATCCGGCTTGAACGGCTTACCGTCTATTTGTCCTCTTATAAAATCAAAGGTTTCTTTTCCAAAAAAATGCTCTACGACAGTTACTGCCGACTCATGCGGTTTATTTGTCAAAACAGCCAGCTTCATTTTATTTTGCTTAAGCTTTAAAAGAGCCTCTTTCATACCGTCAAACGGTTTTACCTCATACATAGGATTTTCATCATACAGATGCTTTCCAAATGCATATACTTCTTCTTCTTTTAAAAGCTCTGTATCTCCTGCTGCTATAAGCGCGCGTTTAACGCAATTTCTGTAACCGTCTCCTACAAACTGCTTATAAGCTTCTAAAGGCTGTTCCTCAAATCCATATTCCTTTAGTGCGGCATTTGTAGGTGCTGCGATCGAATCAAGCGTATACAGAAGTGTTCCGTCAAGGTCAAATATGCATGCCTTAAGCTTTCTTTCATTTACATCTTTCTTTGTGCATATATAGAAGAAAACAACTCCGGCAATAACAATAAATATTGAAATAAATTGTGATGTAGATAAAGATCCTACATTTCCTCTGATAAGGTCTCCTCTGAAAAATTCAAGGATAAATCTTCCTATGCCATAGCAGATAAGATATAGGCCTGTACATTGTCCCGGCTTATATTTTTTTCTTTTACTTACGAGCATAAGAAAAGCAGCTAGCAGAAAATCGAGTGCACTTGATATAAGCTGAGTCGGAACAAGCCGGACATTATTTGGTGCAAAATCCGAATGTGTAAATGTTATTGAAAATACACTGTCAGTTTCAACTCCATAGCAGCATCCTGCAAGAAAACATCCGATACGTCCAAAGCCCTGCGCAAGTGCTACACTTGCAAGCCCGATATCAAAAAATCTAAGTGACGGCAATTTATATCTTTTACAATACAAAAATCCACCGATTATTCCACCGATTATTCCGCCATAGACTACCCATCCGTCTGCAAGTGATCTGATCATTATTGACGGATCGTTTATTATCTGATCGAATATCGTAATAAAATATAATATTTTAGATCCAAGAAATCCAAATATTACACACCATATCACAAGCCCAAATACCTTATCATAATCAAGTCCCTGCTTTTTGGCACGATATTCTGCTGTAAAATATGCCGCAAGAATTCCTATTGCTATCATAAGTCCATAGCTGTGTATGGTTAAATTTCCTATAGTTAAGAGATCGTTATGCATATCAAATCCTTAAACTGCTATTATTAATTTTCAGATGCTGATGAAGTAGAAGCTTCTGTCGATGTGCTGTCAGCAGATGTCGATGATGCGCTTTCTGTTGTATCTGACGTTTCAGATGTTGATGACGTTGTTGTCTGCTGCATCGTATATACATCCTTATCATTTACGGTAAGCTTATTCCAGCAGCTCTTAGCTTCTGCTGTTGCTTCTTCCTGCCAGCTTGAAAGTGTATCATTTATTGCTGTTGTCTTTCTTTCAGAAACTATGCTTTCCTTTTTCTGATCAGTTGCTTCTCTGTCAAATGTAGAAACCATTTTTACAACATAATAATAGCTGTCATCATCTATTACTTTATCATATACCTGACCATCTGAAAGTGTAGCTGCTGCTTCCTTTACACTTGATGAAAATGAAGTATCATCTGAGCCATATGAGTATGACATTGCATAGAAATCCTCATCTACACTGTCTGCAAGCTCATTTGCTGCATCACCGTCTATATCTCCTGCTTCCTGAAATTTTGCAAGAACCTGTTCTGCTTCTGCATATAATTGCTCATTTGTCTTTGTATCATCTTCGCTGCTTGATGATGTTGATGAAGCCTCAGATGTACTGTCATCAGTTGTTTCATCTGAATTCTTTTTAATACGTGCATAAATGATCTTGCATTGTGCTGCCTCATCATCTGATACCTCAGTATCTACATTCTGGATAATGTAAGGCGTAACGTCATTTAAGTACGTATACATGCTAAGCACATCCTTCAGCTGATCCAATGTTATTCCGATTTCTTCCTCAGCATTCGGATTTGCATCCATAAAGCTTTGAGCTGCCTCATCAATTGAAGTCTGCTCCTCATCTGTCAATGTTATTCCATATTCATCCTTTGCCTTTTGTCTTGCAAGAACAGTCTGTACGATATCATCATATACACTTTCCTTTAGTGAATCACCATAGGTTTTTCCATCCTCTGATTCACCGCTCCATAATGAGCTTGAGGCCATTCCCATCATCTGCATATAATAATATGTCTGTGACTGCTGATGTCTTAAAATAAAATTGGCCTCTCCCAAAGGAATCTCTTCATCATTAACAACAATGGCAGTTTCCTCTGAATTTATCTTTCCGTCACCTGCGCATCCTGCAAGTGAAGCGGTTGCTGCCGAAAATGCAGCAGCGATGCTCAGTGTTTTTATTATTCCTTTTTTCATTCGTTCCTCCAAAAATTCAGGATAAAATTAACTTTAGTATTATATCCTTTTTTGTATCCTTGTACAATGCAAACTTTTTACAGCCCCTCTATAGGTTTATTCAGCTCCTCACATCCGTCTAAAACAAATCTGCCATTATCGATTATATAATGTGCTTCTTTATTTTTATCTTCGACATAAATATAATCAAGCTCATTATATGGAATAGTTACATCCGTATGACAATTAAAATATGCCTTGGAAGGATCCGTCTTTCTAAGCATTGAGCACTCATTTTCTCTTGCCACGATAGCTTTACCGTCCGGATTGTATGTTACAATATCCTCCTCCCAGCTATAGCATGTATCACCAAAAGCAAAATGCGGACCCATCTTTTCTGCAATAAGTATAGGCAGCTTTTCTGCTATTTTATACTTCTGTGCCATTGCATATGCTGTAGTATTTGTACCTATTGCAAATTCACCCATAGGAAGAGATTTGTGCCTGAAAAGGATATTTTCTTCAATATAATGCCTTCCCTCTTTCGGATCTTCAAAATTATCACATGAATAATCAGCTGTCATGCCATCCTTTACCCAAATGCGCAGGTTTTTATATAAAAGTCCGTTCAGATATACTTCTGAAACATGAAGAAGTCCGTTAGTCCCCTTAAGTATAGGTGATGTAAATACCTCTCCTACAGGAATATTAACATCCGCAACACAGTTTTCGAAATTGGTTTCCTTTGCCGGATCTAAAAGCTCATGAAGCTCTATTACCAAATCCGTTTCATTGCCATCAGCTCCCTTTACATAGACTCTTTCGCCTTTATCTAAAGCATCTATGATCCTCTGCTGAATATTCTGATAGGTTCTGTAATCCAAGGTATTGATCTTAACTATCTCCCTGAAAATTTCAGAATAAAGCTTCATATCTCCGCCTGCGATCTCAGGAATCGGATATGCTATAATAGTAAAGCTTCTTTCCTCGCCGATAATATATCTGTTTGTAAGCTGTGCAGCCTGAGTGTTATATTTTACCTTTAATTCCTGCTGCTCACTGCTAAGAACAAAGCAGCTTTTTTTTACCTCCGGAACAAATGGCTTCTCACCGAAAATCTCAATGCATGCCGGGCCTCCGTGACTATTGCTTAGTTCCTTTCGCTTTTCAAAAGCCTCATGCATGGCCGAAAGCTTTTTGGTAACCATTTTCTCATCCAAAAATAAAGCCTCATCATTTCTGTGATCAAAGCTAAACTGAGGATTGGGATCAGCTCCGAAATATCCGATACGTACGGATTTTTTATTTATCTGATGGCTTGCTGCTCTATATATGACCGGTTTCAATCCCATGGCCTCAAACTGCAAAATAGCACTTTTTACCATTCTTTCAAATCCTAAAGAATATCTGATATTTACGGTTTTCTTTTTAGATATATCTTTTCCTGTTGTAATAAATCCAATGCGATAACCCTCAGTATATGTTGAAGCCATTTTGTCAATTTCTTCTTGGGACAGAGTATTTAAAAATTTTGCAGTTTCAATTTCATTGGAAGAAACATACTCTCCGTATGAATAAAGATATCGAAGATCACTAAGGTCTGCCTCCATTATGATCGTTGTAGCAAAATCAAGTGAAGGATCGACTATTTCCGCGATTCTGTAGTCTATAAATTCACTGCAGTAATCCCTGAAATAATTCTCAAGAATAAGTTTAAATATCCTTACACTTACTTCATCATCCTCAAATGCTACATAACATTCCAGAAAAAGCTCCAGTGAAATAACCAGATCCCAGATCCTGTCTTCATATATATATGCTATGACTCCTCTCAACTCACTATATAAAAGTCCAAAAAGTCTGCCATATTCATCTCCCATTACACGAGTACAGTAATCCGGATTTCCGTAACATACATGATAATTTTCCTTAAAAAGTTCTTTATACATGCTATGGTTTACATCACAAAGACTCTCAACCGTCTTTTCATTTTCATTCCTTAGCCATTCCTTTATATCCAGCATTTTTATTAAAAAATTTGCTTCTTTTTTAAAGAAATCATCAAAAGGTGCTTTTATATTATTTTCATCCGGTATCTGCTTTAATCTGTAGCTGCACAATTCCAGTCTTTCTTCTAATTCATTGTATTGCATTTTCACTCCTTTAGGCTGCCATCCTGTACATGTCGCTCTATAACCTTCTGCATAAATTCCCAGATTTCTTTTGAGCCTGTGCCGGTTTTTTCATTTCTCTTTTCTACCTGAGCTCTTGCGATCCCGTGAGTCTTCCAGTCATTTCCATCATTACTGTCATTTAAAAGCATAGGCTGAAAATTATCCATTGTATGCGCAAATCTGGCCTCAGGACTCTCATAGGCCTCAAATTCCTCCCATAAAGCCTTTAGCTTGCTGCCCTGATCCTCAGGAAGCATTGAATATATCTTCTTTGCGGCTTTATTTTCTCTTTCCTTCTCGCTTTCCTTTCCCTTTTGATCATATGCATACGTATCACCGGCATAAATTTCTACCAAGTCATGTGTAAGTATCATCATTATCGTTTTCAGAAGATCGATATCCGTATTTGAATATTCTGAAAGGATCCATGCCATTATAGCCATATGCCATGCATGCTCGGAGTCATTTTCTCTTCTGTCCCTGCAGCTTAGATGTGTCTGCCTGAAAATTTCCTTTTCCTTGTCTATTTCCAATATAAAATTTTTCTGTTTTTCAAATCGTTCTAAATCCATTTTATCCTCTTTCTTTATTCGCAGTTATTTCATCCCTTTATTCCTGCTATAAAAGCAGCTGCCCAGACCATAAACAAAACTCCGCATAAAATAGCTCCTGCAAAAAGCATTTTATTGCCCTTTTTCTTCTGTGACATTTCCTTAAAGCTCAATATACATCCATAAAGAGCTATAAGCATTGCCGCAAGCCCTATTGCTCCTATATATGTCTGACCTTCGCCTCCTCTTACTGCGGACGCAAGTATACAAAAAGCAAATGCAGCTGCAGATATCAATGCTAATATTACAGAAAACCTTCCTGTTTTTGATACCGGCTTTTTTACCACAGAATATCTATGCGCTCTTTTCATTCTTTTTCCTTTCATATACTATCATTTTCTTTGCAGCTATATACAATCCATAGCCTGATATCGTGCCTAAAGTATTCAGCATAAGGTCATCTACATCAAAAACGCCTACATCAAATATCAGCTGAATTGTTTCGATCGCAAGGCTCGATAAAAAACCTATTAACAAAAGCTTTAAAAATCCATCGGCTCTTTTAAAAAGTATGGGAATAAATATTCCGTATGGAATAAAACCAATGATATTTCCGAGTGTATTTAATAAAGCACTTACAGCTCCTACTGTTTTCCATTTCATTATAAATCTTTGTATTTCCCTAAACGGAACAAGATTTACTTTATCATATCCTTCAGGTATGTGT
>CAVLAA010000103.1:0-5971 GCA_963660835.1 bacterium
AGCGTGTCTTGGCTGCATATCTCACACATGCAATGCGAGAGTTGATCTGTATGAAAGGTTTGCCAACGATTACTTGACAGTAACGTAACATTAGCAGTCATAAATATTCATTGACAAACTTTTTGCGTTTTGATACAATTCTAAATTGTTAGATTGCTGCTATGGCTCAGTCGGTAGAGCGCATCCTTGGTAAGGATGAGGTCACCGGTTCAATTCCGGTTAGCAGCTTTTTTATTTTGTCCTGTTTTTCCTTGTTCTATAAGGCTTAACAGGCTTTTTTATTTCTTTAAAATAAGAAAAATGAATTGTTTTCTTTGTCTCATCCATATACTGAATCAGCATATCGCGGATATAGTAAAGCACCTGGATATAACCATTCCGTTCCATCGAGTTCACTCAGTTGGCCACCATTACGATTCAGCTTTGCAACAATGATCATTTGGTTTTCTTATTAGATTAACTATATTATAACGTGCTGTAGGTCGGATATCGATAATTTTTTGACCATATTTTGCTCTGGTTTATAGTTTATCCAGCCACCCATCAAAACTTTTTTTGACATCCTATACTTGTTTCCAACCTGGCTTGAGCTGGCAACATGAATTGTAGGAGCACATTTTACCGTTTTGTCCGTCTGTGAGAATATATCGACCTTGTTTTCAGACTTTCGTCCGTTTGTCGGAACATATCATCCCTGTTTTGAGACTTTTGCCTGTTTGATGGAACATATCCATATTTTATCATTTTCTCACACACTCAGCATACATAAGTGAAATTCTGGAAGGCATCAGCTTTGAAAACGTTATTTTCCAGCCATTCCCTTCGAGCCACTCCAAATATTCCTCCGGTGCCCATTGATATTCAAATTTGATTCCAGCAAGCTTTAGTATACCGCCCCAAAGCCTGCTGACTGTTCCGTTCTTATGTCCTACAAAGTTCGGTGCAATCAGGATTCCATCCTCTCGCAGCACCCTGTCGATTTCTGAAAGAGCCTTTTTCGGCTCTGGCATAACATGCAATGCATTGGCAATCAAAATAACATCAAAGGAGTTATCCTGATACGGAAGGGATGCTGCATCTGCCACCTCAAATCTCAGTTTCTCCGAATACTTTCCTTTTATAGCTTCTCTGATCATTCCCTCAGAATAATCTGTCGCAATCATCTTCTTCGAAGCCTCAGCCACATGCTTAGCCAGAAGGCCTGGTCCTGTTGCAATCTCCAGAACCTCCTTGTCTTCTATCTGCATGGGAATTCTTTTGTACATGTAGTTATAATATCTCTGATCTGCCTTCATGGCCTTCTCATAGATTGGTGCATATAAATCCCATATTTTCTTATTCACAAGTCCTCCCAAGCGGCATTGATTATTTTTTTCAGGCACGAATGCCCCTACTGACCTGTCTCTCAATATCAATCCGCGTTTCTCTGCATTTCTTTGAATATTTTCTTCCTGCATATTCATAACAATAGCAACTAAACAATTCTATTGTGACAATTTATTCCATAACCCATTGTCTGCTTTGTATCTGCAGATCCACCATATGGCGGTATATCTCACCACTCCGGTACAGTTCATCCGGGCTTCCCTGCTCAGCTACACTGCCATCTTTAAGAACGACAATCCAGTCTGCTCCGGCCACGCTTCGCATGCGGTGTGCAATGATGAGAACCGTCTTATCTTTGATCAGGCATGACAGAGTTTCCTGAATGACAGACTCGTTGTCTGCATCAAGAGATGCCGTAGCCTCATCCATCAATATAATCGGCGCATCCTTTAAAAAAGCTCTGGCTATGGATATGCGTTGTCTCTCACCTCCGGAAAGGCTGGCACCATTTTCACCGATCATGGTATTCATACCCTCTGGCAGTTTCTCCACAAATTCCATACAATTTGCAAGTTTTGCTGCTGCCAGAACCTCTTCATCAGAAGCATCCTTTTTACCTATACGGATATTTTCCATAATCGTATTGTTAAATAAAGTGACATCCTGGAATATAATGGAATACAGCGATAATAGCTTCTCAGGATCTACGGTGGATACATCCATGCCTCCTACTGTCACCTGTCCTCTGCTGCAATCCCAAAATCTGGCTGCCAAACGAGAAACTGTAGTCTTACCTCCACCGGATGGACCGATTAGCGCTGTTACCTGACCTGACTTAGCAGCAAAACTTACATCTGACAGCACTTCTTCTCCGTTTTCGTAAGAAAATCCCACATGATCAAATACAATATCATAACCTGCGTTGGTTAAAGTCTCCTTTCCCTGTTGTTCTTTTGCTGACAATATCTCATCCATCTGAGCCGAAGTCGTATCAAGTCCTATGATTGCCGACAAATTCTGCAAAGCGATCTGCATAGGCTCATACATTCTGGTCACCACAAGCAGGAAAGCAAAGAATGTTAGGACATTTATCTCATTTTTTACCAGAAGTGCAGCTCCTACGACCGCCACAGTACCAATACCAAGCTTTAATATCATCTGCGCTGAGCATACATAAGCAGCATTACGAAACTCCAGATTAATACAATTTTTCTCTACATTTTTAATTTTGCCGGTCAGTCCCTGCATGTAGCTCTCCGTCATATTATTTGACCGAAGATCTCTGATTGTCTCCAAAGCCTCCTGAATGCCATCTTCACAAGATAGTTTATCAGTCATGGTTTTCTCGTGTACTTTTTTAAGTCCTCGTCTGGAGGTCAAGACTATGATAAATGCGACTGGCATAACCCATACTGCAGCAAGAGCCATTTCCCAGTTAAAAAAGAACAGTCCAATGACTACTATAGTCGTGGATATCATCGCTCCGATAAGCTCCGGTATCCAATGAGAGCTGGCAGTCTCTATAGTGGCACAGCCCGTCATAATCGTGTGTGTCAAATCAGACAAATCCTTTTTGCCGAAAAAAGACAGGGGCAATCTTCTTAGTTTCTCTGCCAGTGCACGCCTTCTCACACCACTTTCTACATAAGTCGCGTAGAATGTAGCCTTATACTGAAGATAAGTAGTAAATAATATCAGCAGTAAAATCACAATACACGCTATCAAAAATCCGCCTGTTTTCTCAGGCAGTTTTCCCTGTAAGAGATAAGATGCCAGGCAGTAAATAAGCGCTACCGGAAGCATAAGTACCAGATTGGATAATGTCACTGTAAAAAATGCCCAAACCATTTGTTTTGCGCCCCTGTCAGACAGAGCGTATCTGTGTTTTAAATTTTCCATCATTCTATGCACCTGCCTTTATCACCTGCCAGTCAACCGACTTATTATATTCACTCCACATATGGCTGTAGATGCCATTTTGTTCAAGCAGCTGACTATGGTTGCCTTCTTCTGCTATGATTCCGTCCTTCAGAACATATATTTTATCCGCATTTCTAATTGTTGACAGGCGATGTGCGATCATAATAACTGTCTTGTCCTTTGCCAGATTCTCAAAAGCCTGCTGTACCATGATCTCATTGTCCGGATCTGCAAAAGCCGTAGCTTCATCCAAAATGAGTATTGGTGTATTTTTCAGGAAGGCTCTTGCTATGGCTATTCGCTGCATCTCACCTCCGGACACATAGGTACCCTTTGCTCCAATAACAGTATCTACTCCTTGGGATAGCTTTTCTAATATGTCTGTACACATGGCTGCTTTCAGTGCTTCTAAAACCTCTTCATCGGTGGCCGTCGGTCTTCCCATGCGCACATTTTCCAGAATTGATGTTTTCAGTAGCCTGCTATCCTGAAATACATAAGACACGGTATCCATCAGCTGATCTGTTGGAATCTCCTTTACATTCACTCCGCCTATTAAGATACTTCCTGCATCTACATCCCAAAATCGGGCGATAAGTGAAGTCAGGGTTGTTTTTCCGCCACCTGACGGCCCTACCAGTGCTATATGCTGACCTGCTGCAATATCCAAGGAAATATGTGAAATTGCCTCTTTATCCTTATCATAAGAGAAGCAGATGTCTGTAATTTTTACAGATGTATCCTGCATATCAGCCCTATCTTCTACGGTTGGCAATGATTGGATATCCAATATTTCATCCATTCGCTTTAGTGCATCCTCCACCTGTATCTGAGACTCGCCAGCATATGCCACCTTCATAAGAGTGGTGGTAAGTACAGCAGAGATCAATACAAAAAACAAAATGCTAAGAATTAGAGAATCCGTAAGACCTCCTTTTCCCAACAAGAATGCAGCTGCAGTAAGTGCTGCAAAAATGGCGTTGGAGAATGTAGTAAATCCAAGCATTGGAATCATCATTGCGTTTGTATAATCTAATGTCCATTTTTCGTAGGCATCAATGGCATTCTTAAAACGTTTAAAAGAGAATACGCTCTGTCCAAAAGTCTTTACTACCGGAATGCCACGAATATACTCTACCGCCTCTGATGACATGGTCTCAAGGGCGTTCTGATACTGCTTCATATCCTCTGCCATCTTAGAACCCATCATCATGGTTCCCATAATAAGAAAAGCGAAAGCAACCGGAATCAGGCATATAATTCCCAGTTTCCAGTCATACGCAAACATAATGATTAGGAGTGCGATCGGTGTGACCTTGGACACCACCTTGTCCGGCAGATTATGAGCCAGAAAAGTCTCTGTAGCTCCGGTAGAATCAAATACGATCTTTTTTATCTTTCCTGTTCCCTGAGACTCCACGTATCCAATCGGCAGTTTCATGATATGCTCCATCAGCTTAACGCGAAGGTTAACCTGAACTCGAAAAGCCGCCTTATGAGAACACATGAGTGAGCCTATATAAAATGCCATTGCAAGCAAAGAAAATCCTACTGCCTGCCAGCCGTATCCTGCAATATGTGCAGCAGCCTGATAA
Source organism: bacterium (assembly GCA_963660835.1). GTDB lineage: Bacteria > Bacillota > Clostridia > Lachnospirales > Lachnospiraceae > Alectryocaccobium. Next base: position 4,842 of record CAVLAA010000103.1, read on the forward strand.
TCACTTCCAATCTGTATTATTTCTCTGATTATTCTCCAGATGCAAATAAATGGCATGAGTGCCAGCACGGCACTGACTGCGGCAAGGACTACTGCTGCATAAGAAAAGTACTTATGCTTTCCAGCCATCTCCATAAGCCTCGACATACTGCTTTGTTTCTTTTTTTTCAAGACACATCCTCCTTACTTGAGTTAGCTATCGCTTACTCATATTTATTTTTTAAGCAGTATTACTTTTAACAAAATAATACTGCCTGTTATCGGTGTCAGGATTATTAATCCTATGTGACAGCCTATAATCCCATAACTGCCTTCCATCCTGCAAAATTATACTGACGAACATTCGTCATATAAACGACTGCCTCCTCGTAGGACTTATCATGAGATAATATCTCATATATGCACTGCCATCCTAGCCGGCACTGAACATGAATAAAAAACTCATCCACACAGGCTGTCTTAGTTGCATACTTTTTAACAAAGAGCTTGTAGAACTTCTCTTCTATTCCAGAGAGCCTGTCAAAATAATCCTGATATTTCGTACCCTGGCTATGACAAAATAGCAGGATAAATTCTTCTTTATACTGAAAAATATAGTCGAGAACGTCATCTGTACCTTCATTGCCTTGCTGTATTGCCACCTCCATATCTATGGCATCAATAGCCGGCTTAATATGTGCCAGATAAAGTTCCATAAGACCATCAGCCGCAGTAGATACAACCGTCTCAAACAACCCCGCTTTATCCTTAAAACGAGTGTATATGGAATTGGTACTTACACCAGATTCTGCTGATATCCTGCGTAAACTGGCATTGTTAAAGCCATATGTGAGGAATTCTCTCTTGGCACTTTTAATAAGAGCCTCGGTTACACCTGTTTTCTCATGTCTCATAAATATCTCCTTTTTGTAACAGTGTTATTATAACGCTGTTACAAAAAGGCGTCAATACTTTTTCTTTAAAAATCGATGCAAAGCACTTGACAATTCAATAAATTTGTGGCAGCTGCGTCAAAAAAACACCCCGCCGCAGCGAGGTGCTAATGCATTGTTCTGTATTTACCTGTGAATTTCCACGCTTGTACCGGATTTGAACTCCACCGTGAAGTGGTCTTCATAGACGGTTATCTTC
>CAVLAA010000104.1:0-2011 GCA_963660835.1 bacterium
CTTCACTTAGGCTACTCACTCCGGGTTGCATTACAACCCCCATGGCTTGCCATGGGGTATTAGTGAGAAGTATCATCAGTCAATCTGCTTTTTTTTATCTTTATCAAAAATAATTTTTTTTGTGAACTACTCGGCAATTGAATAACCGAGGATTCCTGCTTGTTATCTCCTAAAACAAAATCTCTTCATCTTCTTGATTAAAACATCTGTGATTTGATCAGGTGCAACTGTGATAGAACGTACATCTCCGTACATTTCCTCAAATTTCTTTACAATATCCATTCGAGGTTCACCAAAGTAAATAGAAAATACTTCAATGCCGTTCTTAACAGCTTCCTTAACTGCTCTTTCCGTATCAGCATAAGCTTCTGTGCCACTCTCATAATCTGTCGGAAGCCCATCAGATAAAATAACAAGAAGTTTCTTCTTTTCAGATCGTTTCATAAGTTCAGACGATGCAATGCTGATAGAATATCCATCTTTGTTTCCCCATCCCGTATAGCCTTTTGTAAGGAAATTATATGAAGCATTGGCATGAACTTTTTCCGACCAATTCTTAATAACCTCATGCCTTACCTCATAACATCCATTTGCATCAAAAGCAGTTATTTTTAAAGGCATATAATCTTGAAAAGCATGTTCAATAACGGATAAAGCACGACAGGCATAATATTTCTTGTCTCCTTCATATCCCGGTCCCATTGAACCTGAATTATCAAGTAGAAAATATGCACACCAATCGGATTGCTGTATTGTCTGCTTCTTTTTAAAACAGTCCATTTCACCAATAGCGAGCTTAAAGAGCCTGCCGGGATCAATAGAACCTTTATTTTGCGCTCTCATTGTAGGTGACTCCATGTTGTTAAATATTTTGTCAACTTTTCTTTTAAGCACATTTGCTTCTGAAGCCAATGCAGATTCCCATTTACTATTCGGAGTATATACTCTTGTTTCTTCTTTGAATTTAACTTTATAAGAATATTCACCTTCAACATCTGACGAGTTGGGTATATAGTCTTCAGCTGTACTGGTAACGGGAGACATAGATTGTTTTCCCTTATCTACATCGCTTGCACTTATTGCATTTTTGGCATCATCTTCAACATTATCTCCCGCTTCTTCCATAGCGGTATCCATTGCTGAAGAAATGTCCTCTTCAATAGCTTTTGCATCAGGTTCATCATCTGATTCGGATTTATCGTCTTTTTCAGATGTTTTTTCTAAATCCTTAGAGGACTCATTTTCAACCTCTTCATTGATTATTGAATTATCGAAATACGATATAGAACTTCCATCTCCTGTCTCTTCGTCTCTGGAATCAGCACTATAACTTTCATTATCACAAACATCTTTTAATATTTCACTCATGAACTTTTCAAAATCATTAAGAGTTGACGCTTCAGCAATTTCATCGGCAAGAATCCTTGTAATTTCAATTGCATGTCCCATCGCCTCCCTGCAGGTTCTTGAAAAAACAGCCTTCGATATTTCAGGTATAAGTGTTTGAACCAGTTTATGTGTTTTCGGTCCTTTGGCAGCTGCCTCCAAGAATCTTTTTTGATAGATTCCCATTGTAGACAAGCTAAGAACTTGGTTAAGAACAACGGTAAGATGATTTCTGGTATCGCCCATATTGTTTATCATTTCATCAGGGAGAGAATATTCTTTCCATTCTTTTCCACGACAAAATACAATATAATCTTTAAAACCGGGTCTCTTCATGCATCTTATTCTTTCAATTCTTCCATCTTCTACTGAATTGCAGATATAATGAGAAAACTTTAAGATAGCTTGTTTCGATACACAAATACCATCTGCACAAAGATCTTCAAGAAATCTGTCATAGTCAGCTTCCTTTCTAAATCTTCTCGGTGTCGGCTCATGTACTTTGGATAACGCTTCGCAAACTACGTGATATCCGGTCAAAATACCAAACTCCCATGCTTTAGCTGTTGTGGAAAGACAATGTTGAACTTCATGTCCGATTCTAAACAAAGTCATAGTCATAAGT
>CAVLAA010000104.1:2021-5475 GCA_963660835.1 bacterium
CCGTATAGCTGTTTCCGTCTGTATAAGACAATTCCAGTTTTGGTCTTTTTTTATAGTTTTTTCCGGAAAGGCAAAAACCTGTATAATAATTTAGATATCTTGAATGATGTTCTATCCACTGTTTCAGATATTCTCTATCAAACATATATGTTCCTTTCGTAAGATCTACTAAGAAAATATTCATTTGCTGCCTTAGCATAAAGACTGTCAACAAATATTTCTGTATTAACTCTTTCCGCAACAGATGTTGCAAAAAGATTTTCAGCAATAATATCGGCAGCATCTTCTAGAAAGCTGCCGATATCCACACTCCCCTTATCTATAACGTTAAAATTTTCTGAATAAGCGGAATATCTCCAATATTTATCCGGATCTTCACTAACGTAGATATAAGGAACTTTTGTATTATTGAGTCTAAATACTCCATCCATTTCCTTTCCCTTTCCTTACAGTGTCACAGTTTCTTTGAGCTGTGCCATAAGAACGGGACGATCATCGGTAGGGCAGGTATTTATAACCTGCATTTCAATTTCATCTGCCAGCTTAACAAAGCCGGGAATAAGCGCAACACTTTGAAGCGCTCTTACCATTCCACGGATATTAAGACAACATTTTTCTGCTTGACCTTTTTTCACTGCACTAAAATATCCTTTATAAAGGTTATCCGCCTGAGTGAAATAAGCATCATCAAGATCAACTTTAGCTGCGGCAAGGAGCTGTTTTTTGATTGATTCGGGATACGGAAACTGAATACAAGCAAGACGTGATGTTGTTGCATCATTTTGCTCAAATGTTCCTGTATAGTCCGCATTTTGAGTTCCGATGAAACGGAACTTTGGATGAATCTTTAATATGCCTTTACCCGGAACTACAATTTCTCCTGATCCGTCCAGAATCGGATTGAATACGCCGGAAAAAGTAGCTGCATTAACAAGATTGGCTTCATTGGCACAATAGATCATTCCCTTTTCCATAGCTTCAACTAAAACGGTAAGTTCCTGTACAATCTGAATGGAAGCAGCCTTTGCCGACCAGAAATTGTAATCTCTTGCTGAGGCAAGAATTGCATTCCATTCATTATCCGGCCTGTCTCCTTTTCCTTGAGAAGCAAGGATAGCGGCAAGAGCCATCTTTTTATCGATCATAGATGCTGCGGTGTTATCTGTGCTTTTCGTTCCAAAGAACTCATCACCTGTCATGCTTGGTCCCATCGTCTGCATTCTAAAAGGCATTCTAAATACATAGTATGCCAAGCTTTCTGCTGCCATGTTTTTACCAACTGACTTATCTCCCTCAAATAGGACATGATGTCCACACAACATTTCAACTGAAGCTTTTGCTAATATTGATGCTCGTTTTGATTTTGGATCAGTATCAACATAAGCTGTCTCCGGTTTCTTAAGCGGAACATCATAAGCTGTCCATGTCTCCATGCATTTTCTTATGAGCTCATCGGGAAAGCGGTGAGAGCGCATATAGGATATACTTTCTTCAGCTTCCTCTTTAGTTACGATTTTTTCTGATACAAGCTTCTTTATCATTTCTTCGAATACAGATGAATCGACTTTAATTTCTTTTTTTTCAAAAGCTGTATAAGTAAGAGTTGCATCAATAATGTTTCCATCATATCCACTAAGTGCAATATCTCCTTTGCCTTGTTCATTTAAGATAGCCTCCAAAGCTTTAACAACTTCATCTGATGCATCTTTTAAATCTCCAAGCTTATTCTCTTTTTCGATTGACTCGACATAGAAAAGGAACTTGTCGGATTTTTTCTCGAACAAGATCGGAACAGGCAAAAAGTCTGATTCAAGAGAATCAAGTGCTTCTAATGTCTTTCTTCTTGCCGGGCATGTGGATAATGTGCGGATTTTCATAGATATTTTTTTCATTTCATTGTTTCCTCCTAATGAAAATGTAAAAGTAAAAATGGTTATTTATAATAAGAGTGACGAAAAACCACGTAGCAAGCTACGTGGTTCTCTCTTCTTATCCCCAAGTCCCATAAGCATTTTTTGCCATTGGTAACCTTACATCTTCATAATGAGCGTCTTTCATCCCGCAATCTTCGTAAAAACACAAGAAAGCTTTTGTTGCTGTCTCAACGTCCGTGAGCTGGGTAAACGCTTGGTAACTCATGTGATTCAATTCATATCCCTCGCTCAACATTTGTTTATATGTTGGAGTAGAATACGCACCGTGCCAAGATCCATGAGATAACTGATAAATTAAAAATTCGCATTGTGTCTGTAAATCGGTCCATTCTTTGCCCTTACTTTTTGCAAAATTTTTAAGTTCGGTAAACTGATTTGTTTCACTGTTATCTGTGAATCCTGCAATACCTCCGCCGCCACTACCATGTGACGAAGGATTTATATCTGCTGTTCCAGCGCCTCCTGCTTCCTGATACATATTCCCAACTGCTCCTGCGGCAGCTTCAGCCGTCCAGCCTGAATCAACTAAAAAATTAAATATCTTTTCAGCATTTGTGTTTCCTGTAAGATCGATATTTCCGGCATCCGAGGTTGTTCCTTCTATTGTCACAACTAATTTCTTGGTCATATCTTTATGTTGTACAGTTGGGATCCAGGTAGTTATATCTGCTGTTAAAGTCACGGTAACAGTATCTCCCATTTTAAATTTGTCCGCACTTTTTCCTTCCGAATCTCCACAATAATTTACACTGGTTCTTATATTACTAATTCCTCTTGATCTTATTGCAAGATCTGCTATATTTTCTGCCTCAGTCTCAGCATCATCCATTGTATCGCAGAGTGCTACAGATCGAGCGATAGTCTCTATTGCTTTATTTAGGTTATTGGAAATTCCTGCAAGTTGTAATAATCCTGTCATAAGAACAAAAACCATACAAATTCCAACACTTAGAATAGCAAATGACATACTTTCGCTGTTTCCTCTTCTCCATTTGATATCTTTAAATTTCTCTTTTAGCCTCTGCTTCAAAATTTTTTTATCCTTCCAATATTATTTTAATATTAGAGTGGCTGAAATAATAAGAAAAATATAGAGTACAAATAAAGATACGTATTTGGTATTATAAGATTAACTATTATGAGAGGGGCTAGGCCATATTATGAGTGTAGATTACAAATACAGCATTGAATCTTTTCTAAATGGAGAAATTCAAGGATTTCGTTTTATTTATGATACAACCGTTAATACGGTGTTTCAGACTATGCGAAATTTTACAGTCAAAAAGACTGATGAAGAAGTCATATTAAAAAATGTATATTTAAAATTCTTTTCTGAATTAATCACGAACAAATCTTGTAAAAATGTTCCTGAAGCACTTACATTTCTTTGTATGGATGAATGTTGTCAATATCTAACTTATCCGGAAACAAGTTTGGAAAATATAGATATCGACAAATTAAATGATGTAATTAAAAAAGAAGAAACAGGATCTGTTTTATCTGAAGATGAACTATTGCAA
>CAVLAA010000104.1:5485-5836 GCA_963660835.1 bacterium
ATTGCAATTGCAATCAGTTATATTTGCACAGATGTCAGAAATTGAACGAAATGCTTATATTATGAAAAGAAACAATATCTCTGATGAAGAGATGGCTAAAATTCTTCATATTCCAACAGAAGAAACGGCTAAGATAATTGCATCTGCTGAAGAAAAAGCAGAGAATAATATCTCGATTCTGAAGGGAAAAGGTATGAAAACCGCAACCATGACAGCAACTGCTTTCGCGGTCATGTTCATGTCGAGTTCATGCAACAATGCATCAATTAATACTTCCCTTGGAAATGCTATTGCTGATGATCTGATTGGCAAAGGCATCCTGCAAAAATCTGCAGGAACATATACGGATTC
>CAVLAA010000105.1:0-5641 GCA_963660835.1 bacterium
CAATGATAGTTAGTCTAATTTTATACTGTCAAAACAAGCTTTTCACAACATATTGTGTTTAATTTTATTTATCACTACCAGATATACGCGACATCAATACTACCGTCTCCACATGCACAGTATTCGGGAACATATCAACAGGCTGAACCTTTTCAAGTTTAAATCCCTTTTCACTCAAGAATTTAACATCTCTTGCAAGAGTCGCCGGATTGCAGCTCACATAAACTAATTTTTTTGGAGAAATATCGCAAATTGTAGCAAGTGCATTCTCATCGCATCCCTTTCTAGGCGGGTCGACTATGATAACATCTGCTTTTTTTACACCTTGCCTGTAAAGCATAGGAAGGATTTCCTCTGCTTTTCCTGCATAGAACTCAGCATTTTCAACATTGTTCAGCTTTTGATTGATTTTTGCATCTTCAATTGCTTCAGGTATGATCTCTATCCCTATCAGTTTTGAAGCCCTTGAAGCGGCATATAAGCCAATTGTACCGATACCGCAATAAAGATCTAGGACTATCTCATCACCTGACAGATCTGCGAACTCAGCAACCTTATCGTAGAGCTTCCTGGTTTGTTTTGGGTTGATCTGATAAAATGACATAGGAGAAATTCTAAATTTGACATCTCCGATTTTATCCTCAATATACATGTCTCCGTAAATCAGCTTTATTTTATCGCCCATAATGACGTTGCTTTTCTTTTTATTTACGGATATTGATATGGATTTTATCCCATCATATTTTGACATTATCCTTATAAAAGAATCCTTCTTAGGAAGATTGTCTGAATTTACAACAATACAAAGCGACATTTGTCCTGTAGTAAATGCCTGCCTGATAAATATATGTCTTACAATACCTTTACCATTTGTTTCATTGTAAGGCTTGATATTTTCATCATTCATCCATTTCAAGATATCTCTTACAATATTGCTGAAAATACTCGGAGTTAAAAGGCAGTCATTACATTCAATGATCTCATGAGATCTCTCTGCAAAGAATCCGCAGACTGTATTTCCGTTTTTATCAACGCCAACAGGATATTGAGCTTTGTTTCTATATCTGTATATTTCATCAGATTTAAGAATCGGAAGCATATTGGGAATATCACATCCACCTATCCTCGTCAAACAATCCTCTACATTCTTTTGCTTTAATAACAGCTGTGCTTCATAATCCATCATTTGAAGCTGGCATCCGCCGCAGCGCTTGAATATAAGGCAATCAGGTTTTTTTCTAAGCTTTGATGGATCAATGAGTTCCATTATCCTGCCATAAGCATAGCCTTTTTTTACTTTTGTTAGCAATACATTTGCAATATCGCCCTTTACAGCATGACGAACAAAAATGGGAAAGCCATCAACTTTCCCTATTCCCTGTCCAAGATTGTCCTGGTCTATTATTTTTATTTTACAAATATCATTCTTCTTTAGCATCATCTACTATTGTCTTTCTAATATTGGATTCAAGAAGTCTGTTATATCCCAGCCATTCGCCCTTATTCGATGAAGTGTCAAGGATTTCTCTCATAGTTTCCATACGTGCATCGGTTAGATCGGCCAAGCTAAGTGCAAGCGCCTCTGCTAAAGCCGGCTTTTTAGGTGAACCATATTCAAGCTCGCCATGATGCGACAATATGCAATGCTCAAGCTCACTGGCCAAAACATGCGGAAAGCCTTCTATTTTTCCTATTGCTTCATGAACCATTTGATATCCTATGATTATATGACCGATAAGCTGGCCGTCATCCGTATAATCATTTTGTGGAAATTCCGAAAGCTCTACTATTTTTCCTATATCATGAAATAATGCAGCAGTTACGATCAGGTCATGGTTTAGCATTGGATATGCCTTTGAATAAAACGAACATAGTCTGACAACACCCAATGTATGCTCCAAAAGTCCTCCGATAAATCCATGATGCACGCTCTTAGCTGCAGATGATTTTTTTATTTTATCAACTAAATCTGAATTTTCATTAAAAAACATATCTACTAGCTGTTTAAGATATTTATTTTTAATTGAATTGATATATGAATTTAATGCCTTGTACATATCATCAATAGCATATCTGCTGCATGGCATATAATCTGAAACAATGTATTCTGTTTCATCAGCAACTCTTGCTCTTTTTATAGAAACCTGTAAGGAGCCTGCAAATAAACTAACGTCTCCCAAAACATCTATATAATCGTTTGCAGCAAAGTCTGCTATTCCCGGATTTGACGGATCCCATATTTTAGCATCTATTACGCCTGATTTATCCTGCAAAATAACATTGTCATATTGCTTTCCGTTTTTTGTAACTGCCGATACACGTGATTTGCAGAAATAAATTCCGGTCATCTTGTCTCCATCAGCAAAATCCTTGATATATTTCATTATACTTCTCCCAACTGAATATTAAATTCTACTTCGGTATATCCTTGAACACCCTTTCTCATAACATGAATAGTTGTTTCATCACCGCTATTATATTGCCTCATAATATTTTGAAATGCAAGCATTGTCGGCGTGTCATGTTCATCTATGCTTATAATAACATCGTTTTCCATGATTCCGGACAGCATAGCAGGTGAATCAGCCTTTACGTCAGATACCAGTATTCCCTGTGGAATTCCTGTTTTATTTGAAAGCTCTGAGCTTACATCTGTTGCCTTTATTCCAAGAAACGCTCTGGACTCATTATTGGAAAGCTTCTCGATAAGATATTTAATTTGTGAAATGGCATATGCACTTACTGTACTGTCATTTGTGTCCTGTGATCTTCTTATTATGCCAATTACATCACCTGACAGATTTAGGATTATTCCGTTTTCTATTTTGGGATCAGAAATATTCGTGTCGAAAACGGAATACGCGGAATCATAAACATTAAGTGTATCTGTTATTGAACTGATTATCCCACAGGACATATAGTCTCCTGCACTGTTTCTGCTGCTAAGTGCAATTATCGGATTACCCTGCTTAGCAGATAGTGAATTTCCAAATGAAACCGCAGATATCTGATTTAATGTCTCTTCATCCAGATCAGCACGATTGATCTTGATTACTGCGATATCTGTTTCAGTATCATTCCTTAATAGTTCACCATTTACAGTTTTAGAATTAAAAAATTCGATTTGAATTCTTTCAACATTTTCAAGTATTGAATAATCGGAAAGTATAAAATATGAAGAATCATTTGAACCGATAACGACACCTGACATACTCTGTTCATCTTCTACTGTCTGTTCAAAGTAGTCAGTTTGTGATGTGATCGCAGTAACTCTTACCATAGATTTTTTAACAGCAGCGACCATCTCATTTATATCATTGTATAAATTTTCATAATCCTCAAGTGTAATGGATTGATCAACTATAATTGGCTGCGAAGCTGTATTTTCGGCTGATGTACTTTTTGACGAGCCGGAAGCTGTACTTTCAGAAATATTGTCCTGTTCATCATCCTTAATTGATATTTTCCCGCTGCTGTCTGTACCTGTTTTTCCTGCAATATTTTTTGCGATCGGAAGAGTAAATGCAAAAACAAAGGCTGCAATAACTGCAGCAACGGCAGCGATCACGAAGCATATTATGATTTTGAACCAAATCTTATTTTTTAAAATCTTTTTTTCTTTAACTACTTCTTTAATAAAATCAGAATTTTCTTTTTCGAGATTGATATTTCTTTTTTTCATCTGATTCCTCCCGCAGTGATAAGTCATTTTATCAAATCATTATGAATAAAATATGAATAAACTCTCTTTTCTAAGTGCTGATAATGCTGTAATATGTATGATACTAGAGTCGAAAGATCAAACTTTCGATGCAGATACATATAGTAATCTTGTATCATCCAAATTATTAATTAAATTAAAGGTAGATAAAATTGAATACAAAGTCACTTAAAACTCTTGAATTTGACAAAATAATAAAAATGCTTACAGCTCATGCAGACAGCCTGCCAGGACAGAAGCTTTGTGAAGAGCTAAAGCCTTTAAATAATATTGATGAGATAAATCAACTGCAGGATGAAACATCTGCAGCACTTTCTCGTATTTTAAAAAATGGCAATATTTCATTTTCAAATGTAAAAGATCTTACGGTTTCTCTAAAAAGGCTGGAGCTTGGCAGCTGCTTTAATACTAGAGAGCTTTTAGATACTGCTGCACTTTTAGAAAATGCATCAGCAGTAAAAAAATATGGTCGAAAAGACCGCAATCAAACAGATGATGACTGTCTGGATAAATTCTTCAATGCATTGATTCCATGTGAAAGCACTTCCTCTGAAATAAGAAATTGCATAATTTCTGAGGATGAAATAAGCGACAATGCAAGTCCTGCTTTGTTTAAAATAAGAAAAAGCATCAAATTTAATGAAGAAAAAATACATTCTCAATTGAATTCTATGATCAATGGCTCTGCACGTACTTATCTGCAGGATGCAGTTATTACAATGAGAAACGGCAGATACTGTATTCCTGTAAAAAATGAATACAGAGGTAAAATCCAAGGTATGATCCATGATCAATCTTCTTCCGGATCAACAGTGTTTATTGAACCGATGCCTATAATAAAGCTCAATAATGACATTAAACAGCTTGAAGGTGAAGAGGAAAAGGAAATAGAAAAAATCCTTCAAACACTCAGCACGCTTGTTTTTGAAAACAGCGGTTCACTAAAATTAAATATTGATATTTTGATCAAGCTTGATTTTATATTTGCCAGAGCATTGCTGGCTCTTGATATGAATGCCATAAAGCCTAATTTTAATGAAAATGGCTTTGTAAACCTGAAAAAAGCAAGACACCCTCTTATAGATAAAAAATCTGTTGTCCCTATTGATCTGGCTTTAGGAAATGACTACGATCTTTTAATTATAACCGGACCAAATACAGGCGGTAAAACAGTAGCCTTAAAAACAGCAGGCTTGCTGTCTATTATGGGACAGTCAGGACTCCATATCCCGGCTTTGTCAAGCTCTCAGCTGACAATTTTCGATGATATTTTTGCAGATATCGGAGATGAGCAAAGTATTGAACAGTCTTTAAGTACATTTTCATCTCATATGAAAAATGTTGTATATATTTTAGAACATGCAAATGAAAAATCTCTTGTTCTTTTTGACGAATTAGGAGCTGGCACTGACCCTATAGAAGGTGCTGCTCTTGCTGCATCTATCCTCTCATTTTTACATAACCTTAGGATACGAACTATTGCAACAACCCATTACAGTGAGCTAAAGCTTTATGCGCTGTCTACAGACGGTGTTGAAAATGCAAGCTGTGAATTCGATGTAGAAACACTTAGACCAACCTACAGGCTTCTTACAGGAGTTCCGGGAAAAAGTAATGCCTTTGCAATATCTCAAAAGCTCGGAATACCATCTTATATAATTGACGATGCAAAAGAACGTATAGGCAAAGAGGATGAAACCTTTGAAGATATCATTTCAAAGCTTGAAAAAAGTCGTCAGGAGCTTGAAAAGGAACAGGCTGAAATTTCTAAATTAAAGTCTGAGGCTGCCTCAATAAGAAAGAGTCTTGAAAACAGAGAAAAGGATTTCATAGATAAAAAATCCGGCATGGTACAAAAGGCAAATGAAGAGGCTTTTACTGTTTTGAAGGAAGCAAAGGATTATGCCGATTCAGTCATGA
>CAVLAA010000106.1:0-5514 GCA_963660835.1 bacterium
GTATACAGGTAAATCCACGAAGTTACAAATTGGAGGTCATTACATATTGTCTAAAGCTTTTTTCACATGTTTGCTCTTCTAATAGACTCTTCTAATAGCGAAAGAGACTACCTCATCAGTTTATGATGTGATAGTCTCTTTAGAACCTGTTTGATATCTATTTACTATGTGATCATACGAGTTCTGCTGCAAGCTTATCGATCTGTTCTCTGCTTTCATCTGAAAGTGCGGAATTGATCTTTACTGTAGTCTCTGCATAGCTTATATTTTTGCTGTTTTCGAGCATCTTCGCCATTGTCTTTGCAGCTGTCGGTGCCCAGCTTCCATTTTCCATAAATGCAACTGTTCTGTTTTGATAATTGCGTTCTGTAAGATGATTTATAAATTCCTTCATGAATGGGAATATGTCCGCATTGTATGTTATCGATGCAAGAACAAGCTTATCATAACGGAATGCATCCTCTACTGCCTCAGACATATCGCATCTTGCAAGGTCGATTTCTACAACCTTTTTGCAGCCTTTTTCCTTAAGCTTTGAAATAAGAAGCTCTGCAGCCTCCTTAGTATTTCCATGAGCTGATGCATAAGCTACAACTACACCTTCACTCTCCGGCTTATAGGATGACCATGTATTGTACAGATCCAGATAATATCCAAGATTTTCAGTAAGTATAGGACCATGCAGCGGACAAATGATGCTTATATCAAGCGCTGCAGCCTTCTTTAAAAGATTCTGAACCTGTGCTCCGTATTTCCCAACGATTCCGAAATAATATCTTCTCGCTTCACATGCCCAGTCCTCATCTGCATCAAGCGCTCCAAATTTTCCAAATCCGTCAGCTGCAAACAATACCTTGTCCTTGCTGTCATATGAAACCATGACCTCAGGCCAGTGAACCATAGGTGCAGCTACAAATGTAAGCGTATGAGCTCCAAGCTCAAGTGTACTTCCTTCTTTTATAACAACCTGTCTGCCTTCATAATCGGTTCCCATGAAATTTTTCATCATAACAAATGCTTTTGCAGAGGATACAATCTGTGCATCCGGATATGCTTTTGCAAATGCATCTATTCCTGCTGAATGATCCGGCTCCATATGATGTACTACAAGATAATCAGGATTCTTATCTCCTAACTCTTCCTTGATATTTTTGAGCCATTCTTCTATAAATGCACCGTCAACGGTATCCATAACAGCAATCTTCTCGTCATTTATAACGTATGAATTATATGACATTCCGTTTGGAACCTTATACTGTCCTTCAAATAAATCTACCTGTCTGTCATTTACGCCAACGTATTTAATGTCTTTTGTAATATCCATCGTTTCCTCCTGTTCTTACCATCTATCAGGCAACAACAAACTGGCTGTTGTACAAATCTGCATAAAATCCGTTTTTCTCAAGAAGCTCCTTGTGATTTCCCTGCTCAACAATATCTCCGTCACGCATTACAAGTATTATATCTGCATTTTTGATAGTCGAAAGTCTGTGAGCAATAACAAATGAAGTTCTTCCCTTTGTCAGTCTGTCCATAGCTTCCTGGATAACAAGCTCTGTTCTTGTGTCTACTGAGGATGTAGCTTCATCGAGAATAAGAAGAGGTGCATCCTTTATCATAGCTCTTGCTATAGTCAGCTGCTGCTTTTGGCCTTCTGATAGATTTAAATTGTCGGTAATCATTGTATCATAACCCTTTGACAATGTCTCTATGAAATGTTTTAATCCTACTGCCTTGCATGCCTTATCGAGCTCTTCATCGGTCACATTTTCTTTATTATAAACAAGATTTTCTCTTATAGTGCCCTCAAAAAGCCATGTGTCCTGGAGTATCATATCAAAGAGGCTGTGTACATCCTCTCTCTTCATGCTTTTTGTCGATATTCCGTCTATCCTTATATCTCCGCCATCCGGATCGTAAAATCTCATAAGAAGGTTTACCATTGTTGTTTTTCCTGCACCTGTCGGTCCTACGATAGCAACCTTCTGCCCTTCTTTAACAGATGCCGAAAAATCATGTATTATCGTCTTATCCTTATTGTATCCGAATTTTACATGTTCAAATTCCACGTTGCCTTTTACATCTTCAAGCTTTTTATCCTTCATGCTTTCATCAGGCATTTCCTCTTCATCTAAAAGCTCAAATATCCTCTTTGATGCAGCTGATGCCTGCTGGAAGGATGTCATAGCCTGTGCGATAGTAGAAAGAGGCTGTGAAAAAAGCTTTGCGTAAATTACAAATGCAACGATCGTTCCCAATGTAACAGCCGTGCTTCCTGAAATTATCAGACCGACACCTACAATAAATACAAGCGCATAAGCAAGATTTCCCGAAAATCCCATTATCGGCATCATCATTCCTGAGAGCCACTGTGATTTCCAGTTGCTGTCATACAGTTTTTCATTTGTTTCATTAAATATCCTGCTTTCCTTTTTCTTGCCGCCAAAAGCATGGACTATATTGTGATTTGTGTAAACCTCCTCTATCTGTCCATTCATAACACCCAGATCCTGCTGTTTACGGTTAAAGTATTTCTGCGACTTTTTGAGTATTATAGTCATAAATGCGAAGCCTACAAGCGAGGATGCTATCGTTACAAGTGCAAGTATCGCATTTGTAGAAAACATTTTAAATATAACTCCGACAAAAAGTGCCAGCGAACTTATAAGGTTTGCAAGGCTTGTTGACATTGTCTGGCTTATAGTATCCGCATCATTAGTAACACGTGATAAAATATCACCCTTTGATGTTCTGTCAAAAAACTTGAGCGGCAGCTTACTCAGCTTAACATCTATGTCATTTCTAAGTCTTTTGGTCGTATGCTGTGTTACAGTTGCCATAATAAACTGCTGTACATATGAAAGTGCCGCACCTGTTACATAAATTGCCACAAGTGTAAATGCCACATCCGCTACGGCATCGAGGTCTATTCCGGTCATAATGCCGTCGATTATGATATTCATAAGATCGCTTATCTTCTGCGGGCCTATAATACTTGCTGTTGCTCCTGCTATAGCACATATTATTGCTATTATGATCGCAGGTATATATTTCTTTATATATGAAACAAGCTGTTTAAGTGATTTGAAGTCTGTCTTTTCATTAGAAGGCGCTACTGGTCTTTGAAATGGTCCCGGCATTATAATTCCTCCTTTGAAAGCTGTGAGAGTGCGATTTCTTTATATATATCGCAGTTGTCAAGTAATTCCTTATGTGTTCCGATTCCGGCAATTTTTCCTTCATCGATAACCATTATTTTGTCTGCATTTTTGATAGTTCCGATTCTCTGAGCAACTATTATTACAGTTGTTCCTTCAAGCTTTTCCTTTATTTGCTTTCTAACAAGCATATCCGTCTTGTAATCAAGAGCCGAGAACGTATCATCAAATATGATAAGCTCCGCATCCTTATATACAGCTCTTGCTATAGAAAGCCTTTGCTTCTGTCCTCCGGAATAATTGGTTCCGCCCTGTGCCACTCTTTCATTTACTCCGTTTGTAAGATCATAAACAAAATCCGCATTGGCGATTTTCAAGGCTTCATCAAGCCTTTCCTCATCTATATCGTCCTCTGAGCCATAGATTACATTTGATTTTATACTGCCCATGAACATAACTGCCTTCTGAGGTGCTATTGAAATCTTCTCCTGAAGCTGCTCCTCCGGATAATCCTTTATATTTATGCCGTCAAGCAGTATCTCACCGCCTGTAACATCATAATATCTTGGGATAAGATTTACTATTGTAGATTTTCCCGAGCCTGTTGCTCCTATAATTGCAAATGTCTCGCCTTTATTCAGCTTAAAGCTTATGTCCTTTATGCAATCATTATCTGCATCACCGTATTTGAATGATACATTTTTAAATTCAAGTATTCCTTCTTCATTTGAGGATATTTTTTTATACTTATATGAAATGCTGCTTTTGGTTCTTAATACCTCTCCGATACGTCTTGCCGATACGATAGTCCTCGGCAAAATTACGAATACTACTATCAAAAGGATAAATGACATAACAACCTGAAGTGCATATTGTGTAAATGCTGTCATATTTCCCATTTGAACAGCCTTATCCATAAGTGGTGCATCATTTATTACATAAGCACCTATCCAATATATCGCAAGAGTAAGACCGCTCATGCAAAGCTGGAGCACAGGCATCATAAGTCCCATCATTCTTGACGTAAACAGATTTGTCCGCATGACATCATTGTTAACATTTTCAAATTTATTGTGCTGATATTCCTCAGCATTGAACGCTCTTACAACGCGCACACCTGATACATTTTCTCTTGTTACATTGTTCAGATTATCAGTTAACTTCTGTATTTTTTTAAATTTCGGATAGCAAAGTGCCACGAGAATACCGATCGTTACTGACATTATGATAACAGTTGCAAGAGTCGCTTCAGTCCATTGAACGTTTGTTGCCGAAATCTTGCATATTGCCCATATTGCCATAACAGGTGCTTTGATTATTACCTGCAGTCCCATTGCGATGAACATCTGCAGCTGCACAACATCATTTGTTGTTCGAGTTATTAGACTTGGCGTTGAAAATTTATTTATTTCAGAATCTCCGAAGTTAGTGATCCTGTCAAACAGCCGGCTTCTCAATGTCCTTGCAAAATTTGCTGCAACGTGAGCCGCAAAAAAGCCGCACAAAATCGCAGCTCCCATGCTTGATACAGCGCACAATAGCATCTTTCCGCCGTTTTCAAGCACTGCATCCATGTCTGCATTTCCTCCGGATACAAGCTCCGTCAGCTTCTGTGTATAGTCCGGCATCGTAAGTTCCATCCATACCTGGAAAATAACAAGACATACACATATCAAAATAAAAGCCCAATCTCTTTTCTGAAGGTTTTTAAATGTTGTTCTCATTTATTCTTACTCCTCTGCAAATTCTTTTAGCTTCCATAAACTCATGTACCTCAGACAGAATATCTAAGAATTCATAAAATCTCTCCTTGCCTATTTTCTCTGTCATATCCCGGATATCATTAAAGAACATTCTTTTTCTTTGTTCGATAAACTCTCTTCCTTTAGGCGTTATACTTATAACAACCTTTCTTGCATCCTTGGGATCAGTTTCCTTTGTTATATCTCCTTTTTCCTGCATCTTTCTTAAGATAACAGCAACCCTGGCCGTGCTTACACCAAGCTGCTTGCTTATATCTCCTGCTGAAACAGGCTCCTTGCTTGTATATAAATATACAAGTGCATGCATTATCCCTTCTTTATTTACATGACAATCATCAATCAGCTTTTTAGGCTTTATCGCCTCCAGTTTTTTTATTATCTCTCTTACTTCATCATCACTTATCATAATATGACCGTCCTTTATTTATCTAACTACGTTAGCTATTAAATCACCATCATATATATATGTCAATCCTAATGATATTTTTTTATTTAATTTTTATATATTGAACAATGACAATACGAGTCCGCTCTTCCTCTTAGAGTAAAATTTTAATTGGCAAAATAAGGAAGAGGTCGAAACCTCTTCCCAA
>CAVLAA010000107.1:0-734 GCA_963660835.1 bacterium
GCTCCAATTCCTAATACTGCTGCCGGAATCATCATTTTTCCAAAAGAATCTCCCGTATTTGTTTGTGGTTTACTAAGCGTAACTGTTTGACCTTCATCATTTATATCTTCGTGCTTTGTAATCTCAGCTTTTGTTTCTGTACTGTAAAGCTTTTCATACGCCACAAGTTCTTTATTGCCAAGATTTGTCGCATCAAATACAAATTCAACCGTTACCTCTCCGCTCTTTTCAGTAGCTTCAAAGGACCCTGTAGCTTTTACTACATTTCCATTTACGAGAAAGGCTTTTCCTGTGGACTTATCCATAAGAGTTCCTTCTACTTCGTAAGTCTCTCCCGCTACAAGATTCTCATATTTTACAACATCACTGATTGTAACAGTTCCTGCTGCAGATGCGCTCTTGCTTCCGTTTACAGTTGCAGTTGTTCCGATTGACGGATAATTAATCGTCTGTTCTGTGTCAGTGAGATCACAATGCTCCATGATAAATCTTTCCGATATCTTATCTTCTGTGTCTGTAGATGTTATTTCATCTGAAGAATCAGTCTTTACTTCGTCTGATTTATTTATTGCATCTTCTGATGTAGCTACATCATCCGTTCCGATCACTGTTGCTCCGTCATCGATCTTAACACTTTCATTACTTACAACTTTATAAAGCTTTTCGTAAACAACAACACTTCTTCCGCCAAGTTCAGTCGTATCATATTCAAATACAACTTTCACTTCTCCATC
>CAVLAA010000107.1:744-2190 GCA_963660835.1 bacterium
GTCTTAACCGTATCTTTGCTTTCGTCAGTAACTTCATCTGTTGCATCGACTTTTGCATCTTCCTTAGAATTATCCTTAGAAGATTCATCAACTGTATTTGTCTTATCTGTAGTATTTGTCTCTTCTCCTGCCACAAAATCAACTGTTGATGATACCTGTTTTCCATCCTTATCCGTAATGATTTCACCTGTCTTAGAATCTACGAGATATCCAACAAGTCTGTAATTAAGGCCGCTTATAAGATTTGTGTAACTTACAGTATCGGTAATAGAGGCTTTTTCTTTTACCGCTCCTGTATGAGTAGAGGTGTCTGTATCAATCGCTTTTGTCTTAATAGAAGGAATGTAAACAGTTTGTTTTTCGTTGTTTAATTCTTTATGATCTGCAAGACGAACCTCACTCTTAGAATACAATTCCTCATAAACTACAAGCGTTTTTCCTGCAAGTTCTGTTGTATCTGCATCAAATGTTACTACCGCATTTCCGTCCTTTCCGTCTGCAATAAATGTAGATTCTGCAGAAAGAACTTCTTTGCCTGTTGCTTTATCAATAAGAGTTCCTCTTAAAATGTAAGTTTCACCATCGATAAGATTTGTGTAGGATACAGTATCGATAATCTTTCCTTCTTTTGTAGATGTAATCTGATGATCTTCACCTTCTACATTTCCATCTGAAGCAAGTGTATGAATTGTCGGAACATATACTGTCTGATCTTCATCTGTAAGGTCTTCATGAGTGGATACTTTATGTGTCTTATAATAAGCTTTTTCAGTTACTACATATTTGTCGCCTTCAACATAATCTGTTGTATCTACTTCGAAATCAAAATAAATACTCTGTATTCCGTTTTCATCCGGCTTATATGTTACTTTCTGTGTCTGTGTATCTACTACTGTCTCTGTTCCGTCAGAACTGATCTTGTGAAGATCGGCTTTGATCGTATATTCTCTTCCCTCTGTAAAGTTTGAAAGAATTACTTTATCCGTAATGACAGATTTTTCATTTGCCGGAATAACTCTGTCGCCGCTTTCTTTATCAGATGCAAATGTTTGTATCTGAGGTGTATTATCAATAATTGTTCCAAGTGATATCGTTTCATTGCTCTCGCCTACAACGACCTTTATTCCTTCAACAAGATCTGTATCTTTATTATTCTCACAGGATAATTCGTTGATTGTATATGATCCGTATGGAAGTGCTCCTGAATTATCATCTATTTTATCCTGGTCTCCGAACCATATTCCGTTTTCACTCGAACCACTTTCTGACGTGTTTGCATTTGTATTTTGACTGTGTGCTACAGCTTTTGTACTTGCATATCCATTTTCATCTGTATAAATTATATGGCTTTCACCGGTCTCGTCATTAATGATTTCAAACGGGATATTGGCAAGAGTGTTTCCTTTATCGTCCTGTTTAGTGAAATCAAGATCAGCTCTATATACC
>CAVLAA010000107.1:2200-5504 GCA_963660835.1 bacterium
CTATATACCTGGTTAATTACACTAATATCAGCAAGTCCCGAACCTATAGTGATTTCACCATTCTGCGCTTCTACATGAGTAAGATATTTTCCGGTAACTTCTTTTCCGTCTTTATCAGTTACTATATATCCGGATTTATTAAATGCCTTATTCATGCTTACTTCTTCAACGGTAATAGTTCCACACGGAATCTTTACCTCTCCATCCACATAGTATAGATCATCTGATCCTTCTACTAAATGGTCTTCATCTAACAGTGCTTTATTTTCCGAGTCAAGCTTAATTGTCCAAGAACGGGTTGGATTTGTTGGGAGACTGTCAAGTTCATACTCACCATCATAATAATTTACTACAAAAGTGACATCTGAGAAATCATATGGACCGGTGCGGTAATCTTTGTTGCTCTTTGTGATCTTGAATTCGTTTTGCCACTGGCTGACATTTTGTATATCTAATTGATAACTTTTATCTGCTGTGTTATCTTTCGTTATTTCAATTTCATCCGGTTTCGATTTCTTTTGATAATTGTCGCAAGTATTTATCTCTTTTACCCAATAATGTCCGATTGGAAGTTTAGCTACCTCACTATCTCCATTTGCATTGATAGTGAGTGTTGTTTTCAGATTATTGCAATCAGCATCACTATATACTCCAAATTGTATGCCTTCCGTACTTACATCATAACTCTTAAGATTTTCCTTATTTTCAAGTTTCTTGTGAATCTGAAGATATCCGGTCTGTGGCTCAAACTTTACTTTGAATATTCCTGCATTCCACTGTGCTATCGGAGATTCAGCTTCATAGAAAAATGTTGCTGTGTCGCTATCTTTTGCAATACATTTGATTGTTGCTGAACTAAATTGAGGAACTGCTCCTCTTTGTTCGTCATATACACATGATCCCGGAATCCAATTACCACTTACAGTTACAAGATTATTTCCGACACGATAAGAACCTGCTTCACCAATATTTTCAAGAAATGAAGCTCTCTGACCGGTGGTATTATTTATTACCTCTGTGAAATTATTCATGTGGGTCATAGAACCATCGTTACCTGTTCTTGTCGGATTACATGTACCGTCCATTACAGCTGTATTACCCTGCTTTGCGGTAAAATATGTTCCGACTGTAAATGAATCGAAGTCGCTACTATCCACCGTGTATGTCGGATCGCCATTTACACCTACGAAAGCAGATCCATTAGTTTCCCAAGATTGCTGTCTTGCATCATAAGCTGTGCTAAAAAACTCTTCCGGAGTATTTTCTTCCGGATATTCTGCAATTGCTGCATATACATATGAAGCATTTGACATATACCATCTTATTGTGAGATTTTCATCTTTGTATTTTTCAGGAATAGATACTGTCATTGTATCTTCATCCCACAAACACTCATCTGTAATGTTTTTTTCATCGTTTACAGATGCAAAATCAGTATAAACATCGATCTCTTTTATAGCTGCAACATCTTCCTGATTAAACAGAATCGTGCTTTTTATATATCCGTTTTCGATCGTTGTATAAGCTGTATCTCTTGTCGCAAGATATACGGCATCTGTTATATCTCCGGTTTCATGATCAAAGAAAGTTGTCTGCCATTTTATATTAGGTCCTTCTTTAACACTATAATCAACCGGATAAACTGTCTTATAATCTATAGAACCCTTTCCGGCACTTAGTAACCCGGTATAAATGGCAGCAGCTTCCGATGTTGAATCAGCGACTACATTCGCAGCCACACAGTCTCCATAGTTACTGGTTGAAAGTCTTGTTCCATTTGCATCTGCTGCACCGATTGTATATACTCCCGAAATACTTCCCGGAGTGTAATACTTCGCATCCGCTGCATTGTTTCCGGCAGCAGCTACAACCTTAATACCGGCATTAATTGCTTCCTCTATAATAGAAGAAATAGCTGCATTTTCTGCTCTCTTAATGGAAGAAATTGAAAGACTGATGATATCAGCCTTACTTTCTATCGCATATTTTATCGCTGCATAGACCGCAGATACATTTCCTGTTCCATCTGCTCCCAACGCCTTGATCGATAAAATCTGCGCGGAAGGATTTGCACTAGCTATCAATTCTGCCATCCTTGTTCCATGTCCGTTTTCATCAGATACGTCATCGCCGATCATAGAAACTCTTGAAATAACATTAGATGAACTATTACTTCCTGTATCAATAAGTGCAATTGTTGTTACGCTTGCATTTATTGGAGTTTCTTCTGACAGTTCTGTAAGAGGATTTTCTGCCTCTGTCATTTCATTTGACTCAGAGTTGTATCCACTTCCTGTTGCTACGGAAAAATTCGAATCAATGTCTACAAATTTGGCTTTTCCATAGTAATATGAAAAAGCATATTTTGTTTCTGCTTCACTTTCGTACTGCATAAGATGTACACCGTCATATGATGATAACTCATTTTCAGGATCAATTATATCACCCGCTATAAGCAATCTCTTTGAGGAGAAATCGTATACAGAAAGATCTTCTTCTGTGAGAACAGAATCTTCTGCGATTTTTGTAAAGATTTCAAGTTCTGTGCTTTTATTATCCGTTACGTTATCACTTTTCTCGAAAATCGTTTCGATAACAAGTGAACACTCCGGCATTGTAAACGTAAATTCAGATACTTTCTCCGTAGTATTGGCAATCTCTTCTCCATCTGAATCTTTAATTGTAAGAGATTTTAATGCATATCCCTCCTCAGGGCTTACATTAAGTGCTACGGTTTCACCTTCAGCTATTACATTTTCTGTTGTCCCATCATCAAATGTAACACTTCCATTTTCAGATGGACTAATTATTACTTTTGTCTCTTCGTTGTTTTCGTCTGAAACATTACTATTTACTTCTGCGTCGGCATCTTTTGAATCTTCAATTACTGATTCTATAACGCTTGATGTTTCTGTATCCGCATATGCCGGGATACCTACTCCGATCATGGAAAGAGCAGTAAGAGAAGCGAGTGTTCCAGATAAAAATTGTTTCAGTCTCTTCCTCATAAAGCTTTTTGTCTCCTTTTCTTTAGATTTTTTATGAGTAGTAAAGGCTTAATTATTTTTGCCTTC
This sequence comes from bacterium, assembly GCA_963660835.1. GTDB lineage: Bacteria > Bacillota > Clostridia > Lachnospirales > Lachnospiraceae > Alectryocaccobium. Next base: position 5,275 of record CAVLAA010000107.1, read on the forward strand.
ATGTAAAGAGTGATTAATGTAATATCTGGAACAAACTTTTCAGATTTGTTTGGATCTTGATATGGATTTCGTTGAAAAAAAGAAAGCCCCTCCTGTATGGAGAAGCCCTCTCTTATTTATATAAATTTTCAAAAGGAGACAAATTTAAAATCTTCTTCTTTTCTTTGCTACTACTGCACCTGCAGCCATAATTCCTGAGATTGAAGCTAAACTTGCATACAATGCAGCAT
>CAVLAA010000108.1:0-2658 GCA_963660835.1 bacterium
CCCCTCTTTTAGCTTTGTAAAAAAAGACATATTTCCTCCTATCATTTAAGCTGGCTTTCGATAAGATCCACCGAAACCATAGTTGATATTCCCTTTTCCTGCATGGTTATACCATATAATCTATCTGCTGATGTCATTGTTCCTCTACGGTGAGTAATTACAATAAACTGCGTACCGGAAAGCTTATGAAGATATTTTGCAAATCTATCAACATTGGCATCATCCAGTGCTGCTTCAATTTCATCAAGCAGACAAAATGGAGATGGCTTAAGATTCTGAATGGCAAATAAAAGCGCAATAGCCGTAAGCGTTTTCTCTCCTCCCGACAGCTGCATCATATTTTGAAGCTTCTTTCCAGGAGGCTGTGCAACTATTCTTACACCTGCTTCAAGAATATCCTGATCCTCTACAAGCTCCAGCGTTCCCATTCCTCCGCCAAAAAGCTGTTTAAATACCTTGTTGAATTCTTTCTGAATATTGACAAATTCCTCTGTAAACTGCTTATGCATTCCCTTATCCAATTCCTCAATTATTGACTTAAGGTTTTCAGCTGCCTTCACAATATCCTCATATTGTGCACTAAGGAAATCATGTCTCTCCTTAACTTCCTTATATTCTTCAATTGCGTTTACATTTATATTTCCAAGATCTTTTATTTCCTTCTTAATCTCAGCAATTTCTTTTTTCAGAAGATCATAATCAGCCTCTTTATATTCCATGTTCTCTATATCAGCCGGAGTCATCTCGTATTCTTCCCAGAGATAATTGATATTTTTTTCCCTATAACTCTCGTTTCTTTCTATAAGAGACTCTAGTCTGTAAATTTCCTTGTTTAACAGATTCTTCTTCTCTGACAGTTCTTCTCTTTTTACAAAAAGCGCCTTATGAGATTTGTTAAACTCATCCTTACTCTGCGTTTTATGAAGAAGCTCATTATTGAGTCCTTCAAGCTCCATCTGATGCTTTAAACATAAGGTCTTTGTCTCCTCGATAAGATTATTTTTCTCGTCAGAATTTTCCAGATCATCTGATATTTTCTTCTTTATTTCATTTATATTATTTTGAATTTTTTCTATTTCATTTTTCTCATTTGAAATATTTTTTTCATTAAATTCAAATTTTTGCAGCACTGAGCTATATTTAAGCTTAATATTCTCCAGTGCATCCGACGCATCCTTTTCATTTGCCGTGGATTCTTCTATTTTTTTAGAAGAATCTGTTATGAGCTGATTGATCCTGTTTTCTTCTACAGCAGAACCATCCATTTCTATATTAACAGATTTAATGAAGTCATCAATCTCCTCTTTTTGACGAATAAGCTCTCTTTTTTCTTTTTCCAAGGATGTATTGTCCTTTAAAACCTCATCTGTTTGTTCAATTGCGGTTTTCAGGTTTACCTCAGCAGTGTTTTTATCAATATAAAGCTGCTGCAGCTCATCATTTGACTTATTTTGCTTAAGTCTCAATGAATTTCTTTCATCTTTAAGAGCCGATATAATTGTTTCCTTATCCTGAAGTTCTTTTTTTGATACCTTTACCTGTTCCTTTAATTCATCTATTTGGCGAGCTCTTCCCAAAAGATTGTTGCTGTTTTTATAGCTTCCACCTGTCATAGCTCCACCAGGAGCCATAAGCTCACCTTCAATAGTAACCATTCTGTATTGATGCTTATATTTTCGGCCTATCGATATTGCATGGTCTATGTTGTCTATTACATACGTTTTTCCAAGCAGTCTGTTAACTACACTTCGAAATTTCTCATCATAATCTACAAGCTCACTTGCCAGTCCGATAACTCCTTCTTCGTTAAGCATATTTGAAGGGCTTTTTGAATCTCTGATTGAAGATAACGGTAAAAATGTCGCCCTTCCATAATGGCCTCTCTTCAAATATTCTATCAAGTATTTTGCTGTAGCTTCATTATCGGTGACAATATTCTGAAGTGTTCCGCCAAGTGCAGTTTCAATCGCTGTTTCATATTTCTTTTTCGTTGAGATTATTTCTGCAACAACACCAAGAATGCCCTGATTCCTGCCTCGCTGCTCCATAACCTTTCTTACACTTACACCATATCCTTCATATCTTTCTGCAAGATTTGAAAGCGACTCTAAAAGTGATTGCTGCTTATGATAATTTGTATAAATTTTATCCATTTCAGCATCAGTTTCTGTAAGCTTCTGCTTGATCTCAAGGATCTTATTCTTTGTTTCTTCAATATTGCTTTCAAGGATATCTATTGCACTGCATACCTTGTTATATTCATTTCTGTTTTTTTCCTCATTTTCCCTTAAGCGCTTTTTCTCATCAGAAAGCTTAAGCATTCTTGCTGTAAGTGAGGATTTCCTTACTTCTATCTGTTCATTTAATGTTATATAGCGCTGACTTTTTTCTTTAATAGTGCTCCTTGAATTGAGTATTTCTATTAATCTTTCTTTGTTTTTTTCAGCCTCTATACCTTCTTTATTTAAAAGTGCTCTTATATTGGCAACATTATTTTCTGCTGAAGTCAACAATTTGGCATTTTCTTCTTTTGCCTTTTCAAGAGCTTTTTTTTCATCTAGATATTCCTTCAGAATATTTTCTCTTCTCTTTTTATCGTCCTCAAAGCCTTCAATCTGCATTTTAAACATAGTGCGGTTAGCTTCAGCGCTCTTTAAC
>CAVLAA010000108.1:2668-5504 GCA_963660835.1 bacterium
GACTCACACTGCTGCTTTCTTGCCGAAACCTCATTTATATCTTCATGAAGACCGGTGATTTCTTTATCAAGCTCAGAGATCTTTTCATCTATTACTTCATATTCAGATCTGGTTCCTTCGTATTCCTTATCTGTATCTTCAAGCTGAGCTTTTGCTATATTATTTTTGCTGTTTAATTCCGAAAGGGTTTTTTCAGTCTTTTCATCATTAAATCGAAAGATTGTAAGATCTCTTTCCTTAAGCTCTTCTTTTTTATTTAAATATATCTTAGCCTTTGCTGATTGCTTTTCAAGAGGAACAACCTGCTTAGTAAGCTCCTTTAGAATATCCGTTATTCTTGTAAGATTTTCTTCTTCTTTTTCAAGCTTCTTCAGAGTAGCAAGTTTTCTTCTCTTAAATTTTACAATTCCGGCAGCTTCATCAAAAAGCTCTCTTCTTTCTTCAGGCTTACCATTTAATATTTTGTCAATCTGACCCTGACCTATCATGGAATAGCCTTCTTTTCCTATTCCTGTATCATAAAAAAGCTCCTGTATATCCTTTAATCTGCAGGAACTGCCATTGATCATATATTCACTTTCGCCGGATCTGTATAATCTTCTTGTTACTGTTACAACAGGATAGTCCAAATTCAACTTATGATCTTCATTGTCAAATGTAATTGATACTGAAGCAAAACCAAGCGGCTTTCTTGATTCTGTACCGGCAAATATGACATCCTGCATATTTCCGCCTCTAAGCTGCTTTGCACTTTGTTCTCCCAAAACCCATCTGACAGCATCTGCAACATTGCTCTTTCCGCTGCCGTTTGGTCCTACAATAGCTGTGACACCATTGTGAAATTCAAGAGTCATTTTTCCTGCAAATGACTTGAAACCTTGCATTTCTATGCGTTTTAAAAACATGATTTACCTGCCGCTTTTAATTTTATTATTGCCTGGTAAGACGCCTGCTGTTCTGCATGCTTTTTTGTATTTCCAATGCCTTCTCCGAGTATAGTACCGTTTAGGGAAACTCTTGCCTTAAAAGTTTTTGCATGAGCCGGTCCCTGTTCATCGATGATACAATAATCAGGAGCCTTTTCATATTCCCTTTGCGTTATCTCCTGCAGTATGCTCTTGCTGTCATAGAAAAGCTTTTTATTTTCTGCATCATTTAATACATAGTTTAAAATAAATTGCTTTGCTGATTCAAATCCGCCATCCAAAAAAATAGCTCCTATAAGAGCTTCGCATGCATCTGAGACAATTGAATCCCTTTCGCGTCCTCCTGTATGCTCTTCTCCTTTTCCCATCAAAAGATACTCAGGCAATCCAAATGCTCTTGCATCAAAGGCAAGAGCAGGCTCACATACAAGACTTGCTCTTAACTTTGTAAGTTCACCTTCGGGCATATCACTGTATTCCTTATAAAGAAATTCACTTGAGACAAGTTCCAAAACAGCATCTCCCAAAAACTCAAGACGTTCATTACAATCAGTACGCTTAAGCTTGTGCTCATTTACAAATGAACTATGTATAACAGCATTTTTTAAAATACTTTCATCCTTGAATTCATATTCTATCTTATTTTGCAATTCCTTAAGATTAGTTTTTTTCATAAATTTCCTTTACAGATTTAATAGCTTATGACATGAAAAAATTCGAAAACAGCCTGATATGCGGCAGATTTCGAATATTTTCATGTTATGGCAGAATTTATTCATTCTGCTTATTTTTCAATGTCTTCATTCATTTTATTGATTCGTTCTCTTATTATAAGATTCAGATCATTTTCGCGAAATGTAATACACTGCATTATCGCTGTTTTAAACGACTTAGCTTTTGAATTGCCGTGAGCTTTCACTACGAGTGCCTTTAACCCTAGAAGCGGTGCTCCGCCATATTGATTCACATCATAGCTTTTTAAGGTTTCCTTAAGTGCGCCCTTAAGCATAAGTGCACCTATCTTTGTCTTTGCATTACTCATAAAGGTGTCCTTAATAAGCCTAAGAAATGTCGAGGCAACTCCTTCATACATTTTTAGAACTACATTTCCGGCAAAAGCATCACATACTATAACATCTGCTTTGCCCTTTGAAACTTCATTGCCCTCTATATTTCCTATAAAATTAATATCATTTCTGTCCTTGAGGAGCTGATATACCTCTTTTGTAAGTGAATTTCCCTTCTCCTCTTCTGCTCCGACATTAAGAAGCGCTACCTTAGGGTTTTTTATTCCGATAGCCTTTTCTGCATATGCCTGCCCCATTATTGCAAATTGTACAAGATTATCAGGCTTTGCATCTACATTTGCGCCGCTGTCTACTATAAGAGTACATCCGGTCTCTGTCGGGACGACTGTGGCAATAGGTGCTCTCAACACACCATTTTCTCGTTTTATGATCGTTTGTCCGCCTACAAGCACTGATCCTGTATTTCCTGCTGTTACAAGAGCATCTGCTTTACCTTCTCTAACTTTCTTCATCGCAACAACAAGCGATGAATTTTTCTTCTCCTGAATAGATTTTACCGGCGGCTCACCTGTCATTATTACCTCAGATGCGTCAGCTATTTCTATCCTTTCCTTTGGATACTGATGCTTTGTAAGCTCATTGTTTATGATTTCTTCCTTTCCAACTAATAGAACCTTTAAATTGGAAATAGAATTAACAGCCTCAACAGCACCTTCTATAGGTGCTGTCGGAGCAAAATCTCCTCCCATTGCATCGACTGCCACAGTAATATATTTCATGTGAAATCCTCTCTATTTCAAGGAGCTGATTACTCAGTAGCTACTGTCTGCTCCTCTGATGGTGCTGTAGATGATCCGTCAAATGGATTTACCTGCTCTACAA
>CAVLAA010000109.1:0-5464 GCA_963660835.1 bacterium
ACTCCACTTCAGGTATTATGGTTCCCGAATAACTATACTCACTTACTATATTGTCCTCTGCTGCCTGTCCGGCTGTTCCGAAGCTGTAGAATTTTATATCGCTTACAGGATTTCCTTCTTCGTATCTTATAAATGACGCAGCAATAACCATTCCATCCTCAGAAAGAGCAATATCCATCGGATATCCCTCCTGTGTCAGCGTAGTTTTTATTGTTGCTATCAAACTTCCTTCTTTATCATAATAATCAATCTGCGAGGAGCTTCCATCATCCATCAAAACAGCTACATTACCTTGCTTTGATATTTCCGCTTTTACTATAGCCATCGATGAATTAAATGAGCTCAATTTCCCTTTTTTATCACAAATATATATATTCGAACCATTTTTTTCATATATCACTATTTGATCGTTACAGATATCAACTCCCGGCTCTGCCATCTCATACGTGATCGTCCAAAGCGTATTATTGTCAGAATCTGTAAGGCTTGCTGTGTCTGAAGCACATTTTAAAATATTATCCTCTGCTGAATAATAAGAATAAACCAATGTATTTTCCTGCAGATCTGTAATCTCCACCTTATAATTGTTAAATCTCCAAAATTTAACAGCAAGGAAAATTATGATCAGCGCAAACAAAACCAGACCTCCGAATACGATAAGACGTTTCGCAGGTCTGTTATTGCTCTTCTTTAATTTATTTTTTATATTAGAAATATAATTCATCTTTTATTCTGAACAATTATTATAATTGTGTTCTTCCGTCAAGAGCTCTAAGAAGGGTCACTTCGTCTATATATTCAATATCGCCACCCACAGGAACACCACTTGCAATTCTTGATACCTTTATACCTGTAGGCTTTATAAGCTTGCTTATATACATTGCCGTTGTTTCGCCTTCAAGACTTGAATTTGTTGCAATAATAACCTCATCAACAGGCTTTTCCAGTCTCTTTATCAATTCCTTCAACCGTATATCCTCGGGGCCTATTCCAAGCATTGGTGAAATAGCGCCATGCAGTACATGATAAACACCCTCATATTTGCCCGTTTTTTCATATGCTGCAAGATCTCTTGAATTTTCGACAACCATAATGAGCTTATGATTCCTGGTTCCATCGCTGCAGATAGGACATATTTCTTTATCTGTAAGCGTATGGCAGACCTTGCACTCATGGATATTGTTTTTTGCATTTAAAATAGCCGCAGAAAGCGCCTTAGCTCTCTCATCGGATATATTTATTATGTGAAACGCAAGCCTCTGAGCTGTTTTCGGACCGATTCCCGGAAGTCTTCCAAGCTCCTCTATAAGCTCATTAATTGGACCGCTGTAATATTCCATTAAAATCCAAGTCCCCCAATGCCGCCAGTAAGCTTAGACATTGTTGCCGCACTTGCTTCATCAACCTTCCTTAATGCTTCATTTGCGGCAGCCATTATCAGATCCTCGAGCATTTCGATATCATCAGGATCAACTACTTCTTCATCAAGATGCACCTTTGTTATCTCTCTTTTTCCGGTAACAGTAACTTCTACTGCTCCGCCGCCGGCAGCTGCAGTAAACTCCTTCTCCTCAAGTGCTTTTTGCTGTTCTTCCATCTGACGCTGCATTCTCTGTGCCTGCTTCATTAGATTGTTCATATTTCCCATTCCGCCAGGGAATCCGCCTCTTTTTGCCATTTTGTCCTCCTGTCATGCCTATTCTATATCTACAGGCATATTGATTACTTCTTTTAATTTTTCAGTTATAGGTATTTTTGCCAGGTCATCATAACCTGAATCATCTATTTTTATCACAATATCAACGCTTTTTCCATATATTTCTTCTATGGCTTTTATTGTTTCTTCTCTTGCTTCTTCCAGATGCTCGTTAAAATAATATTTTGCCTGCGGATCTCTTATAGGAATATAAAGCTTATTTTCACCGGTTTTTGAATCATATCTCAATTCATCAGGCAAGTAATATTTCAAAAGATTATTCGGTATCTCGCTTACTATCCTATTCCAGATGCCGCATATTTTAATAAGATCTTCAGGTGCCGCCTTTTCAACTGTTTTCGGTTCTTTTATTTCAGGCAATTCTTCCTTAATATTATTTTCTTTAGACCTTTTTTGTTCTGCGAAATTAAAACTGCCGCTTTCCAGCTTTTCTTCAATCTGCCTTAGCCTATGCAAAACCGATTCCGAATCAACTTCCATCTGCGGTCTGCACATTTTTATTAATGCAAGTTCTACATTTACCCGCTTTTGTGTTATATTTCGAAGCTTGGATGTGAGCTCAGAAAATATCCTTATATATCTCATTAGAACAGCATCATCTATATTTTTGCCTACTTCTTTCAGACGCTCGATATTTTCTGTTGACATATCAAGAATATCCTCGAGTTCCTCTGCATTCTTTATAAGCAAAAGATTTCTGAGATACCATGTGAAATCCGAAGCAAAATGCGTCATTTCTTTTCCGTCTCTGACAAACTCATCGAGACATCTTATGCAGCCTCCGACATCCCCGCTTGCAACAAATCCAAGCATGTCCGAAAATTTATCAAAATCTGCTGTTCCCAGCACACTGAGTATCTTATCATATGTCAGCTTTTCACCCATATAGCATGAGATACACTGATCCAGCAGGCTTAATGCATCACGCATAGAACCGTCAGCCATTCTTGCAAGATATCTGATACCCTTTTCCTCAGCCTCAATATTCTCTCTGTCGAGAAGCTCTTTTATACGTCCCGATATCGTATCGATATTCATTCGCCTGAAATCATATTTCTGGCATCTGGAAAGAATTGTAACAGGTATCTTAGCCGCTTCTGTAGTTGCAAGAATAAATATAACATATTCCGGCGGTTCTTCCAATGTTTTAAGCAGTGCATTGAATGCGCCTGTTGAAAGCATATGAACCTCGTCTATTATATAGACCTTATATTTTCCCTGTGCAGGTCTGTATGCTACCTCTTCTCTTATCTCTCTGACATTATCAACACTATTATTGGATGCGGCATCTATTTCAATGACATTTGTTGATATGCCTTTCTGTATAGCAAGGCATGAAGTACACTTTTCACACGGACTTCCGTCTATCGGATTTTCACAGTTTACTGCCTTTGCAAGAATTTTAGCGATAGTTGTCTTTCCTGTGCCTCTTGTCCCGCAAAAAAGATATGCATGTCCGATCCGTCCGGAACGAATCTGATTTTTTAATGTTGTAACTATATGCTCCTGGCCTCTGACCTCTTCGAACTCAGATGGCCTGAATTTTCTATATAAAGCTGTATAACTCAAGCTTTCTCCTTATCCAATCATTGACAAATATTCTAATCCAATGTATACTTTTACAATCCGTGCAGCCGGGGAGCCAGCGGTGCCCTATACCTGCAATCCGCTATAGCAGGGGTGATGCCGAGCAGAGGGATATGCGTTGTGAAGCAGCCTTTTATAAGTGGCGTTGACGTTTGGGTCTTACGCAACAGGAACTCATGAACCGTGTCAGGGCAGGAATGCAGCAGCACTAAGTGAACATTTCTGTGTGACGTAAGGTCGCCTGAGCCGAGTTAACTGTAAAAGTAACGTTCATGGCAATATTTCGACGTAAGGCGCACGGTTTTTTTATGCAATCGTGATTTCAAGTATAATTCAGCCGGTAGCTTTTCGCAAGTAATAATAAATCTATCATTTCTTATTAATGCGAAGCTTTTTATCTATTTTCGGTTATTTTTCGTACAGCATTCATTACTCTTTTCTTATCTGCACTCCATAATGGAGCCGCCAAAAGCTTTTTGGGTCCATCACCTGTCAATCTGTGTATTACAACATTATCAGGTATTAATTCCAAACATTTTTCCAATATGTAAAGATACTCTTCAAACGTCAGTACATCAAATTTACCGCAAAGATATTCCTTTTCAAGCTCTGTTCCTTTTAATACATGCAGCAATTGCAGCTTGATTCCATCTGTTCCGGCATCTATAGCATGCTTGACCGTAGAAAGCATATCGCTTAAATTTTCACCCGGAAGTCCCAATATTACATGTGTAATAACGTGAATATTTATTTTCTTCAGTTCACAAACAGCTTTGTCATATATATCAGTTGTATATCCTCTTCTGATGTATTTCGCTGTTTTGTCATTCGAAGTCTGCAGTCCAAGCTCAATCCAGGTTGGTTTTATTTTATTTAATTCACAAAGAAGTTCTATTATTTCAGCTGACAGACAATCAGGTCTTGTCGCAATTGACAGACCTGATATATCTTTTCTTTCTATAATAGGGAAATACAGCTCTCTAAGCTTATCTACGGATGCATATGTATTTGTATATGCCTGAAAATAAGCTATGTAACTATTACCCTTATATTTTTTTCTTATTCTTTGCTTTGCTTCTTCAATTTGAACATCTAAAGGAAGATGTCTGTCAGGTGTAAAATCGCCGGAGCCTCCGGCAGAACAAAATATGCACCCTCTGTTATCAAGCCTTCCGTCTCTGTTCGGACATGTAAAACCCGCGTCCAAGCTTATCTTGTAGGCTTTTTCTCCGAATAATTTTCTGCAATAATCATTTACTGTATATATCATCTAACAGATTTTTCCCATTCCTTTTGACCGCAGCTCTCGCAAGGCTCACCATGCTCCTTAAACTTGCTTAACGACCCTTCAGTTAACAGTTGAAGATTATAAAGTCTTTCATTTACCATATCCCACATGCAATAAGGCATATGATCCCTGTGTCCTCTGTGTATTGTAACACATTCCCAGCATTTCCCATGATGTGCACAGGCTTCCGGACATGAACAATAGTCAACTCCGCTTTCAAGTATTCTGTCAAGCTCTTTTCGTTTCATTTTGTATCCTTCAGCCTTTGAGATCTTGCCTTCTCTTTCAAGCTCCATCTCCTCTTTGAATACCTTATTATAATCTATTCTTATCGTTTCGTCTCCCATATATATACTCTCTTTCTCATCATTTGCACCGTTATATCAAATGCTTGTATCATATCTTTATTTTTCAATAAAATCCAAAAAAGCGCCGTGTTTATCGCAATTCATCTATCTATATAGACGTAGATGAATTGCTCACGGCGTGTTTTAACAAGCTGCAAAATGCATTTTTATAATTCTATCAGAATCCAATCTGATCCTTAACATATTTACGTGCTATCTTTGCGACCTCAAGCGGATTTGCAACTGCAGGATCCTGCTCTGCCTCAACGACTACCCATCCTTCGTAATTGTATTCATCAAGAAGTCTGAATACTTCCGGGAAGTCTACGCAGCCTTCAGGATCTCCCGGAACAGTAAATACTCCGTATGGGATAGAATGAAGGAAGCTCCTCTCTTTTTTGTAGCACTCTTCCATAACAGGCTTTCTTACATTCTTAAGATGAACGTGTTTGATCCTGTCATGATGCTTTTTCAGGATCTCGATAGGATCCTCTCCTGAAAATGTCAAATGTCCTGTATCAAATA
>CAVLAA010000110.1:0-5390 GCA_963660835.1 bacterium
TTATGGCATAGATACATCAGCGGTAAGCTTAACTGATATGGCAAATACTGCTCTTGCTTTTGTAAGTCTGGAAAAGGATGGAAACAGAACCTTCTCATTTTACAGAAAACCATCAGCAGATATGCTTTTAAATCCGGATCAAATAAAGGAAAAATGGTTTAGAGAGGCTTATGCTCTTCAGTTTTGCAGCGTATCGCTTGGTGATTTTCCAATGAAGGATGCACATTACAAAGCAATAGAATATGCAAGAAAAAATAAATCCATTATCAGCTTCGACCCGAATCTGAGATTTCCGCTCTGGAATGATCTAAATAAGCTTAAGAGCAGAGTAAATGAATTTATCCCTATGTGCGATATATTAAAGATTTCAGATGAGGAATTGGAATTTATTACCGGAGAAGATGATATTCAAAGTGCAGTGCCGGCTCTTTTTGATAAAGGAGTAAAGCTTATTTTGTTCACATGCGGAAGCAAGGGTGCATATGCATTTACAAGAAATTTTATGGCGTTTTCACCATCATTAAGTGTTAAAGCAGTTGATACAACAGGAGCAGGAGATGGCTTTATTGGATCTTTTCTGTGGATGCTTAAGGAAAAAAATATAACTCTTGAAAACTTAAATGAAATTGATAAAAGTACATTGGTTGAGTGCTTGGAGTTCTCAAATAAATTCTGTGCATTGAGCGTACAGAAGGAAGGCGCAATAGCGTCATATCCGAAGTTGTGCTGCATGAAATAAGATTCAAATATTACAGGTGCCATTTATATGGTGCCTGTTTTCGTGTGCAATAAAAGAAATTGACAAAATCGCATCAAAAAATTAAATTATGTTTCAGACAGTATCTTTACGAGGAGTTTAGAATGAAAAAGAGATTTGAAGTAATCGCGATGATAGGAGTAATTGCGTTGACATTTGCAGCTTGCAGCGGTTCATCAACAGGTTCAGTGTCAGGTTTATTAGATGATAAAAACAGTACATCAGAGAAAACGGACACATATAGCAGTTCAGAATTATCAACTAATTCAATATCAAAAGAAAAAGAGTCTTCTCTTGCAAAGCTCACAAAAGATGAAATCCATATAGGAGTGATTCTTGTTACAGCTTATCAGGAGGAAGGCTTTGTTTATGCACTGGAGGAAGGTTTTCAGTCACTTGAGGAAGAAGGATACAAAGTAGACTATGCATATGATGTGCCTGAATCAGAGGAGTGTGAAGCTGCAATTAAATCTCTTATTGATGATGGATGCAATGTGATATATGCCTGCAGCTATGGTTATGGAGAATATTTAGCAAATATAGCAGAGGAATATCCAGATGTTTATTTTAACCATTATGCAGGAAACATTAATGCAGAGAATCTTGCAACATTTTTCCCTAAAAATTTCCAAAGCGAATATCTATGCGGGATTATTGCCGGTATGCGGACTAAATCGAATGAAATAGGCTATTTGGCATCTTATCCAATACCGGAATGTATTCGTATGATAGATGCATTTGCGTTAGGTGCGCAGTCTGTTAACCCGGATGTAACGATAAATGTCGAATGGACAGGCTCATGGTATGATCCTGAAGCAGAGACAGATATTTCAAAAGAGCTTGTGAACAGTGGATGTGATGTGATCATAGCATATCTTGACAGCTTAAGAGCTTCGATTGAAGCAGATTCACTTGGGGCATGGAATTTTGGATATGCTACATCAGGGTATGATAAAGTGCCGAATACATATCTTTCAAACCCGTCATTTGATTGGAGATCATTTTTCAAAGATGATATTCAGAAGATCATAGATGGAACATGGACCGGCACAAATCAATGGCTGGGAATTAAAGAAGGACTTGTAAGCCTTGGAGAGATCCACAATGCTGCAGATGGTACAGATGAAAAGGTTGAGGCAGCAAAACAAGGGTTTATAGATGGAACACTTGATATATGGCAGGGTGAGATCAAGGATAATGAAGATAATATAGTCGTTAAGGCCGGGGAAACTATGACGGACGAAGAGCTCCTTTCAATAGATTTTTTTGTTGAAGGCATTAACGGATACGCAGAGTAATCTGTTATATAGAAAAGTTTATATAGATAAAACAGGAAACAACCTGAAAAAATAGGGTATTAGAGTATGCTTCATACAGAAAATGAAATTATAAGAAAGTATTTATTAAGGGGAAAATTTGGACTTGAAAAAGAAGCATTAAGGATAACTCCGGATGGTTTATTTTCAAATACAGCAAATCCTTTTACAGATGAGGAACATATAGTATACGATTTCTGCGAAAATCAGACAGAGATCAATACCGAGGCATATGATTCTGCGATCAAGGCCGTTGATAAGCTTGAGGAGTATACTGTAAGGATAATAAAGCAGTTATCTGAAATGAAAGAATATGAGCTTCTTTGGCTGTTCTCAAATCCGCCATATATAAGAAACGAGGACGACATACCAATAGCCAGGCTGGATCCAAATGAGCCTTATAAAAGGGAATACAGAGAAAAGCTGGATAAAAGATATGGAAAATACAAGATGTCTTTATCCGGGATACATGTCAATTATTCATTTGCGGATGAACTGCTTCTTGAGGATTTTAAGCTTTCAGGATATAAAAAATATAGTGAATATAAGAATGATCTGTATATAAAGCTTGCGAAGAATGCAGCTATATATGCATGGATAGTTACGATTCTTACAGCGGCGAGTCCTTTGGTGGATTCAAGCTATTTGGAAAAGAAGGTGACAGGCGGCACTGTGTTTACAGGCATGGCAAGCTTAAGATGCAGTGAATTAGGATATTGGAATTATTTCACTCCGACATTTGATTATGACAATATCAGAGCCTATGCAAAAAGCATAGCTGATTATGTCGATAAGGGATATTTGATCTCGCCATCTGAACTGTATTATCCGATAAGGCTTAAGCCGGCAGGAAGATATAACCTGGAAAGATTGCAGGCAGAGGGAGCAGATCATATAGAAATAAGGAACGTGGATTTAAATCCATTTATAATTTCCGGGATCGATGAAAGAGATGTGGAATTTATCAGGCTTATGCTTGTCTGGCTGGCATCATTTGAGCCGCCGCATATGGAAATATGCGATCAGATACAGGCAGCTCAAAATTTCAAAAATGCAGCACACTATGATTTAAAGACTGTAAATATTGTTTTGCCGGGTGGAGTATCAGGATCAGCATTTGATCTTGCTCTTAATATAATAGAAAGTATGGAGAGATTTTACACAGGCTTTCCTGATAGCATTCAGAATATTTTGAAATTTGAAAAGGAAAAAATATTAATTCCGGAAAGAAGATATGCATGGATAATACGCAAGCAGTTTGCGGAGGATTTTGTTGAAAAGGGACTAAAAATGTCCAAAGAGTACATAGAAAAATACTGTAAACAGATAACCTCTGTTTAACAGAAACAAAGATTATAAAAATAAAGGACTGATGCATTATCGTGTAAATAATGTAACAGTCCTTTTTGTAAAATATTTATAAGAAGCTTGCGTAAATTGAAGCAAGTACAACAGTTATTATACCTGAAATCGCAATTGATAATGAACTCATTGCACCTTCGATCTCGCCCATTTCCATAGCTCTTGCTGTACCTATTGCATGGGATGAAGATCCTATGGCAACACCTTTAGAAATCGGCTCTTCTATTTTAAATACTTTGCAGACAAATTCGGCAAGAATATTTCCTAATACACCTGTAACAACGATTACAGCTACGGTAATAGTAACATATCCGCCAAGCTCCTCTGAAACACCCATTCCTATAGCTGTTGTAATAGATTTGGGAAGCATTGTAACATATTGCTCATGTGTAAGACCCATTAGTTTGGATAGGATCAATACAGTTGTAAGGCTTGTTACTGCACCTGAAAATATTCCTATAAATACAGCCTTAAAATTCTTCTTTAATAATTCCCACTGCTCATATAGTGGTATTGCCAGACAAACAGTAGCAGGAGTCAGAAACCAGCTTAAATATTTTGCACCTTCATTATATACATCATAATCAACATGTGCGCAAACAAGAACAACTATCGTGATTATTATTGAAACAAGCAAGGGATTGAAAAAACCAAGCTTGAATTTCTTCTTTAAATATGTGCCTATAAAATAAGCAATAAGACTAAGGGTAACACCTGCAAATGCACTGGTTTGAAAAAATTCACTCATTTGTCGGCCTCCTTACTTTGTTTTTTTGCATCATCTGAAGCTGATGCAGCTTTATCAGCTCTTATTATTCTCTGGGAAATTCTGCCTGCTGCAACCATTACAGCGATCAATACGACAACTATTATTATTGCTACCGGTACAAGCATAGGAGAAAGAAGATTCCAGGATGACATAAGAGCAACACCTGCAGGAATAAACATTACCGGCATGATTTCGATCAGGAACATTCCGGCATCCCTGACAGCACTCAGCTTGATGAGACCTGTCAGAAGTGAGATGAATAATATAACCATGCCATAGATACTTGCCGGGATAGGCAGCGGAAGAATTGCCTTAAGCAATTCGCCTATAAGCGATATGGCCAAGATAATAAGAAATTGTTTTAGATACTTCATAGAAAAATAAGTCCTTTACTTTAAGATAAAATGAAATTTATTCAATTTCCGTACTTTATGTATTATATAACTGTTTAGTTATTATTCAATCGTGCATTTATATAAAATTATCGTAACTATTATCTATTATTCTCCCATAACCTGGAATACAATATCGCGTACACGATCTCTTGTATCACATTCAACAAGAGTAAGGTTTTGCCATGGACCAATTGTTATTTGCCCGTTTACAAAAGGAATTGTGATAAATGGAGAAAGTATCAAAGAATGGATATGTGATGATCCATTATCATCATGCCATGTGTCATGGTGGTGATAATATTTAACATTTCCATTTTCATCCCTATATGGTGCGATACCCTGCATGGCTTCACGCAAATCTGTATGCACAAGACCGGGTTCAAATTCGAGAGTTGTAAGAGCTGCAACGCCGCCGGTTGTAAAACCGGTTATTATACCGCTTGATATATTTTTTTCATTGCAGGCTTTTTCAACTGCGGACTGGAAATCTCTTGTTACATCTATCATTCCCATATTTTTCTTTGTTTTGTATGTTTTGGTAACTGTAAATACTGCCATTTGACTATGATCCTTTCCTTGTTCATGCACTGGAGAGCCTCGGCCTTTAACGAAGATTTTGACCGTGGTATCCCTTGATGTATTGTTCGTATTTTGAAAGATATTGTACACTTTATACTTTAATAGGTCAAAGAAACTTTCAGATCAGACATCATTGCAAGTGATTTATCCATGATGTATCATAAAGAACTATGAAGATATTAGTTATTTCCGATTCTCATGGAGCATATGAG
>CAVLAA010000111.1:0-5103 GCA_963660835.1 bacterium
AAACATCAAGGTTTTTGTATGCCTTGAGTTCGTTCAGCATATCGTAAATGGTAACCTCGATACCGCCGTTTTCTTTATCCACCACTTTTGTTGTGAGTTGTACTTCATCAATGAACAGATAGAAATTTTCAGGTTTTCGGTTCTGGACAATGTTTTCTACATATTCGCAAAGAGTAATGGGATTTCTGAATTTATAGTACCGTCGCTGATCCAGTTCAATTTTCAGGATATGATCTTCCGAAACATTCTGTGCAAGAAGATACTCGAAAAACAGGTCAAAAAGCAGCACGGACTTGCCGCATCTGCGTATGCCTGTGATGACTTTTATCTCACCGTTCCACATACTGCGGATCAGCCGGTTCATATAGGAATCTCTATTAACCATACATTTCACCTCGAACTTAGGACGGAAACGTCCGAACTTTTAGGTCAGTATAGCGCGGTTTGTGAAAAATATCAATGTAACAAGAAAGTTTTGTTACTGTCTGCAACAATGTTATGCTTTGTTATGGTTACATTTTTCGTGAATGTTATTTAAGCATTATGGTGGGATTTCTCAGTCACTCCACCCCATACATTTCCTTTACATTTTCTACCGCATCCGTGAAATCATCACCTGTGATAAGCTCCATATTTTCCTTAGCTTCAGACAGAGCATTTGCGGCTTTTTCATTTTCACCTGCATCCTTGTATGCTTTATATAGGAAGGCTGCCTGATAAAAGTTTGAAAAATAGACAAAGGAACTTGTATCATTAACACTTTTAAGTTCCATTGCTTCGTTTGTGGAAACAAGCATGACAAGGTTTGGATAATCCTTTTCATCAAGATAATATTTTAGAGTGGAATATTCCGTAGCCTCATTTATATATGAGGAACGGCTTATCTTTATTGCAAATAAGAGTACATTGATGGCCAAAACACCTACAAGTATGATAACTATCAGTCGGAACAGCTTAGAAGGCCTAACTGCTGCGGGGTTTGCATTGGTAGTATTATTTTTATTCATAAATTCCCATCCTCTTTTCTATCAGTAAAAGCAGTTCCTGCTTATCCATATCGGAAAGCCTTGCTATATCATCAGATGTGAAGGAGCAGTAGGAGGAAAGGAGCGTTTCAATCTGAGATTTCATATCCTCCATTGCGTTTAGATGGCTTTCGGAAAAACGATCCGCAAAATAGTCGTTGTCACGATATGCATAGCTTGAATAAAATTCATAAACCGCAGAGGCGGCATCCTCAAGTGCCTGACCTTTTGAGATATAATTTACGCTGTCATTGTTTTCTATATAATAAATACTATCCTTGAACTTATTATACTGCCATGCCATATCCGTGACAGTAGTATAACTGCTTAGCTCGTCAGAAGTGTCATAGAGATCCTGCCTGTTGTAAAAGTAATACATTTCAAGATATCTGCCGTCTGATTCAAGCTTGGACATTTTCGCTTCGTAAGTTGAGGCGTTGGCTTTATTTCTAAGCTGATTTATATGATAGCGTATTTCATAGGATTGCGATCTTAAGGCAAGAAATACTATATTCAGTCCGATAAGAGTAATAAGGATTATGATTCTTGTATGCCTTTTGCTTTGCTTTGCAACATTTCCAAGTACCTCTGATTTGGTATTTGAGTAGTCGGAATTGAAGCGCTTCATATCCTCGATGTGCTTTCGGGCAGCTGTATTTAGTGCTCCACAGTAAGGACAAAATTCATCCTCGAGTGTAACCGGTGAGCCGCATTGTTTACATTTCATAAAAAACCTCACATAAAAATTATTCAGTTAGCCAGCCGTAGCTTTCGGCCAGTTCATTTGACTTGGTAAAGAAGGGTTCCATTGATAAATAGCCGTCAGGCGAACATTCGCTGTAAAAGCTGTCAATCTCATCTTCAGACCAGCCGAGAGTATTTTCAAGAAAATCAAGTGAATCCGTTTGATAGTCACGTATAAGAGTGAGCTCATCAGGAGAAATACCGTAGGTGCCGTTTGATGTATAGTTGTCCTCAAGCTGGCTTAAATAATCATCTGATATATATTTGCAAAGGTAAAAAGCAGAATAAATACCCATTCCGAGAGTATAATAATCGCCATCACCAGCATCAAACTGCTTCTTTGCAGCAAGTACCCTTGAATAATTATAATAAAATTCGGTAACATAGCAGTAATGACTCCAGCTGCTTATCGAATAGGTTTCATCGAGAGCTGCATAATATTCATCGATTATTCCGTCATAGTCACCTTCTTCATACATGGCATCGAGCTTCTTGTATTCTTCTTTTTGCCAGGCCTTTTCGGCGGCATAAAAGTCTTCATCATTTTGCAATGTGTTCTTTTTTACAATAAAGACCGCAATGATGATAACGGCAGCTGCTGCCAAAAGGATGCCGATGACAATGAGAAGCCTTTTGACGGTCTTGTTCATTGCTTTGCTGTAGTCGGCTTCTGATTCCTCATCGAGGTTATCGAGCTTTGTTCTCAGCTCTTCCATATGCTTCATATACTCGGCTTCGGAGGCTTTGTCATTTACACCTCCACAGTAGGGGCATTTGAGAGCCCAGTCGGCAAATTCGCCTCCACAATTCGGACAGATCATAGATTACTCCTTATTAAAGATTGTTGTGCGTTTATATTTGATATCATATCATACAACCTTGTGTTCAAGCCATTTGCGGCTGTGAAACCTTATTGAAAATAGGATTGCCCTGAAGGTCCAGTCAGCAAACATGCCGATCCATACGGCAATAGGGCCAAAGCCGTGTGCACGGCAAAGATAGATGGCAAGGCTTACACGGAAGATCCACATCGAACACGTTGACAGGATCATGGAAAATCTTACATCACCTGCAGCACGCAGTCCGTATGCAGGGATAAATGCGAGAACCCAGACAATCGGCTTTACTATAACTATATATGTCATCATGTAAAAGCACATATCAGCGCTTTCCTTTTCCATGCCGGCTATCATGGTAACCGGAATTGTAAGTGCAAGTATCAAAAGACAGCTGCCTATCATGACTATTTCTGAGATGACAGTCAGTCTCTTTATATAGTATACAGCCTGTTCCTTAAGGCCGGCACCCATGCATCTGCCGACAATGGTCATGAGGCCTATGCCTATGCCGACGGTTGCTATGCTGGCAAGGTTCTCGAGTATAGCTGTCATAGCCTGAGCTGCGATAGCTGCCGTGCCAAGCGTAGATACCGTTGACTGGATAGCCAGCTTTCCGAATTGGAACATGCCGTTTTCAATGCCTGAGGGTACGCCGATAGAGAGAACGACCATTATAAGCTTTATATCGGGACGTATCTTGAGGTAATCCCTTACAACTATCTGCTGCTTCGGAACTCTCTGGCGGCAGGTTATGATTATTGCCATCAGTATTCGCGAAATAAGTGTGGATATTGCAGCGCCTGCAACGCCCATGCCAAGTCCGAATATCAAAATAGTATTTCCTGCAAGGTTTGCAAGGTTGCACATAGCGGAAATAGTCATTGGAAGCTTTGAGTTCCCTTCTGCTCTGAAAAATGCCGCATATGCATAAAAGAGACCTATAAACGGATAAGATATGGCAGTTATCAGAAAATAGATGAGTGCATTTTCCATGACATCTGCTTCGACATCTCCGAAGATAAGCGAAAGCAGCGGAGCTCTTAGAGATACACAAAAGATCATAAGTGCCACGGAAATGACAAGCATCGTCAAAACGATCTGTCTTGCAGCCTTATTGGCGGCTTTTGGATTTTTCATCCCGAGATACTGTGAACAGACGATCGCGCCGCCTGCGGTAAGTGCCGTGAAAACCTGGATCACGAGTACATTTATCGAGTCTACAAGCGATACGGCAGAGATTGCGGCACTTCCGACATTGCTGACCATAACGCTGTCAATGGTTCCCATAAGGGAATTTAAAACCTGTTCTATCATAAGAGGTACGAGAAGTACCAGGAGATCATGATTTGAAAAGAGCAGCTCACTCTTATTTATTTTTGAATTCAGCAAATTTCCCACCTCTGTTTATAACTTATAGCATCAGCTGATACCTGATTGAACCTTAGTATCATACCACAGCGTTGGGCATTATACCAACGGCAAAATAGACTCGTATAATTAATAAAAACTTATCGCATTTTAACACGATATGAGGTATGATTAATCAAATATCCACTATTATTGATCGTGGTAAATTATAATACAGAACAGGCATATTTATTATGAAAAAAAAGACGGAACATATTTTAGCAGAGAAAACAAATGTAATGCGTGTGCTTGACCAGAAAAAAATAGAATATAAGCATTATTCGTATGCAGATACAGATGCGATAAGCGGAATGGACGTGGCAGAGGCACTCGGAAAGGATCCGGCACAGGCCTTCAAGACACTTGTAACTGTAGGCAAAAGCGGACAGCATTATGTATTTGTTGTACCTGTATACAAGGAACTGGATCTTAAGAAGGCAGCATCTGCTGTAGGCGAAAAAAACATAGAGATGATCAAAGCAAAAGAACTGCTTCCGCTTACCGGATATATCCACGGAGGATGCTCTCCGATCGGTATGAAGAAGTTCTTTAAAACAACCTTCGACAGCAGTGCGCTTGACTTTGAAACAGTATTTTTCAGCGGAGGCAAGATCGGATATTCGGTTGAAGTGTCACCGCTTGATATACAAAAGGTCATACCGGTTCAGTTTAAGGATATTGCAGGATAGGAGACAATTTTAAGTAACTGAATAAATTAGCAAATGTGATAATATGTGTTTAAATATACTCACGGAGGTATACTATGAATACATCAAATATCACCAATTACAAGCCAAAAGATTTTGCTGAATTGATAGGCGTTTCTGTCAAAACGTTACAGCGTTGGGATAGAGAAGGAACTCTAAAAGCAAATCGTACTCCAACTGATAGGCGTTATTACACTTACGACCAATATCTTCAATTCAAAGGCATAGATACAGAAGATGATATGCGTCAAGTTGTCATTTATGCCAGAGTCTCTACAAGAAATCAAAAAGATGATTTACAAAACCAAGTCACATTTCTACGGCAATTTTGTAATGCTAAAGGTATTATCGTAGACCAATGTATTGAAGATTATGGGAGCG
>CAVLAA010000112.1:0-4023 GCA_963660835.1 bacterium
TAGGAGGCGAGTGCTCTATCCAGCTGAGCTATGACGACACATATGTCTATCGACATATAGATTAAGAATATCAATTTTTTTATAAACTGTCAATCTCTTAAAATGAAACATTCCCCTGAAGCCATACAATTCCTTTAAATCTTCTTCCTATTTCAGGAGTTCCCGTAAGATCGGACTCATTTATACATACATCAATATCTACCTGATTACACATAAGACTGAGCTTATATATATATTCACCGGTAATTTCATTTCTTACCCTATCATAATCTGTTATATCAGCAATGATACTGTAGATGTCCGTTCCAAAACCAAATGGCATAAAACAGTTATCTATTATAGAATATATATCCTCATTTAATGCACGCTTTGAAATTTCATTATATATATCCATATCCTCAACGGTAAGATTTTCCATTGCATTTTCATCGCCATTTCTTGCCGCCATTATCATTGCACTTCTTTTTTTCGCCTTTTTTTGACGATCCTTCGCATACTCTTCATTCTTAAATACAGGAAGAAGTATCTTTCCCTCATTTGAAAGAGCCGATAACGCCACCGAAGAAATGCCTTGTTCCTCTTGTTCATTTTTCCCAAGTCTCAGATAATCGGCAATATTGATCAAATGAAAAATAAGAGACATTTCAAGACGCATGTCATCACATGCACCTATATATGATTCCTTATCCGGATTTCTTTCTATTATGACATTTTCGGATGAACTTATCTGCGATCCCTTCAAATAAGGAAAGTAGTGCTCCGGTTGAAATTCATCATTATCATCGAATTCGCCACACAGGCATAATCCCAGATCCGGAGCAAAATCCCGTGTAATCTCGGCAAATCGTCTTCCGTCTCTCATCTCAACAATGCTTTTTGTATCGTATGTATTTGTTATGGTCTTGATCAAAGCATCTAATTGTGCAGATTTATTTATCGAAGAAAACCCTATTGCTCTGAGATATTTATGCATTAAATCTCCTCATTATATAATCTCATTTATTTTATAGTTCGGGTCAAAAGAGGGTTTGATTTTATACCCTGACATCATTTCTTTTTGTTCGGGACCAAAGCTTCTTTTCCACCCATATATGGCTGCAGAACCTTCGGAATTTTGACGGTTCCGTCTGCCTGAAGGTTATTTTCAAGGAACGCAATAAGCATACGAGGCGGAGCAACAACTGTATTGTTAAGCGTATGAGCCAGATATTTTCCATCCTTGCCATTTATTCTTATCTTTAACCTTCTCGCCTGTGCATCTCCAAGATTTGAACAGCTTCCTACTTCAAAATATTTCTTCTGTCTCGGAGACCATGCTTCAACATCGCATGATTTGCACTTCAAATCAGCAAGATCCCCTGAGCAGCACTCGAGTGTTCTTACAGGAATATCCATGCTTCTGAAAAGATCTACAGTATTTTGCCACAGCTTATCATACCACTCCTTGCTTTCCTCCGGTTTACATACTACGATCATTTCCTGCTTTTCGAACTGATGGATTCTGTATACACCTCTTTCTTCAAGTCCATGAGCACCTTTTTCTTTTCTGAAACATGGTGAGTAGCTTGTAAGAGTAAGAGGAAGTTCCTGCTCATCAAGTATCTGATCAATGAATTTGCCGATCATCGAATGTTCGCTTGTACCTATAAGATAAAGATCCTCACCCTCTATCTTATACATCATTGCTTCCATTTCAGCAAAGCTCATAACACCTGTTACGACATTGCTTCTGATCATGAAAGGCGGTACACAATATGTAAAGCCTCTATCTATCATAAAATCTCTGGCATATGCGATCACAGCAGAATGAAGCCTTGCGATATCTCCCATTAGGTAATAAAATCCATTTCCGGCAACTCTATGCGCTGCATCCAAATCAATTCCATTGAAGCTTTCCATGATCTCTGTATGATATGGGATATCAAAATCAGGAACAACAGGCTCTCCATATTTCTGTATTTCTACATTCTCACTGTCGTCCTTTCCTATCGGAACCGAAGGATCTATTATCTGAGGAATTACCATCATTTTCTTTTTAAGTTCTTCCTCTACTTCTTTTTCGCGCTTTGAAAGCTCTTCTATTTTCTGTCCATCGGCTGCTATCTGCTTCTTTACATCCTCTGCTTCTTCCTTCTTTCCCTGAGCCATAAGCTTTCCTATTTCCTTGGAAATCTTATTTTTCTGGGCTCTTAAACTTTCAACCTCACCCTTTATCTCTCTGTTTTCCTTATCAAGAGCAATTACATCATCTACAAGCGGCAGCTTAGCATCCTGAAATTTATTTTTAATATTCTGCTTAACAACATCCGGATTTTCTCTTACAAATTTAATATCTAACATTTTTCCTCTTTCCTGACACGCTTTGCGTCATAATTACAACTTTGAAGATTATTCCTTCATATCTTCTTATCTCAAGATAGCTGTTCTTCTTCTTTATTTGCAACAGCTATATTTAAGGCCTTCATTTCTTCCTCACTTAACAATATATAGGATTCTCCGTTTACAATCTCCTTAATATATTGAAAGCAATTGTCTCTGCTATGTATAGTGTTTAAAATAAACCCTGTATTATTGTCATCTATCATAGCTAGCGCAAAACTCATTTTGCCGCCTACATCATTAAATGCATCATATTTTACTATACCATAATGAGTCAATGATGTACTTATGTGCTTTTTTATTGTTTCTATATCTTCCTTATTATTTTCTCCTCGGTTATCTATCCTTGCTATGTTTCTCAGCTTATCAGAAAAAACCGACTCCATCGACTCTCCGTTTCTTCCTCTCATAAACATCTGATACTTCTTTGTAAGCCTGCTAAGCCTTACAGACATACTAACAGTGATTACAGCAAGAATGATTATAAGTATAAGAAGAAGCAAAAACATAACAACTCCCGTCATTCCGTTTATATAGGAGGTGTTTGCATCCATTATTTTATCTCCTCCCTGCCTTTTCTTATCAAATCAAGTATACGTTCAAGATCCTCCGTTGAAAAATATGATATTTCAATCGTACCTTTATCAGCAGATTTTCTTTTTATCGCAACCTTTGATCCTATTATAGATTTTAATTGTTCTTCTATTTCATTAAATACTGTATCAAGCTGAGATGTGTCCTCTTCTTTTTCCTCTGCTACAGGCTTTTTCATCTTCTGTATAAGACGTTCCGTTTCACGAACACTTAATGAATCAGTTGCAATTTTCGCCGCTGCTTCATATTGCATATCACAATCTTCAAGTCCAAGAAGTGCTCTCGCGTGACCGACAGAGATAATTCCGTCAACCAGCATCTTCTGAACACGCTCATCCAACTTCAAAAGTCTTAAAGAATTGGTTATTGCTGCTCTGCTTTTAGATACACGCTTTGCAATATCAGCTTGTTTAAGATTAAATTCCTCGATCAATCGCTGAAAAGCTGCTGCTTCTTCTATCGGATTCAAGTCTTCGCGTTGAATATTCTCTATAAGTGATATTTCCATCACTTCCTGATTTGTATATTCGCGGACAATTACCGGAACCTTTTTCAAGCCTGCAAGCTTTGCGGCTCTCCATCGTCTTTCTCCTGCTATTATTTCGTAATATTTTCCTTTTTTTTGTACTATAAGCGGCTGTAAAATTCCAAAAATCGCTATTGATTCTGCCAATTCAGCTAATGCAGCTTTATCAAATTCCTTTCTTGGCTGATCCGCATTAGGGATAACCAATGAAATCTTCACTTCAATAATTTCGTTTTCATTAGGCTCTTCAAAAGCCGTTGCTGCATTTGATTTTGCCTTTATTTCTGCAGGCTTTTCTTTTATGAATTCGTTGTTCTTTACTGTTGATGATTCATCCCTTCCTGTTGGAATGAGATTCTGCAGGCCTTTTCCCATATTCAACCCGCCTTTTTTTACTGACATTAACCTTCCTCCCTTTTAATAACTTCCTCTGCAAGCTGCTTGTAGCTTTCAGCACCCGATGAACGCGGATCATAGACATTTATAGGAAGACCATAGCTTGGAGCTTCTGCCAAGCGAACGTT
>CAVLAA010000112.1:4033-5035 GCA_963660835.1 bacterium
ATATATGCATTTAAATTTTCTTTTACATTTTCGACCACTTCATTTGCCAGCTTTGTCCTAGAATCAAACATAGTAAATAAAACACCGTCTATTTCTAATTCAGGATTAAGTCCCTCCTTCACAAGAGAAATAGTATTCGTAAGCAGCGCTATTCCCTCAAGGGCATAATATTCACATTGAAGAGGTATTAATACTGCATCTGCTGCTGTTAATGCATTTATTGTTAACACGCTTAATGCAGGAGGACAATCTATATATATATAATCATAATTATCCTTTATTTTATCTAATATATTTTTCAATATCTGTTCTTTATTTTCAACTTCAAGAAGCTCTATCTCCGCACCTGACAGATTGATATTCGACGTTATGATATCTATCTTCGGATATTCCATTGATAATATTGCTTCTTCTGCTGTACATTGTCCAATAAGCAGATCATATATTGAATTTTCTATCTCATTTTTATCAATTCCAAACCCACTGGTTGTATTTCCCTGAGGGTCAATATCCACAAGAAGAACTTTTTTATCATTTTCTGATAAACAAGAGGTTAAATTTATAGCTGTAGTTGACTTACCTACACCACCCTTTTGATTGCTTATAGCTATTATTTTTCCCAATTTTATTCTCCATATCAAAAATGTTTCACGTGAAACATTTTTCAAAACTCCCAACAGCACACTAAGTAAACATATCTATTGAACAAGTACGAATTGTATTGACAATCATAAAATTCCACAAACACAGCGTAGTCTATTTCCACTCAAACAAATTCTTTTCAATTTTCATTCGCTGCTTGTTCATAAATAAATAACTGCTTCTGATCATATAAGGAGGAGTATAATATCCTTCTTTATAAACAAATCTCCGCATACTGTTTATTGCTTTTCGCAATTAAATCAAAGAACTCCCTTTATCAGGTTGAATGTTTCACGTGAAACATCGAGTAATTTTCCAACACATATTTGAAAGATGTTTCACGTGAAACATCTTTCAAAT
>CAVLAA010000113.1:0-4995 GCA_963660835.1 bacterium
GCCTTGAAAAAGCCCCGCATACATTTGCCGGTGCACCTCCTACCTTAGGTGCAAATCCTGTTACCTCATCAAAGTCACAGCCTGTTTTGTTTGGAATAAAATCAATAAGTGCCTCACCAATGGCAATAAGTCTTTTATTCTCCAAGATATTTTACCTCCATACCATTTAATGGATAAATAATAGGTGCAATCCCTTTTGTATTGATCTCTGCCTTTTCATTATTTAGATACATTCTTGTGCTAAATACCGTTTTACCGCCGTTAAGATAGATTTCCAGCGAGCTTTTATCAGCTATAATTCTGATGCTTGAACATTCATCAAGCTTTGCTTTTCTGATATCTCTCCCACAGGCTGCATCTTTATCTGTAAATTTCAGCGTAAACAGTTCTTTGTCCCAGCTAAGTTCTATCGCATTGTCGATAGTAATTATAAATTCATTATCTACAGTAGAAACCATATCGAACGGAAGCTCTGCATAAATCGGTGTATCTTCTGCGACAAAAATCGGTTTATTTCTTAATGTACATATTTCATTTATAGGATTTTGCAGCAATATCCCATCATTTTTCCTGACAATTTCTCTTGGGATCGTTAGACAATGCTGGTATCCAAGTGTAACTGTTTTGTTATAATAAGGGATATCTCCTATTCCCATCCATCCGATCAGTATTCTTCTTCCGTCCGGTGCCATAAAGGTCTGCGGAGCATAAAAGTCAAAGCCCTTATCCCACTCAGCAAATCCCTTTAATTTCTCATCATATGTAAAATATCCTGAGGAATAAACATTTTGATTCTCTGTGTCTGTATGTTCAAGACCTTGAGGTGAGACACTGAGATATCTGTGGCCGTTTATTTCAAAGCAATCAGGACATTCCCACATATAGCCAAAATCATCTGTTGAATCACTCTTTATATATTTCCAATTTTCAAGGTCAAGTGATTGGTAAAATAATACGCATCCTTTATCATCCAGTGTCCTTGCACCGAGCACCATATTCCACTTGCCATTCTCAAGCCATACCTTCGGATCTCTTACATGACACGAACAAAATGCCGGATAATCTTCATTTTTCAATACAATGCTTTTACTGCTCATATTTATACCATCTTTAGTATAAACATGGATTACATTTGCTTCCCTTCCGCTTGTAATATAATCATGATTTCCGGAATGCTTAACATTTCCCGTGTAAAAAATATGAAGTGTATCATCACAAACTACAGCAGACCCTGAATAGACACCATCCTTATCCTCCGGAATATCAGGAAACATTACTGTCCCGGTAAATTCCCATTCTACAAAATTCCTGCTTCTATAATGTCCCCAGCATTTCTTGCCATTGCCCTGTGCACTATCCGGTGCATATTGAAAATACACATGATAAAATCCGCCAAAAAAGCATAATCCATTGGGATCGTTAAGCCATCCTCTAGGTGGTTCAAGATGAAGTGCCTGCCTCCATTTTCCGTCAATAAACATTATGCTCACTCCTTTGTAAGTTCAAGCAAAGTATCATCGGTGTTTATATTTCCATTTGATTTCAATTCGATTCCGGAATAATCGTCTGAATTTGTAACTATCACAGGCGTTACCAGCTTATAACCTTTAGATTTTATAAAATCCATATCAAATGTTATAAGTGTCTGACCCTTTTTCACTCTGTCACCTTCAGCGACGAATGCTTTATAGCCCTCTCCTCCAAGCTCTACTGTATTTATTCCTATATGAATAAGTATCTCGGCTCCGTTATCAAGCGAAAGCCCTATTGCATGCTTAGTATCAAAAATTGTCTCAACTGTTCCGTCTGCCGGTGCAACAACCTTTCCTTCATTTGGCTCTATGGCTGCTCCAAGTCCGAGTACTCCCTGTGCAAATGTATCATCAGGAACCTCTTCAAGCGGAATTGCTTTTCCGTTAATAGGTGCTGCAATGGTATTCTCATCATTAATTGAAGTATTCTCAAGCGAAGTATTATCTTCTATTAAATTTCCATTTGTCTCTTCATTTTCTTCTACAGATTCGACAACTGTCTCCTTTATACCCATTATCCAGGATGCAATAAATGCAACTGCAAAAGCAATTACAAATGTAAGAAGATATCCAACAAATGAATCAACTGTTATAAGGAAACCAAACAGACCCGTTACGCCATTTGCTGTTGCATAAACATTCATTATAGATGCTATCGCAGCTCCACATGCGCCTCCGATCATTCCTGCTATAAATGGGCGTCCAAATCTGATATTTACACCGAAAATTGCAGGCTCCGTAATTCCCATAAAAGCTGAAAGCGAAGCCGGAAGTGCCATTGCCTTTGTTTTTTTGTTTTTTGTTTTAAGAGCTACTGCAAGAGCTGCTGCACCCTGCGCAACGTTTGCTGCTGTTGCTATAGGCATCCATATATTCATTCCATTGTTTGCAAGCATCATCATTTCTATAGCATTATACATATGATGAACACCTGCAACTACTGTAGGTGCATAAACACCACCCATTATGAATGCTCCTATACCGAATGGGATAGCTATAAGTGCCTGTGCTCCAATAAGAACCCATGATTCGATCTGTGCAAAAACAGGTCCTATAACAGTCATGCTTAAAAATCCTGCTACGAGAACAGATACCAATGGTGTGACAAAAAGATCAAACATCTCCGGAACTTTCTTGTGAAGTCGTTTTTCTATTGCACACATCAGCCAAACAGATAAAATAACAGGAATTACATGACCCTGATATCCAACATTCTGTATATTCCATACTCCAAACCATGACCAAAGAGTCGAGGTTGTAGCACCGCCTGCAACACTCCATGCATTAACAAGATCAGGATGGATCATTATCATTCCGATAACTGCACCTAAAAATTGATTTCCGCCAAATATCTTAGCAGCTGATATAGCTATAAGGATAGGCAAAAATGTTAATGCTGTGTTTGAAAAAATATTCAATAATCCATACAAATGAGAGGATGCCATATCCGGGAATACCTGTACGAGGCCACCCAATAATCCGTTTAAAAGACCTGTAGCAACAATTGCCGGAATGATAGGCACAAAAATATCTCCAAGACTCTTTATAGCTCTTTTATACCATGGAGCCTTAGAAGCTGCCGCTGCCTTTACATCAGCCTTCGTTGCTGCCTGAATACCTGCTTCTTTTATAAATTCATCAAATACCTTGTTGACAGCACCGGTTCCGATAATAATCTGAAGCTGCCCGGATGCCTCAAATACACCCTTAACTCCATCTACATTCTCGAGAACTGATTTGTTGATCTTGGAATTATCCGCGATAACAAGTCTCAATCTTGTTGCACAATGAGCTGCACTTGCTAAATTATCTTTTCCGCCTATAGCCGAAAGAATTTCATGAGCAGTCTTTTTGTAATCCATAAATTGCCCCTCCCGCGTTAATTAGTTTCACACATTTTATGAAACCGATTTCATTTGATGTAAATATTCTACATCAAAAATATGATTTTGGATATTGACAATTTCATATAACCTTTTCTTATTAAATAGTAGGTTTCACACAGTTTCATATGTTAGGTGTATCGAATGCCCAAAGTGTTATACTGCTATTTTCTGTTTGTAGACTCTCTTTCTACGATTTCATAATCTAGCTGCATTATTTTAGGTACTTTCGATATTCTTCCAAATGAATTCAGAAGCATCTGGGCAGCCTCTATTCCTGCTGTTTTATAATGAAGCCTTGCTGATGTAAGAGAGACTGCAGTTATAGTCCCAAGCTTTGAGTCTCCGACTCCGCATATCATAACATCATTTGGAATTTGTATATCATTTTCTCTGCAGTATAAAATCGCTCCCGCAGCAATATTATCCGTAGCACAAAAAATACAATCCGGTCTGTTTGACCCGCTCATGATCTTCTTTGCACAATTATATCCCGAATCAATATTAAACTCCGAAATAGCTGAATTATGTTTATCTAAAATAACATTATTATCAGCCAATGCACCTAAAAAGCCGTTGTGTCTTGCTTCTCCTGACGCCTTATCACTATCCGTAACTCCTATATATCCCGGATTTTTCCCACCTTTTTTAAGCATAAGATCAGTCAGAGCATAAGCCGCTCCATAATCATCATGACATACACTGTTAAAGCCTTTATATTGCTGCCCGACAACAACGATCGGAATATGCATTTTGTTCATAACTGAACGATGCATATTGGTAAATATCGTAGCCAAGAAAATAACCCCATCAACTCTGTTTTGCCGGAACAGATCCAGATATTCTATTTCTTTATTGTAGTCATTAGCTGTATTAACAAGAAGGATTTGATATCCATGTTCCGAAAGAACCTGACTTATACCCTCTGTTATCCTTGAACAGCTTTCACTTGAAAGCTTTGGCAATATTACTCCTACAAGCTTAGTAACCCTTGTTTTAATCGCTCTTGCGGTAAGACTCGGGGAATATCCTGTTTCTACTATTGCTTTTTCGATCATTTTACGCTTGTCATCGCTTAGATATCCCTTATTAAAATACCTGCTTACGGCTGATTTTGATACTCCGGCATATTCTGCAAACTCTGAAATATTCATTTTACACCGTCCTTTTATGAAATCAATTTCACATACAATATCATACTTATTCAATTCAGTCAAAAATCACGTTTCATGAAGGCTTATTGCACAACAAAAGCATCCAGCCGAAACCGGATGCTCTGTACTTAAAAATCATGCGAATCAAACAGATATTCGCGATCCACATACGCTACTTGCTCATAACCAAATAACCGCTTTGCAGTTTCGGTTAAATAAATAAATCTATTGTTTTTTCTTCGTCCTTCTCTTTTTCGGTTATACGATCTGTTTCATTCAGAAGTCCGTCTCTTTTAACAGCCAGCTTCATGGCATCAATATCAACTGTCATATCAAGGATATCATCACTAAACAGGTTTGCATACAGCTTATCCATTGCGGCCTTTGTCTCATCCAAGCAGTTACATACAACGTCCTCTTTTTCAT
>CAVLAA010000114.1:0-1389 GCA_963660835.1 bacterium
GTATGAATTTCACTTCAGTTCTCAGATTTATGATAACTACGATAAGACAGGAAGAAATTCTTATACTGCAAATGTATCAATGACAGATGCAGATGGGGAGAATCCTGTAACGGCTTCCGGTACAGTTGAAATTAATCTGGGCAGTCTGGATAATGGCACAATGAAGGATACTGTCTCTAATGATAAAAACTATCTTGGACTTCCAAGTGCGATAGAGACAGAGTATACAGCAGACCAAAGTGCTTATAAGGGTAATTATTATTCTCTGCATTTTGCTCCCCAGCAATCATACAATGGACAACTTAACTATAATAATTCCACCAATGCGATTTTCTACAGCAGTTTGCAAGGCTTTTTCGAAGGCAAAAATCAACTGGTAGGAAGCAATAGCTCTGCCTTTGAAAATCTTAATATCGGAGGAGCAAGTGGCTGGAACTTCTGTACTCCGGTAGATTCTTCAGATCTGAAGGATACTTCAAGTGGAAAGCTGCTCTATTTTGTAGGAAATGATGCAAATGGCCTTTTTGTTATCTATCAGATGCAAAAAGTATTTTCTAATCTGGGTGCGGATGAAGAGCTGCTTTTATATAAGAGTTCATCTGAGGTAAATGGCAAACATATTTTTTTGCTGATAGATCCCAAGACAAGAGCAGATGCAAAGTATGCTGTTTACAATGGCTGGAGCCGGCTGGCAAAGAGCAGCGAAGCTGGAACAGATGCCAGGGCAGCAGACTGGAAGATTCATGTTTTCAATGCATCCGGTCAGAGCATTTCCCTGAATTTTGAACAGAAAAATGGCAGCGCCTATGCAAAGGATGAAGAAGTAAAAGGCTCTGCTACAGATACCATGTTGGTAACCAACCAGATATACGGTGCAGATTCTGGTCAAGTGACGTTTGCATCTGCAGGCTATGCGATTACAAGCCCTGCAGCAGCCGAGATGAGTGGAAGCTGGGTAAAGGATGATGTGATCTTTTGGGAATTTACGGTAGATACTCAGAATCTTTCAAACTCTTATTCTTCAAAGATTTATATCAGAGTACCGGAAGGACAGGAGCTTTGCCTTGGCAAGGAGGATCAATCTGTTAGCATAAATGGAGCAGAAGTGAATATAGGCCTGCTTTCCTGTTATAAGAATAATGCCTGGAATGTACTTGCAGGATCTGCAGATACTTATAGCGGGACAACAGCTTCTCCTTTAACGACGAACAGTATCTCTCCTTCAATCACCAAGGTAGAAGATACCGATAATCTTTATCAGATCACCTACAGCGGATCTGTGCCATCCGATAGCGACGGTCAGGTTAGAATCGGATTTGCAACCAGACTCACGGATTCCGGGGCAAAGGATTCTGCTTCCAAGCTGAGCTGTCAGGCAGAGCTTGTAAC
>CAVLAA010000114.1:1399-1922 GCA_963660835.1 bacterium
CTGTATTAGAGACGATTGGAGGATTGTAGCGGATATCGCAAATTCTTCTGATGGAAGCTACAGCGGCATCTGGTCCGTGCATGATGATATGGCAGATGCTTATGCAGAGGATGCAGAGGGAAATAAGATCACAGGGGTCAATCCTTCAGACTATGTCAGTCTGTCAGCGATGTCTCTTTCGGTCAAGGAAGATGGAGCTGACGAAAGGCTGCTTGAGCTTACAAAGGATGATCTGACAGAGCTTATAGCCAGCGGAAGCGTAGAGCTTAACTCCGGAGACATCACTCTTAACCTTAGCTATCAGGGCAGCATGACGCAGGGCTTTGATCTTCAGCTGAGCGGCCTGAAGAATGCAACCGAATTGAGCCTTTCCTATAGGACAGACTTCGACCAGAAGGACTTTTTTGATGCTCTGAAGCAGAAAGGGATCGAGACCAGTAATCAGGTCTTCACAACAGTACTTAGCAATAATTCCCATCGCGGAGGAGCAGAGGATACGAAGTATCCAAAGCAAAGCGATGAA
>CAVLAA010000114.1:1932-3345 GCA_963660835.1 bacterium
GGGCTATACGGATGACTACAGCATTGATACACAGATAGGCTATTCCTCATCTAAATATGTAGAAACAGAGGATTATCTTCTGGGATATTCAGATGATGCGCATGAATATAGCGAGAATGATAAGCAGGCTATGACTGCTTTGGTAAATGCCCTGGTGCTGACGGATCTGACCATTACAACAAAGGATCTTGAGGGACAGGAGCAGACAATCTACAGCGGTGCAGAGGAAAATGGCAGCTGGAAAGGCAGCCTTGTTGATTCAAGCTGGAAGATAAGCTTCGATTACAAACCGACGGATACAGAACATGCGGGAAGTCTCTTTGAAGTTATGATCGAAAAGGCAGATGGCAGCAGGATCAGTTCAGATCAGCATTTTACCATCAGCTATCAAATGTCCCTTAATATGGATGAGCCGGAAGATTCCTCCTTCCGTGAAAGCGACTATTACAGTACAGGTGCCTTGAATATTGTAAACGGCGCTGAGTCAAGCAGAAGTATGCAAAATACAGCTGCAGGCAGATCACGTGTCAGAAACTTTCTCAATATTCTGGGCCTGGAAGATGAGGACAGCCTTACCGTTGACTGCGGAGCCGGCGTATCGGCTTCTTATCTTAGCGACAAAATCGTAGAGAAGACTGAGTTGCCGGTGTCTGATCAGAACGTCCCAAAATGGATGATCTATGATTGGAGCGGAACAAAGGGACAGAATAAGATTAGCGGCCAGCTGAATGATGCGTTGAGCGATACGATTGATCTCTTTACTTATATAGATCCGCAAACAGGGGAAAAGGTCGATATAGATAGCCTGGATGAGAGTCAAAAAGAGGGAATCATCAGTCAGGTAAAATATGTTCTTTATAAGAATACCAGCTTTAAAAATATTGATCTCTATTATACAAAGGAAAAGCCGGCAGATGATCTGTCAGATCTTGATGAGGAGGACCTGCTTTATCATTATGAAGGACCTGTCAAGGGATTTGAAGAGCAAAAGACCGTCTATGATGTTTCTGTAAGAGATAAGGAAGGCGGAGAGCATAGCCTTACACTGAAGACCGGTATGTCAAATCAGACAGAAGGGCCGATTGGCTTTTCTGCAAGCCTTGATAATATGAAATGTGATCGCTTTTTCCTGGCTATTTATGAAACGGAGATCGACTGGGAAACGGTTTATAAGAATCTGGAGGAATTGGGTTATAGCCAGCCTGCAGTTCAGGCTTCCTATTCAAATAATGTAAGTAATGACCAAGGCGGATCGCAGGATTGTAACGGCAGTTACACAGAACTGACAGGCGAAAGTCTGGAGAAGCGACTTCTGAAGTCTGTGACGGAAAGTGAGGCAGAGGCTGATAGAGCAGCAGGAAAATCCTCCTGGCAGATCAAAGCCTTCACCGGTCCGAATAAGAGCGATACATT
>CAVLAA010000114.1:3355-4956 GCA_963660835.1 bacterium
CATTAGAAATAACAGATGAGCTTACCGTAAAGGCCGAAGACGCGAGGGTTCAGGCAGCGGCCCAGAAGGCAATTACCATAGATCCGGACAGCATCGTGATCAAATGCGGTGACAAGACGGTATATGAAAAGAAGGAGACAAAGGAAGGCTGGACAGCCGACAATATTGATATTAAGACCGAAGGAAGAAAGCTCACACTTACGATCAAAAATACAGATGAGAGCAAAGTGCTTTTGAGCAATGCAACTTATACCGTAGAGTATGATACGGTGCTGGATAAGGACAGCTATATTGCCAACGGAGGAAAGGTCGAAGATGAGCTTGCACTTTCGAATGCAGCTTCGGCAAAGCATGGAAACTTTGCATCTTCTTCTGAAGCAGAAGATACGGTAAAGCCGGATATTCCGGTGAGTGCCGATAAAGCTTATCTTGGAAATGGCTCTGATGGCCAGGACAAGACAATTACTTTATGGGAGACAGTTGCCAAAACCGGAGAGGCAGGACGTAAGAACTTCACTCTGACGGACAGCATTAGTCTTGCAGAACCGGATGAGAAGATCGAACAGGCCCTGCAGCTGCAGGATCTTGTGATCAAGCTGCAGACCGGAGATGGTGAGGAGAAGACCTATACGGCAGAGACTTTGCCGGATAATGCAAGCCTCGAAGTAAATGGAGCAGGATATAAGCTTGTATTTGTAGAGCTGCCGAAAGATACGACCGTAATCCTCAGTTATGCGGTGTATTTTGATAAGGATGCTTATGAGGCAGCAGGCGGAGAAGACGATGTGACAGCAGTGCTGAAGAACAGCTTTAAGGTTTCTGCTGAAGACGGAAGCAGTGCTGAGAAAGAAAAAGAAGGCTCTATTGAACACAGTAAGGGCTTTTATAAGGAAGGCACTGTATCCAAAGAAAAAACAGCAGAGGGCAATCCTTTGATCAATTGGAAGATCAAGGTAAATCTCTTTGACCTTTATAAGGCGGAGGAGATCAGTGGATTGAAGGAAGTTACTGTAACAGATGAACTTAGCCCGGTTCTGCGTCTGACAGAAGGAAGTCTGAAACTTCTGACCGAGGATGGTGAGGAAATTACTCAGGACAAGTACGGGGTAGAAGTGAATGGAAATACTTTAAAGGTAATCCTGACAGATCCGAAGTCTTATCCGATTTTCTATCTGACCTTTGAAACGGAATGCGGTGCAAGTGTCAGCGGACTGGTGAACGAAGCGACTCTTAGCGTAGACGGCAAGAAGGTGATAGAAACATCATCGGAGGATATCGGAAAGCTGGATGCTGCAAATCAATGGGGCTGGATACAGTCCATGAAGGTACCGGCCTTTACACCGCTTGCCTACAAGTATCTGGACTCCGAGCTTTGCACAGAGAAGGGACTTTTCAGCTTCAGCATTGTTCAGGTAGACGAGAATGGCGATGTCATTGAAAACGGCTATCAGGATACGGCAGAAAATGATGAGAATGGTAAGATTACCTTTGAGGAAATTCACTATAGAGAGAAACCGGTAGAAGGATCCTATTATTATCAGATTCGTGAAACAAGCAAGGCGGAGCCCTATACCTATACGATCGATGAGAGAGTATTTACC
>CAVLAA010000115.1:0-4943 GCA_963660835.1 bacterium
GTTTTATTTAAAATTTAGGATAAATTTTCTGAAAAAAAGCTTGCGTTAGTTTATTTATAAAAAATTGCTAAATATTAATATTTTTTATTTGATTTAGATTGTATATTATGCTACACTTTAAATGATTTATAAAGCTTTGTTTTTAAAATAAAAATACAAAAACGTATGATGCTGAAGGATTTAGACTGGAAGCCAAGCTTTCAATCTACCTTAATGAAGCAGTAAATGCTACGGGAAAGAGGAAATAATGAATATAGGATTTATAGCTCATAACAGCAAAAAAAGTCTTATGGAGGATTTCTGCATAGCATATAAAGGGATTTTAGCAAAGCATGAGATATATGCTACAGGAACAACAGGACGAAGGATCGAGGAAGTTACATATTTAAGAGTACATAAGTTTCTTGCAGGTGATGTAGGCGGAGATAAGCAGTTTATCGAGATGATCGAAAGAGAGGATCTGGATCTTGTCGTATTCTTCTACAATCCATCAATGATAAGTGCAAAGGAGCCGGATGTATATAAGATCATCAATAGCTGTGATCTTTATAATGTACCGCTTGCAACGAATATTGCAACAGCAGAAGCTTTGATACTCAGCCTTTCAAGAGGAGATCTTGATTGGAGAGAGCAATTTAAAAAAGATTATTGATAAAGGCATATTATGAGAGTAATTGCAGGAACGAGAAAGAGTCTGACTTTAAAAACCGTTCCGGGAATGGGAACACGACCCACAACCGACAGGATTAAAGAGACTCTTTTTAATATGTTAAATCCGTATTTAAACGGAGTACGTTTTTTAGATATTTTTGCAGGAAGCGGTGGAATAGGTATAGAAGCTCTGAGCAGAGGAGCAGCCTATTGCTGCTTTATAGAGCAGGACAAGCGGGCATTTGCATGCATAAAGGATAATCTGACAAAAACAAGATTTACAGATGCAGCCGATATCCTGAAAATAGATGCAAGAAAATTATTAAATTATCTTGCGGAAAATGAACCTTATGATATAGTATTCATGGACCCGCCATACAATAACGATTTAGAGCATGTTATTATGGAAAGCATAGTTGATTCATCTATTGTAAAGCAGGATACTCTTTATATCATAGAGGCATCACTTGAGACTGACCTTTCATGGGCAGGTGAGCTTGGTCTTGAAATAATAAAAGATAAAAGATATAAGACCAACAAACATATTTTTTTGAAAAAATCAGAATGCATATAAATGCAGTCTTTGGGGGAAAAAATGGCAATAGCTGTTTATACGGGTAGCTTTGACCCGATAACAAATGGTCACTTAGATGTTATAAAAAGAGGTGCAAAATCCTTTGATAAGCTTGTAATAGGAGTTCTCAATAATTCAGAAAAAACTCCATTGTTTTCAGCTGAAGAACGTGTTAATATTATCCGTGAGGTCACTTCGGATATTGAAAATATAGAGGTTTATGCATTTAACGGCTTAGCTGTAGAGTTTGCAATGGAGCATAATGCCCAGGTTTTTTTAAGAGGCCTTAGAGCAATAACAGATTTCGAATATGAGCTTCAGATGGCTCAGACAAACCGAATATTAAATGATAAGATAGACACACTTTTTTTGACAACCTCATTGGAATATTCATATTTAAGTTCTACTATAGTTAAGGAAGTAGCAGCTTATGGGGGAGATATAAGCAAATTTGTTCCTGAGACGGTTGTGGAGAAGATAAAAAATAAATTTACAGTTAATTAAGGGGAAAGGCTGGATTGGTAATGAGCAGTAGCAGAATAGAACAGATAATTGAAGAAATAGAAGAATTTATCGAAGGCTGTAAATATCAGCCTTTATCAACAACAAAAATAGTTGTTAATAAAGAAGAATTAGAAGAGCTCCTTCGTGAACTTCGTTTAAAAACGCCTGAGGAGATCAAGCGTTATCAGAAGATAATCAGCAATAAGGACGCGATCCTTACAGATGCACAAGGAAAGGCAGAAGCTGTATTAACAGAGGCAAATGAAAAAGCAAAAGAAATGGTTTCTCAGACTGAGATCATGAAGCAGGCTTATATCCAGGCCAGTGACACGATCAACAATGCAAATCAGCAGGCTCAGGAAATACTTGACTCTGCTCAGCAGGATGCCAACAATATCCGCTTAAGTGCAGTTTCTTATACAGATGAAATCCTTGCAAATCTTTCATCTACTATTGGAAATACATTAGCAGATGTTTCTGCAAGAAATTCTGATCTTTTAAATACTCTGCAGCAGTGCCGTGACGTAGTAAACCGCAACCGCAGCGAGCTTTCACCTACTATCAACTCGGATGAGCAGGAGGATTCAGAGCAGAATCAGGAATTTGAGCCGAATATTGATATGGATTATATCGATGAGGATGACGAATAAAATTTAAAGGTTTCAAGCACCCTTGCAAAAGGGTGCTTTTAGTTAGTTAGAAGAAATCTTCCATTACAAAGAAATATATCTTTTTGAAAGAGGAATATATGAATTATCCGCAGGAATATCTGGACAGTATGAGAGAGCTTCTTGGAGATGATGAGCTGTCAAGTTTTTTAGATGCACTTGATGGAGAATATTTTCAAGGATTGAGAGTAAATAACAAAAAGATTACAAATGAGGCTTTTGAAAGTCTGGCAGCTGCAAATGGTTTAAAAGAGCAGTGCCGGCTTAAGAAAATTCCATGGATTCAAAACGGATACTATATAAATGAAAACAAGCCGGCTTCTTCACATCCATATTACAGAGCCGGACTTTTTTATATTCAGGAGCCATCAGCGATGACACCTGCGAGAAGTATACCGATAGAGCGTGATGATAAGGTTCTTGACATGTGTGCTGCTCCGGGAGGAAAAGCAACACAGTTAGCTTCTATGCTGTCAGAAGAGGGGTTTCTGCTGGCAAATGATATAAGTGCCGGAAGAGGAAAGGCGCTTCTTAAGAATCTTGAAATGGCCGGAATAGACAATTTTTGCGTTACAGCTGAAAATCCTGACCATTTAGTTGAAGTTTATCCTGGATTTTTTGACAAGATACTTCTTGATGCACCATGTTCAGGAGAGGGAATGTTCAGAAAGGATCCTAAGAGCATTGCAGCATGGAAGGAAAAGGGACCTGAATATTATTGTATTATCCAGGAGGGACTTTTGGAGGATGCGGCACGGATGCTTAAGACCGGAGGCTGCCTGCTTTATTCAACATGTACATTTTCGGTTAAAGAAAATGAAATGCAGATTTTGAAATTATTGGAAAAACATCCGGAGCTTGAGATCCAAAGGATAAGTCCATATGAGGGATTTTCAGGCGGATATCTTGGTTTAGAAGATGCAGTAAGGATTTTTCCGCATAAAATGAACGGAGAAGGTCATTTTTGTTGTCTTATAAAGAAGAATGGCAGCAATGATAATGAAAAATCTGAAATAAAAAATAGAGATAAACAGATAATAAAAAAGCTTCCTGATGCATTGAATGATTTTCTTTCGCACGTTAAATATGATTTTTCCAAGGGATGCTTTATAAGAGATAAGGAAAGAATATATTATCTGAATAAAAATGTTTTAAGGATTCCTTCACTTAGATATTTAAGAACAGGATTGTATATAGGAGATATCAAATCAGAAAGGTTCGAACCGTCACAGGCATTTGCAATGGTGCTTGGCAATGGAGACTTTGAATACTGTATAGATTACGATTCACAGGATATACAGCTTGATAAATATTTAAAAGGCGAATCATTTAAAATACTGAAAGAGACAAAAAAGAGTTTTCCATGGAGACTTATCACTGTTGACGGTTATCCTTTAGGTTGGGCAAAACTTTCCGGTGACATGCTTAAGAATAAGTATGAAAGCTCATGGAGAAAAAACTGATATACTTGAGATAAGATATCATATTTGCTATTATGCTTGTTAATGGCTGAATAGGGATCCGTTAAAGTTTAATAAAGAGAAAGTAGAATATATGAAAAAAATAATCATAGACGCAGCTGCAAGTGAACAGCGTCTTGATAAATATCTGAAAAGATATTTTCCGAATGCCGGCATGGGTTTCCTTTATAGGATGCTCCGTGAAAAAAAGATTAAGCTGAATAATTCTAAATCTGACGGTAGGGCTATTTTAAAGATCGGAGATGAGATAGATGTTTATTTTTCAGATGATACAATAAAAAAGTTCATGGGCGATAGTGTCTTATCAAAATTGCAGGAGCCGATAGATAAAGCATGGGCAAATGCATTCATAAATGGGATAATATATGAAGATAAGGATGTGCTTTTTTTTAATAAGCCTGCAGGTATGCTTTCGCAAAAGAGTAAGCCCGATGATGTATCGGCCTGTGAGTTGCTGCTTAATTATTTAGTTGAATCAGGGCAGATTTCAGATGATGATCTGAAAAAATATAAGCCATCGGCTGTCAATAGACTGGATAGAAATACATCTGGTATGCTTTTGTGTGCAAAGACCTTGCATGCCGCAAGAGAACTGTCTGAAATAATAAAAAATAAAACCGTAAAAAAGGAATATATGGCTCTTGTAAAAAACAGAATGGATAAGAAATGCGATATAAGTGCTTTTCTTAAAAAAAATCATTCTGACAATACAGTTAAGATAAGCAGTGTCAAAAAGGATGGCTATGATAGGATTGAAACATCATTTGAGCCTATAGGATATCTTGAAAATGATACGCTGCTGCGTGTTG
The DNA here is from genome assembly GCA_963660835.1 of bacterium. Lineage (GTDB taxonomy): Bacteria > Bacillota > Clostridia > Lachnospirales > Lachnospiraceae > Alectryocaccobium. Next base: position 4,688 of record CAVLAA010000115.1, read on the forward strand.
ATCTAAAAACAGGCAAAACACATCAGATAAGGGCTCAGCTTTCCTATATGGGACATCCTATAATAGGCGATGAAAAATATGGAGATAAAAGAGTAAATAAGATTTATTTTGATAAATACCGGCTGAAAAGGCAGTTTCTTCATGCATACAGGATCACTTTTCCGAAGAAATTGGATTACCTTAAGACTGTTCAGGGAAGAAGCTTTGAAGCAGCATTGCCGAATGAACTTAAGATACTCGAAGGGGATATTAGATA
>CAVLAA010000116.1:0-4891 GCA_963660835.1 bacterium
CGCCAGCCGAAAGGCTGGCGTTATTATTTTGATGGACTGATTATTTACCATTTACCGATAGTCTGGCGATAGCAAAAAACCCCGGAGCCCTTATATTTCGGGCTTTCCGAGGTCTCTCGCATGTCTGGCCTAAGGCCATATATAGGTTTATATTAGGAATGGAAATATCAGCTATTAAAAATGCAGCTCTGTACGCTGGATAAGATCCTTCTGCAGAGGCTTAGAAAGCTCTACAAAATATGCACTGTATCCTGCAACTCGTACAAGCATGTCTTTGTAATTCTCCGGATGCTTCTGTGCCTTTCTCATTGTCGCTGAGCTCATGATATTGAACTGAACGTGCATTGCATTCTTAGAGAAATACTCATCAAGGAAGCTAATAAGATTATCTCTGCCTTCTACTCCGGCAACAGCCTCCTGTGGGAACTTCATGTTCAGAAGAGTTCCATTTGTTGCAAGTGAATGATCTACCTTGGTTACTGAATTAGCAAGACCTGTCGGTCCTTCATAATCATGAGATCCGCCATCTGTATGAACAGGTCCAAGGTTATCTGAAATAGCCTCTCCTGCTTTTCTTCCGTCAATAGATGCATTTGTATTAAGACCCATACCAACATTTGCATTAACAGAATATACGCCAGGACTGAAGAATCCTCCTCTTGGAGTTTTTCTTCCTGCAATATGTCCGCAATAACATTCAAACATATATTTGAACAGATCATCTGCATAATCATCATCGTTTCCATAATGATGAACCTTCGAACTGTTTACAAGAGCATAGAGTACATCATGTCCTTCCCAGTTGTCAAGTACTGCCTGAAGCATTTCCTTACCGGTAAATTTCTTTTCTTCAAAGACAAGCTGTTTAATGGCAGCAAGTGAATCGGCACATGTAGCAAGTCCGCTCGCCTGTGGTCCAATACCGTTGTATTTAGCACCGCCCTCTGTCAGATCTTTACCTGTTTCAATACAATTTCCAAAGAAGCATGATACATAAGGTGTTGGCTTGAGTGTTCTGTGGCACTTATCAATTATATTAAGACTGCTGCACATCTGATCTGTCCAGTATTTAAACTGCTTATCAACGCTTTCGAGAACCTCGTCAAAGCTCTTATATGTAGCAAGACTACCTGTATCAGGTCCGATATGCTTTCCTAATTTACCGCATTTTTCCCATCTCATGCAGTGAGGTCCGCAGTCAAGGCAGCGTCCGCCATTGATAACCATCTCCATCATCTTAGCTGTATTTACATATGCTGCATCATGCCATCCGAATTCTTTTCCCGGAGCATCGATCTCAACACAGCCAACTACTGCATAATCTCTTGCTTCTTCAAGTGTCATGCCTTTTCTGAGCATACCTTTAATTGATGGCTCGTCATTAAATACCTTTGGATGTCCATATCCGCAACGTATACATTCAACTGTTTTTACTTTAAGCTCATATGGTGTTTTCTCATGCATTCTTACAAGTACCCAAGGATTCATCATACGGGTATGCGCTGATCCCTCAAGCATTAGCATTGTAAGGTCGTTTGTTGCATCATTTCCGTCCTTGTCAACACCACCTATTGTAAGACACTCTCCACCAAAGCCTCTTCCGTTTCTAACGATAACTGTACTCTTATCCTTAAGCTTTGTCGGATTGTTCATCTTAACATATTCAACTTCAAGAAGCTCAAGAGCAAAATCTTTTGTGATAGCTCCCTTATCCATATCCTCTTTATAATATGGATACAGCCACTGATCCATTCTTCCGTATGAAATTGAATGTCCGTTTCCTTCAATCTGAGTAAGTGTAGTTGCAAAATTGAACAACTGTAATGCCTGCCAATATGATTTAGCAGGACCTCCGGCTATCTGATGGCAGTTTGCGGCCATCTGGCGAAGCTCTATTTTCCTTGTATCATCTGTTTCTTTTTCAGCATATTCCTCAGCAAGCTTTGCATATCTTTCGATATATTTCTTTGCTGCTTCAAGAGAAATTATCATTGCTTCAAATTCTTCTTTTTTGTCAATATAATCCTCATCCTCAAGTGTAAGCTTTGAAAGACCTGCTTCAACTTCTTTGATGAGTCCGTTATATCCAACCTTTAAAAGTTTTGCATAGTCCATTACAAGATGGCCTACACCTGCAAAGTGATAAAGATTTGTCTGGAAGATCTTCTTTCCGGCCTCTGAGCCCTTAACCTGGTCATCATCCAATCTCATATTGATAAGATCATCTACAGTCTTTCCTGTCCAGTAGCTGCAGAGCTCAAGGATTTCTTTTCTGTCCTCTTCATTTTTGATATAAAACTGATCGTGTGCTCTTTCTTCAAATGGAGAATGAAGTATCTCGTCAATGATCCAGTTTACAGAAAACTCAGGATATATAGGTGCTGATTTAGCTGTAGCTGCAATTTCACCGAGTATAAGATCATCATCGTATATATATATCTTGCAGTTTAAGAGTACATTTTCAAATGCACGTGCACATTTAAGCTTGATAGGCAGATTTTCATTTTTCTTATATGCCTCTGTAACGAGTCTAAGTCTTTCAACATCAATGTCAAATGGTCTGTCAAGAAATCTCTGTCGTAAAACATTTACTCTTTTATATGGTGACCAATCCTCATGATTCACCTGATAGCCAAGACTGTATGTCTTGTCAAATGGCTCTGTACCACATGCCGTTGTATGATACACGGTTGTTTTAGCTATACTCATCTTTTTACCTCCCATTTTTACTTTTTCTGCTTTTATTGTTTTTCTTTTGTTCCAACCAGGCAATGTATGCCTCTTTTATTAAAATAATCTGCTAAACCTTCAATCTTTTTCTGAAATGATCTTCGATTTACCTTTGTATTTTCCATTTTATATGGCATCCCAATTGACTGATATTTTTCCTCGCCAAGTCTCATAAAGCTTAGAAGCTGAAGCACTCTGATCTTGTTTTTCATTTCATTAAGGATAAAATCAGCAGTTGCCTCTATGTTTTCCATATCATCATTAAATCCAGGAATAACCGGTATTCTCAAAATAATATTGTTCGTATACTTTGTAAGCCTTTTTATATTTTTAAGGATCTGAGTATTTACAGTTCCTATACGTTCTTTATGCTTTGCCGGATCCATATGCTTGATATCGACTATCCAGATATCTGTCAAAGGTATAAGCTTTTCGATCTCCGTCCATTTTATATAAAATGCAGATTCACAGCAGGTTTGAATTTTTTCTTCTCTGCATGCCTTAAAAAGTTCGACAACAAAATCAGCCTGTAGTAAAGGTTCTCCGCCTGAAACTGTTACCCCGCCTCCTGATCTTTCATAAAAGCCTTTATCCTTTACGATAACATTCATGCATTCCTCGACTGTCATCTGCTTTCCCCAAAGCTTTATTGCCTCAGACGGACATGCATCAACGCACTTCATGCAGTTTGTACACTTGTTTCTGTCTATTGCAACAAGCTTTCCTCTATAGAACTGCAATGCATTATGCTCACAAGCCTTCTCGCATAATCCACATTTCTTTTTTGAAATGCATTTTGTTTTATAAACACCGGGTTCTGAATTTTTCTTTTGGCTTTCCGGATTACTGCACCATTCGCATCTTAATGGGCATCCTTTTAAGAAAAGTTCAGTTCGAAGTCCCGGTCCGTCATGTATAGTAAATCTCTGTACATTAAATACGTTTCCCTGCATGTTCTCTCTCATCCTTTGGGATTCTTATTTTCAAGTACAGAATACTAATTTATGGGTATAAAAAAAAGAGACATACTTGCTATCTTGTATAGGTATTTTTACCTATAAAAACAAGTATGCCTCTATATCTAATCGTTAAATAATTCGTGAAGCTGATATCGGTTTTTTATGCCGCATTTAGTATATATATTTTGTACATGATTCTTGACAGTATGATAGCTTATCACAAGCTGAACAGCTATTTCTTTGTACGTCATGCCCTTTGCCAGAAGCTCCGCAACCTTGAGTTCAGCAGCAGTGAGTGTTTGTATTTCCTTGCCAAGTCCATGCTTTTCATTACCCATTTCTTTAATTTCATCAATAGTTACCCAGTAATATGTATCAACGATCCCATGACTATATTCCTGTTTATATACATGAACATGAAATGAGCAGTTTTTTATTACACATCTGCTGTCTGCTACATTTTCCTCCTTATAATCTTTTATTATAAGAGGAAGCCAGAGACATTCATCATCGGAGGATATTTCTTTATTGATAATATCTCCGAAAATATTTCTAAGCACTGTATGAGCATTTTCATTTATAGACAAAACATGGTCAAACTCATCAGCGATCAAAAAAGCTTTTTTTCCGGTTTTGATAACCTCATCCTTTAATCCTGAAATAAGTTTGGTTCGTTCATGCTTTTTGAAATTTCTATATGTGCTGGCAATATATACATATAGATTTTCAAAATTATCTATCTCTTCTTTTGTAAAATCACCTTCTGCTTTGGTTTTGAAAAAGACCATTTGTATATAGGCATTTATACCAAAGGCAAGTGTCAGGCTGTAATGAGCATTAAAATTCTCCTCCAAGAATCTTACAAATGCCGAGCTGTCATAATCAATTGGACTTATAACATCTGTTGACTTGTATATCTTGGGCTCAATATTGAAATATGTAAGCTTTTCCCTTACAGCAGTATGATATATCACATGCTCAACTACATCATTTTTGGCAAATTTTCTGTACGGATGATCCTGAGTATCACTTTTTACACCATTTTCATCTATCCATGAAAGAAAATTGTTTTTCGTATCAAAGCATATGATAACAGCCTTTTCCATTCCGATATTCTTCTTTACGGATACTAAAAGCTCCTTACTAAACAGCTGTCTCTCTGTTATCTGCCTTGCAGACAGTTCAAGAAGAAACTCTATAAC
>CAVLAA010000117.1:0-4875 GCA_963660835.1 bacterium
GGGAATTGCAGCCTGTATATTAAACTTAAAAGCAAACGGTGTAAGCAATATTCCTAATGCATCATGCGGAATAAAACGCAGTACAAAAACAAGCATCAAAAGATACAAGCCTGTTGCTATTGCACCGATTTCAACTCCAAGCCCAAAACAATGTATAATGATGAGTATTATGCCTATGGCTACTGTTCCGCTTATAGGTAATAAGGCGCATACAAGCGAAAGAACAATAACAACAAAAATATTGTTAATACTTTGCATATAACCATAATTCAGATTGATCCCGAAAAACAAAAGAAATGCAAGTATAAATTTTAATATAGGCAAAAGATAAACATCTGATCTGTTATAAAAACGGATAATATTTTCCTTGAGTGCTGTAAGGCTCTTCATTATTTCTGATTCTCCTTTATATTACCCTTTAATAGTGCTTCATCCTTATATAAGCCTTCTAATTCCTGCAGCTTTTTATAATATTTCCTGACTCTGTTTATCGCATTTCTGTACTTGATCTTTCTTGCTGCTATCACAAGCACCGAAAACACTGCAATAAGTACAAGATAAAATATCAATATGCCTACCAGCATTGGCTGCATTCTCATATTTGAAATTTCAGAAGCAATATTTTCAAAATTACTTATAAATACAAAAAATAACACCGCTATATAAGCTATTGTAATAAGCAGGATATTCTTAAGTATCCCAAAGGTAATATAATCCTTTAAATAATATTTGCTTATTGCAAGATCCTCTCTGCCTTCCTTCTGTTCATACATGGCAAGATCGATCATAGCTTTTAATTTCTTTTTATTTAACATAAAAGCTCCTTAAACAGCATGAATGCATAAAACACCACGATTATAAATTTTAGCATACAAATTATTCATATGCAAGTCACGAAACAGCCACGCAAGCCAGGCATATATGCTTTGCTCCTCCATCTCTTAATACCCTGCATACAGCATCTGCAGTGCTTCCTGTTGTTAAAATATCATCTATCAGCAAAATCCTGTCCGGAAATTCGTCTTTATAAGAAACTTCAAATGCACCGGCTATGTTTTTTCTGCGTTCTTCACTTCCAAGTTCTTTTTGAGCTTTTGTATTCTTTATTCTCTTTACTGCATTTTTTGCTGCAGCTATACCGGATATTTTTGAAAGCTCTCTTGCAATAAGATAAGCCTGATCGTAGCCTCTTGCTGCCAGTCGTTTTCTGTAAACAGGTACATTTACTATAAGCTCCGGGGCAAAAAGTCTTATCGTTTTTTCGCCATATGCCCATATCGCTTTAGCGTAAAACGAAGCATATTCTGCTCTTCCGTGATATTTGAACCTCATAAGCGATTCTTTTATATCTCCGGTATACTTAAAAGGAGCAAATGCAAGATCAAACAAAGGCTCCCTCTTTAGACATGCAGCACATTCCTCTTCATATAGACTTTTTAATACTCTTCCGCATCTTTTACATGTTCTTCCTTTGATAAAGCTGAAATTGCCGGCACATTTTCTGCATATCAGAGGCTCATCAGGCTTTAATAATCCATCGCAAAGAGGACACCTTTTAGGATAGATGGTATTTAATAACGTATCCGTAAATTTATTTATCATATAAGTTCCAATAATCTGTCTTCAAGTGTAGTATATCTTTCATCCTCAGTTTCATTTTCTATCATTATATCTACAAGCTCAGGATTTCCTGTTAAGACAACACAGTTTTTTGCTCTTGTAACAGCAGTATATAAAAGATTTCTGGTCATAAGCATGCTCGGGCCTGACAACAGAGGCATAACAACTGCAGGATATTCGCTTCCCTGTGCCTTATGGACCGTGATCGCATATGCAAGTTCAAGCTCATCAAGCTGCTTAAATGAATACTCTACTATTCTGGAATCGTCAAATTCTATCGTTACGATCTCCAAAAATTTATCTACGCTTTTAATATATCCCATATCTCCGTTAAAAACGCCCGATCCGACTTTAACAGGGATGCCATGCCTTCCGTTTATGACCCACTCAAGCTGATAATTGTTTTTTATCTGCATGACTTTGTCACCAACCCTGAATACTGTATGGCCATTATCATATTCCGACTTTGCATCATCATAAGGATTTATATATTTTTGCAGGAGGATATTTAGATTTATTGCTCCGAGGACTCCCTTTCTCATAGGTGTCAGAACCTGAATATCCTTGCTTGACATATTAAGAAGCTTTGGAAGTTTTTCCTTTACGAGAGATACAACTACCTTTTGAACTACTCTCACATCGTCTCGTTTCAAAAAGAAAAAATCATTGCTGTGATTGTCCAGCTTGATGCTTTTTCCTGCATTGATAAGATGTGCATTTACTACGATATCACTTTTTGCTGCCTGTCTGAAAATCTTATTCAGTCTTACAACCTCAAATCTGTCGGAGGCGATCATATCATTCAGAACACGTCCGGCTCCTACACTCGGAAGCTGATTTATATCACCTACAAATATCATCCTTGTGCCCGGCAAAACCGCTTCAAGCAATGCACTCATAAGAAAAATATCCAGCATGGATGTTTCATCTATTATTATCACATCAGTCTCAAGAGGATTGTCCTTATTGCGCCCGAATCTTGCCTTTTGCTCAGGATCCTCCGGATCGCCATATAACTCAAGCATCCTGTGAATAGTTGAAGCTTCATGTCCTGTAGCCTCCTGCATCCTCTTTGCAGCTCTCCCTGTAGGCGCTGCCAATAAAATAGTCATATCCAGAGCTTCAAAATAACGGATCATAGAATTTATGGTTGTTGTTTTTCCTGTTCCGGGGCCTCCTGTTAAAATGAAAATCCCGTTTAATGCAGCCTTTTCTACTGCTTCCTTTTGAAGCTCATCTAAATGGATATTGCTTTCTTTTTCAATATTGTCAATTATCTTATGTATAAAGGCATAATCCTCTTCTTTTACTACATTCAAGCTTTTAAGCATTGCAGCAGTATTTAGCTCAAGATAATAATTTTTATAAGAATAAACGATCGTTTTGATCTCATTTGACAGCTGATCCTCATGCTTTTTTACAACGATCTTTTTTTCAATTATAAGATCCATAAAATGCTTATCGAGTTCATCCTCGCTTACATTTAAGAGCTCAGCTGTTCTTGCAAACAGGATATTCTTTGGCAAATACATGTGTCCCTGTCCCAAAGCTAGGGAAAGCACATATAAAATCCCGCTTTTTATTCGATATGGTGAATTTAATCTGATACCTGCTTTAAGAGCAATAGAGTCAGCTGTTTTAAAACCTATTCCCTCTATCTCTTCGGCAAGCTTGTATGGATTATCCTGCAAAATATCATATATCTGATCATGATATTTATTGTGGATCTTTAGACATAAATTAAGTGAGATACCGTATCCGGATAAAAATATCATTTCACTTTGGAACTGAGATCTTTCAATAACCTGCGCTGCGATATCCTTTGCTTTTTTTTCACTTATCCCCTTGATCTCAGCCAGTCTTTCAGGTTCAGCTTCGATAATATGAAGTGTATCCTCTCCAAACCTGGCAATGATCCTTGAAGCTAATGCGGCACCAATACCCTTTATAGCACCGCTTCCCAAATATCTCTCAAGAGCCTGCTGCTCCTTTGGGATCTTGATAATATAATTTGCGATCTTGAACTGCTTTCCGTATATATTATGCATAATATACGAGCCAGCTAATTCAAGATATTCGCCTTCATTTACATTATGAAGTGTTCCGACACAGCATATAGGCTCTTTTCCTTTCCCAAGTTCAAAAACCGTATATCCGTTTTCTTCATTTCTGAAAATTATATGTTCAACGTAGCCTTCTAATTTATCGTTCATATTTATCAAAAATATTAAGATACCTTCCCGTTCCAAGTGCGACATTGCTATCAGGATTTTCAGCTGTTACAGTGTCGATACCTGTTCTGTTTTTTATTACATCCTCGATTCCTTTAAGCATTGCTCCGCCGCCTGTAAGGATTATTCCACGCCTTGCAATGTCATTTGCAAGCTCAGGTGTCGTCTGCTCCAAAACGCTGCAAACCGAATCAGCGATCTTATCCGCAACCTGACGGAGTGGATATACAAGCTCATTTGATGAAATGATCACGCTGTTAGGAAGTCCCGTAAAAACATTTCTTCCCTTTACCTGCATTGACTTATCTTGTTTATCCTTCCACGCAGATCCTATCTTTACCTTGATCCCCTCTGCAGTCTGCTCTCCTATAAACAAAAGATGCGATTTTCTTAAGTATCTTATTATACTTTCAGTAAATTTATTGCCTCCGGTTTGTATGCAGGCTGATCTGGCTATTCCTCCTGCTGAAATAATAGCTATATCTGTGGTTCCTCCACCGATATCAACTATCATATTTCCCTCAGGACGGTTAATATCAAGTCCGATGCCTATAGCAGCGGCAATAGTTTCTTCAACAAGAAATACTTCCTTTGCTCCTGCCTGATATGCTGCTTCTTCAAGTGCTCTTTTTTCAACATATGTAAGACGGCTTGGTACACTTATGACTATACGCGGTTTTAAAAATCCACGTCTTCCTACTGCCTTCTGTATAAAATACCTGAGCATTTCCTCAGTCATTACATAATCAGAAATAATACCCTCCTTAAGAGGTCTTATCCCTGCAATATTCCCCGGAGTCCGGCCTATCATCTGCCTTGCTTCTTCACCGAATGCACTAATCTTTCCTGCATCCCTGTCATAAGCGATCACCTCAGGCTCCTTTAAAACTATTCCCTTATTTTTTATATATATAACGATGCTGGTCGTTCCAAGGTCTATGCCTATGTCTGTTGCGTAGGACATAAATTCTCCTTTCAACCTTTATTATTTAAAATCTTATTAAGATACTGACCTGTATATGAG
>CAVLAA010000118.1:0-4729 GCA_963660835.1 bacterium
GACAAAGACAGATGAATATGTTCCGGCTATAAGGCCGATTATGATCGGAAGTGAAAACTCTCTTATTGAAGGAACTCCCATTATAAACAATACAAATATCGTGATAAACGTTGTAAGCGTCGAATACAGGCTTCGTGTAAGGGTCTGTGTTATAGATGTATTTACAATATTTCTTATCGTCTGGCCTTTCATTACAACAAGATTTTCTCTTATACGGTCGAAAATAACAATTGTTGCATTGATGGAATATCCCAATATTGTAAGCATTACAGCAATAAATGAACTTCCGACAGATAATCTGAAGAAAGTATAAAATGCAATAACAACAAACAGATCATGCACAAGCGCAATAACCGAGCTTGAAGCAAATCTTATATCCCTGAATCTGATCCAGATATAGATCAGCATACAGATGATAGCTATGATAGCAGCTCTAAAGGCTGCAGATTTCATTTCTCCGCTGACTGTAGAAGAAATATTTTCAGATTCTATAGCAGCTGTATCTATAGCGGTATATTTCTCTGCAAGCTTGTCTGAAAGCGATGTTCTTTCATCCAGATCAAGGTCTCTTGTTTTTATTATTACCTTTTCCGAACCATCAACTGTCTGGAACTGAATATTTTGGTCACCTGTAACTTCAGCAACAATAGGCTTAACATCATTGTCAAGATCCTCTAGTGTAAGCTCTTCACCAAAATCAACTGTAGTAGCTGTACCACCTACGAAATCAAGACTGAAATTCATAGGGCTTCCTGTTGTTGAATTGAAATATGCCATTCCGATAGGTGCAGAAACAACAAGTATGATCGCAATCGCGAAGAAAAGCACTCTTCTCTTAACAAAATTAAACGGCTTGCGATGCATAATGCTTCCGTATGCCTTATCAGATCTGATTCCAATCCCATAAAAAGCATTGCTTATAAGTCTGGAAATAACAAGTGCAGAGAACATTGAAAAAACAATACCTATTCCAAGTGTGATCGCAAATCCCTTTACTGTACCTGTTCCTAATATATATAGAACAATTGCAGCTATAAGTGTAGTAACATTTCCGTCAAGTATTGCAGAAAAAGCCTTATTAAAGCCCTCTTTTATAGATCCGGCAAGCGACCTTCCGGCAGCACGCTCCTCACGCATTCTGGCATATATGATGACATTAGCATCAACAGCCATACCTATAGTAAGGATAACTCCGGCTATACCCGGAAGTGTAAGCGTCACATCAAATGCATTTATCGCTATCAAATCTAAAAATGTAAATATAATAAGAGCCCATCCTGAAGCAAGACCTGATATGCGATATACCAATATCATGAAGATAATGACTATTAAAGTACCTATTATTCCTGCTAAAAGACTTGTACTTAAGGCTTCCTGACCAAGCGAAGCACCTACAATATTTGAATAAACCTCTTCAAGTTCCAATGAAAGAGAACCTATTCTTATATATGACGCAAGATTTTTTGCTTCCTCAAGATCAGACATTCCATCTATCTGAGCTGTTCCGCCTGTTATTGCTTCCTTTACAGTAGGTGCACTGACAACTGAGTTATCATAAACAATATAAATCTGACTTCCTACATTGTCAGTTGTAGCATCGGCAAATTTTTGCTTGCCTTCTTCTGTAAATGTAAGCTGAACTATATATTCTCTTTGTCCTGTAGTAGAATCCTGATAGGAAACACCCTGCGCATCTTCAACATCAGAGCCTTCAAGCAAAACATCGCCTGAAGTATCCATAAACTGCAGAGATCCCGGTTTTCCTAATTCCTCAAGAATTTCATTTGCATCCGAAACACCCGGGATTTCGATATTTATACGGTTTGTTCCCTGCTGATATACCGATGCCTCTGTACTATACTGATCAACACGCTGCTGAAGTTTGTAAATTGTATCACTCATATCTTCAGCTGAAGGATTATCTTCTACTGTCTGATATGTAATACTTACACCACCTGAAAGATCAAGTCCTGTTTTTATATTATAGATACTGCCGGTTTGAGTCGGACCCCAACCCTGAAAAGCAGTATATCCAAGAAAAACAGTCAATACAGCAAGCAGGATCAATACAACGATGCTTGTTTTTTTCTTCATTATAGTATTAACCTCTCTTAATCGTCGCTTTCTGCGGCTTTAATCATCAACGCACATTCTACTCTTTTTCGCTGCATAGTGCAACCAATTTCATATACTGAGTTAATGCTGTTCTTGAAGTTGAAGGAATTTGCTGCGCATCCTCCGCTGCAATAAAATCTTGCAAAGCAATTGCTGCATTCTTCCTTGCTATAGACATTTACATTAGCAAATTCTCTGACAATATCATCCTTCAAAATACCATCGTTTACATTTCCGAGACAGAAATCATCTTTTCCAACAAATTGATGACAAGGATAAAAATCTCCCCATGGTGTAACAGCCAGATACTCTGTTCCCGAACCACAGCCTGACAGTCTTTTATATATACACGGTCCTCCAGTCATATCGATCATAAAGTGGAAAAAATTAAACCCTCTTCCTTCTTTATTTCTCTTGACCATCTCTTTTGCAAGATAATCATACTGCTCCATGATAATAGGCAAATCTTCTTCCTTAATGGAATAATCATCTGACGGAAGTGCTACAACAGGCTCTACAGATATCTGCTTGAACCCAAGATCAGCAAGATGAAGAACATCCTCAGCAAAATCCAGATTGTAATGTGTGAATGTACCTCTTACATAATAATTCATCTGATTTCTGCTCTCTGCAAGCTTCTGGAATTTAGGAACTATAAGATCATAGCTTCCGGCTCCCTTTCTGAACGGGCGCATTCTGTCATGAACTTCTTTTCTTCCGTCAATGCTAAGAACAACATTTCCCATTTCCTTATTGCAAAATTCCATAACCTCATCATTAAGCAAAACACCATTTGTTGTTAATGTGAATCTGAATTTCTTGTTATATATTTTCTCCTGCTCTCTTCCGTATTTGACAAGATTTTTAACTACATCCCAATTCATCAGCGGTTCTCCGCCAAAGAAATCCACTTCAAGATTTACTCTTTCACCGGAATTATGTATCAGAAAATCCAAAGCCTTTTTACCGACTTCAAATGTCATGAGTTCTCTGTGTCCATGATATTCACCTTCCTCGGCAAAGCAATACTTGCATGCGAGATTGCAGTCATGAGCAATATGAAGGCAAAGTGCCTTTACAACATGCTTTCTGTCTTTAAATATATCAATAGCATTTTTATAAATATCCTCAGTATAAAGAGCTCCATCCTTCTTGAGTTCTTCGATTTCATCTATCGCTTCAGATATTTCATGTGCATCGTATTTTTTTGATAACTTATTTATTATTTCTTCACTGTCAGCACCATCGGAATAACACTCCAGCACATCGTACATCATATCATCTACTACATGTACCGATCCGCTATTCTCATCAAGTGCTATATTATAACCGTTGTTTTTGAACTGATGAACCACGGCCTCTCCTTTTTCTCTCTCAAATAAAGTGTTCCCGGCATTTAATTAATGTCAGGAACACTATAACTTTGTCGTAATATTCAAATAATATCAATTAGTTCTTCTTTACCTGCTCGCATGTCTGATTTCCTACTGTACAGGAAGTTTTGCAAGCAGACTGGCATGATGTCTGGCACTCACCGCATCCGCCTTTTTTTAATGTATTCTGAAGATTTCTTGTATTTAATGATTTGATATGTTTCATGATATGCTCCTTTAACTATATTTATTCACACAATTATATTTAATATATCATATACCATTAAGAAATAAAAGAGAATTATTTAATCGAATCTTTGAATTTTTCAATTTCTTCTTTAAACATCGAATTATTAGCTCTTCTTTTTCCTTCGATCGACAGCAAAACTGCAAATACTAATGCACAAAGTGATAAACATGCACATACTGTATATACTAGTACATTATCTTCATTTCCTGTTTGAACACTGCCTCCTTTTGCAAGCGTTGTAGCTGTCGGAGTTACAGAATTGTTATATGTTGTCTGCTTATTTACTGTAGCAGCAGCTGTAGACTGAGTTTTTGTCTTGGTTGTTCCATGTCCAACAAGATCACGTCCGGGAAGGCTGCGCAAAACTGCTGTATTTACAGCTTCTGCTTGAACTGCCTGCTCATTTACAGCCTCTGCACTAATATCGTTCATTACTGCAATCTGACCGGCAGTTTCATTAACCTGAGCCGTTGCTGTATCACTTGTTACCTCTTCTGTATTTTTCTCAGAAAGATTTTGAGCTTCAACAGTCTCATCCTCCTCCACTGCTTGCGGAGTTATTTCAGATCCGGTAATTTCATCATTCGTATTTTTATCTGTATTATCTTTAAATGTTTTTTTATCAGGCTGTACAGTAGGATTTACTGTCGGTTCTGCAGTCGGTCCTTCAGATATTGAAGGCGTTACTGAAGGCTCAGCGGTTGGTCCTTGTGATACAGAAGGTGTTACCGAAGGATCGGCAGTTGGAGTTACAGTAGGTTCCTCGGTAACAGCCGGAGCAATGCTTGGTGTAGGTGATGTTTCTTTTTTATCTTCATCTTTCTGCTCCGGAGCAGGTGTTACCTCTTGCTCTTCCTTTAACTTTTCATATTCCTCAAAAGTCAAAACATCTATATCTTCATCTTTTAATTTTTCTTTTGTCTCCTCATTTAATTCATCTGAGCAAACAACTATAGTTTTTAAGACATCCTCATCCTGGATATCTATGTCC
>CAVLAA010000119.1:0-4675 GCA_963660835.1 bacterium
TGTTGCTAAGTGTAACATCGTTTCTGTAATCCTTTGGGAAAAGAGGACGCATAGGTCTGTCGATCACACGCGATGTAAGAACTGCATGCTCACTTGCTTTTCCTTCTCTTTTATTGAATCCTCCCGGGATCTTTCCTACAGCATACATCTTTTCTTCATATTCTACTGAAAGAGGAAAGAAATCTATTCCCTCTCTTGGCTTTGAAGAAGCTGTAGCAGTACAAAGAAGTGTTGTATCACCATATTTGATAAATGCACAGCCGTTAGCCTGCTTACCAACTCTTCCTATATCTACAGATAAAGTACGTCCCGCAAGATCCATTGAATATGTTTTATATTCATTTACAAGCGGTGTTGAAAATGTTTTTGTTTCTTCCATCATATTCTCCCTTCATTATGGAATATATGACTTTGGGTAAGGACCCGAAACAACTGAAAAACATATCATCATAGCAATGATATACTTTTCAGTAGTCTCGGTCGATGCCCTTACGCTAAAGTCTGAAATTCATTTATAATAAGTAAACCTTCCTATTGCAAGCACAATTTCTGCATGAAGGCTTATTGCACAAAAAATTCTAAGCTGCTTTCATATGAAAGCAGCTTAGATAGGATTCAAAGATTATTTTCTGATGCCTAAGCGCTCAATGAGAGAACGATATCTTTCGATATCCATTTTCTTAAGATAAGCAAGAAGTCCACGTCTTTTACCAACCATTTTAAGAAGTCCTCTTCTTGAGTGATGATCCTTATGATTGACCTTAAGGTGCTCTGTAAGCTCCTGGATACGAGCTGTAAGAATAGCTACCTGAACTTCCGGTGAACCTGTATCACCTTCGCATCTTGCATACTCTTTAATGATTTCCTGTTTCTTTTCTTTTGCGATCATTTTTATATCCTCCTGTTTTTGATCTAACGCTTATGGTTAAGAGAAGGTCGGAGATTCCTATCACTGAACCACAGCTTTTCCAATCATGAAATATAGCATATTACAAAGTAATTGTAAATAAAAATCTTCTATATATAACTTATCAGTATATAACATTATCTTATAGGCTTGTATAAGCCGGATATACAGTAATGATATATACAAGAACAGTGCAGACAATTATCAAAATGCATATCATGCTATAAATCATATTTTTTATTTTTTGATTTTTGACAAATAGATTTAAAAGCCTCTGTATTCCCAGTGTAACAAAATACATAAGCGGAATAGTCATAGGAATAAGATATCTTCCCTGTGCCTGCAGATCACTGTAAAGATTATAATAAACTAAGAATGCAAATGTAATAATTATAGCTATAAGCATGCACCAGTTAAATATTCCCATTTTATTTAATTTTTTCTTTTTGTCATCAGAGTATTTGATATTGAACATGCCTCTTAAGTTTAAAAAGAAGCCTACTGCACCTATTCCCATGATCAATGCATATACTGCTGTAAGCTGTATAGGCATATATATGTTGAGATATCCGAACGTTCCGATAAATCCAATGATAACCCTGATTATCCATGGAAGGGCACCATTTTCTCTTAAAACCAAAAGTTCTAAAACACCTACTCCATTTTGAGCAAGATTGTCTCTTTGTGATGGCTTGTAACCGTCCATTGCATACATTTCAGAATACTGCGTGGTTATATTCCAGCCTGTAAAATCCCCATATAAAATATAATTTCTTACAAACCACCATCCCGCAAGTGCCAAGACAATAACTACAATAAGCAATGTTCTTGATGCAGCATATCTTGCTTTATTTCTTCCGACATTGTCGGCAAGTATTGTAGTAAAGAAGAAAATATTGCTGCAGAGGATGAATCCATATGCATTATAATATGATAAAGCACATACAGCTATCGCAAATGACAGATGTACACAGATGACCCATGTCCATCCTTCCTTGATCGCTCTAAGCCATGCATAAACTATCCATGCCGTTGCTAAAAGAGCCATCGCGTCATTGTTCACATATGATTGAACAAATATCACTCCGGGCAAAAATACAACAAGTACCGTAAATAAATACCTTGTCATTCCGCTAAAAAGCATTTCTGAAATACGAAATACAAGATAAGCGGTAATCGTACCAAATACAGCATTTATCACTCTGGCTGCAATGACACAGGCAAATGCATCTGTTGTAAAAAAGCTTACTATCTTTGCCGGTATTGCCATTATCATATATGATATGATCGGATAAAAAGCATAGGATATTCCCCATATTTGGCTTCTTATCTCCGGATCTCTGCCGTCCGGAATGCAGCCATGATTTATTATATAACGAACAATATCATAGCGCATTCCCTCATCCGGAGAAGAATCCAGCGGTTGAATACATGCCCACATCAGTATAAAAGCAAATACAACAGCAAGGAAGATAATAAGCCTAGCTTTTCTTTTTTTTAATATGCTGCCCCTTGCTGCTATCAAATGATCTCCTGATCTTTCAGCTCAACAAGATATCTTGAAAGAGCATCCTGCCATTTAGGAAGTCTTTCAAATCCGTTTGCAGAAAGCTTTTCTTTATTTAAACGGCTGTTTGAAGGTCTTTTCGCTTTAGCCTTGTACTGGTCTGATGATACAGGCAGAACCTTAACATCCATTCCGGCCTGTTTGAATATTTCACAGGCAAATTCATACCAGCTGCAAAGTCCTTCATTTGTTGCATGATAAAAACCGTATTTGTCTGTTTCCATCATATCTACCAGTAGTCTTGAAAGATCATATGTATATGTCGGAGATCCGATCTGATCATCTACTACAGTAAGAGTATCTCTTTCCTTACCGAGCTTAAGCATTGTTTTGATGAAATTCTTGCCATTAACACCAAATACCCATGCGATTCTTACTATATAAAATTTCTTTACATGATCAGTAACTGCAACTTCACCATAATATTTGCTCTCACCATATGCATTTAACGGTTCTCTTTCATCATCAGGCTCCCACGGTCTTGTTCCTTCACCATTAAATACATAGTCTGTGCTGATATACATCATCTTTATATCAAGCTTTTCACAAACTTTAGCGATATTCTCTGTTCCGCCTGCATTGATCTTCATGCAGACTTCCTTGTTGTCCTCTGCAGCATCAACTGCTGTATAAGCAGCGCAGTGAAAAACTCCGTCTACATTTGATTCGCTGATAACTCTTTCGCATGCATCCGGATCTGTAATATCCATTTCCGCAATATCAACGCCTATGCCTTCATGACCCCTTTTATGCAATTCGTTCATTATGTCATGGCCAAGCTGACCCTTAACTCCTGTAACTAAAAATCTCATAATTTCCTCCTAAAATGTTACCTTCCTTTTTTTCTTCTTCGTCTTTTTTGTTTTTTATTTTTTTGAATTATGTAAAGTATACCACCAAGTATAGCTATTCCAAGTATGATCATAATAACATAAAGAACAGGATTTTTTGCATTGTTATCTGATACCGTACTGCTGCCATTATTGGCAGAAGTATCAGATACGCTTCCTGATGAGCTGACTGTCGATTGCGATGCTGCGGATGATGGATCCTGCGCTGTACTTGTCTGATCTGTGCTTTCTCCTGTTATCCTTGAATATTCTGACGAAGTCATGCTTCCTCGTCCAATAATATGATCATCTACAGTTAATGTAAAATCCTTGTTTTCTCCATTATCACTTGCTGTAAGTGTAAGCTGTGAAGCTTCCAATCCATAAGGAAGAGTAACTGTTCCTCCGGATAAACATGAAGCACCCGGAATAGCTTCTGATCTGTAGAAATTATTAAAACCGTAATCAAACAGGGTTATCATATCGCTTGCATTACTCTGCGTTTCAGGTGCGCCCATAACAACTCCGATAAGGGTCATGTCATTTCTTTGTGCATAGCAGACAAGTGTACTTTGAGAAATATCCGTATATCCGGTTTTTCCGCCAAGACAGCCTTCATAATAATATCCGCTGTCAGGCTGCATCAGAAGATTATGAGTCGTATAATATCTTTCGGCCGACATATTTGTCGCAGGTATCGTACATGACGGCATACCCATTATCTCCCGGATAGTATCATTTTGGATCGCTGCACGCATGATGAGAGCCATATCTCTTGCGCTCGTATAATGATTTGAATCCTCGAGTCCGCTTGCATTTACGAAATTTGTATTTGTACAGCCAAGAAGTAGTGCTCTTTCATTCATCATTGTTGCAAAATTCTGAACAGAACCTGCAGTATGTTCAGCAAGCTGCGAAGCAATGTCATTTGCTGATTTTATAAGGAGAAGTTCAAGACATTCCCTCACTGTAAAAACCTCGCCAAGCTGAGGATTACAGTTAGAACTTCCTGCATAAGCATCAGCCATACCGGTTTCGGTCATTGTTACCTGATCATCAAGTGAGCAATTTTCAGCCACTATAAGTGCTGTCATCAGCTTTGTAATGCTGGCCGGGAATCTTTGGGCATCAAGTCCCTTGCTGTAAAGTATTGTTCCGGTGTCCGCATCCATAAGACATGCCGTCTTTCCTGTGATCGAATCTGCCTGCGGCCAATATGTCCAATAATCGCTGTCTACCGCAAATTCGGCACTTGTATCAACCTCTGCAAATACCAAAACAGAGCTTGAAATAAAAATAAGACCACAAAGAATAAATATTAAGATTTTACTCAGTATATTTGTTTTTAATTTAAAATTATCCATTTTTCTC
>CAVLAA010000120.1:0-4635 GCA_963660835.1 bacterium
AGATATTAGTGCGGTTTTTTTCCTTGGAGACGGCGAGAGAGATCTGGAAAATGCCTTGGCCGAAAGTGATATATTTCCTTATGGAGATCACAAGGGAATAGAAATTTATCAGGTTTGCGGCAATTGTGACCTAAGAAGCAGAGAGGCCGTTACACTGACTCCTACAATAGAAGGGCATAAACTTCTTATAACACATGGATTTGCTCAGCATGTAAAATATGGTCTTGATGAATTGAAAAATGAAGCTGAGCAAAAGAAATGCTGTGCTGCATTGTATGGACACACACATATAGAGCATTTATATGTCAGTGATGGGATTACGTTATTTAATCCGGGAAGCGTAAGAAACGGAAGCTACGGAATACTTAAAATAAGTGACAAAGAACTTGAATTTAAACACAGGAATCTGTTCACAGCTTTTTGAAGTTAAAAACACAATTTAATCACAATTAAATTATAAGATTTTCCAAGAAATCAGGGGTGATCATTATAAACATGATCGTAAATCCTTTTAAATAGTACGAAAGAGAGGAATTCTTATGTTTGACAATGAAAATAACAATGAAAAGCAGAATGGTTTTCAGAATGAGAATAATACAAATATAAACAGCGAGGAACAAAACAATACTCCAACGAATCAAACATCTGAAGAAGAAGCTGCAAAAGAACATTTTGAAAAAAGCGTTGAAAATATGTCTCAGGCAGCACAGGATGCAGCAGAGAAAAAGGCTGAAGAGGGATATTCATATTACAATATGAAATCCTTTGAAGAACAGGCAAGACAAAATGAAGAAGTTGATAATGCGAACAGTAAATCTAAAAAGCAGAAAAAGCCAAAGCAGAAGAGACCGATGACTACAGGAAGAAAATGGGGCACGGCTGTTGCAATGGCAGCGGTTGTCGGAGTTGTAGCCGGAAGCGTATTTTATGGTGTTAATGCTGCAGGGAATGCTTTTATTTATAATACAAATAAAACAACAGCACAGATTGCTCAGACAGATACCGTAGCATCTTCAGACAGCAGCACAGGAAGCGGCAGCACAACAAGCAGTACCAGCAGCTCAAATTCAACAGTTGCAGATGTAGCAAAGGAGTGTATGCCTTCACTCGTAACAATTTCAACATTATCTGTTCAGGAGATGCAAAGCTTCTTTGGAGGCAATCAGGAATACGAAGTTCAGGGTGCCGGTACAGGAGTTATTGTCGGTGAAAATGATACAGAGCTTCTTATAGCTACAAATAATCATGTTGTAAACGGAGCGCAGTCGCTTTCGGTTGGATTTACAGATGAATCGTCAGTTGAAGCACAGATAAAGGGAACTGACAGTGACAATGACTTAGCTATTGTATCAGTCAAGTTATCAGATATATCAGAAGATACAATGAGCCAGATAAAAATAGCTACAATCGGTGATTCGGATGAGCTTTCGCTTGGCGATCAGGTTGTTGCAATAGGTAATGCACTTGGATATGGTCAGTCAGTTACAAGCGGAATAATAAGTGCTTTTGGTCGAAATCTTGAGCTTTCAGACGGAACAAATACATTTGAATCTACAGGTCTTATCCAGACAGATGCAGCTATTAATTCAGGAAACAGCGGCGGTGCTCTTCTTAATATGAAGGGTGAGCTTATCGGTATAAACGAAGCAAAGAGTTCATCAACATCAAGCTCAGGAGCATCTATAGAGGGTGTTGGATATGCAATACCGATCTCAAAGGCTCTTCCGATACTTCAGAACCTTATGACTCTTACAACAAGAGAAAAAGTAGACAGCTCAGAAACAGGATATCTCGGAATTACATGTGCAGATGTTACATCTGATATATCAAACAGCTATAATATGCCGGAAGGAGTTTGTGTAACAAGTGTAATAGAAGGCGGAGCTGCCGAGGCTGCAGGAATCCAGAAGGGTGATGTTATTACAAAGATTGATGGACATGAGGTTTCTACATATGATGATATAAAAGAACAGCTTCAGTATTATGCTCAAGGTCAGACTATTGACATAACTATTGAAAGAGCAGATGCAGGTGAATATGTAGAGCAGGATGTCAGCGTTACACTTACTTCATATGACGTTCTTCAGAATTATTACGATTCAATCCAAAACGGAAATGGAAGTAATGGAAGCAATGGCGGTCAAAATAAATAAATAGACTGTACAAATCAAATTGTATTAAGTAAAATATAAAGGACTTGTGTGCATATATATGTACAGAGTCCTTTATTATTAGGGACAAAACTATAATGCAAGGAGGTACTGATTTATGAAAATCGGTTTTATCGGATGTGGAAATATGGCCAGAGCCATTATAAACGGTATGATCCGTAAGGGATATCCTAAAGAAAATCTGATCGCATCTGCTAAAAGTGAAAAAACACTGGAATATATAAAAAATGAATTGGGAATTTATTCCGAAAAGCAAAATTCTGAAGTGGCAAAGCAGGCAGATATCGTTATTCTTGCGGTTAAGCCTATATATATGGAAGAAGTGATCAATGAAATAAAGGGAGAGATCAACCTGAAAAAGATTGTTGTTACTCTTGCACCCGGAAAAACAATAGAATGGATTGAGAAGAAATTCGGAAAAAAGATTAAGCTTGTAAGAACCATGCCTAATACACCGGCAATGGTATCAGCCGGAATGACGGCACTATGTCAAAATGACAAGATAACAGAAAATGATCTGAATGTAATAAAAAAGATATTTGACAGCTGCGGCAAGGCAGAGATCATAAATGAAAATATTATGGATGCAGTAGTAGGTGTAAGCGGAAGCTCTCCGGCATTTGTATTCATGTTTATTGAGGCAATGGCAGATGCAGCTGTTGCAGAAGGTATGCCAAGAGCACAGGCATATAAATTCGCTGCACAGACAGTGATGGGAAGTGCAAAGCTTATGCTTGAAACAGGAAAGCATCCGGGTGAATTAAAGGATATGGTATGTTCACCGGGAGGAACAACAATAGAAGGAGTTAATGCTCTTGAAAGCTGCGCATTTCGCTCAGCTGTAATAGAGGCTGTGAGAGAAGCAGCAGATAAATCAAGGAGGATGTAAAATGATTTACGTATTTTTAGCAGAAGGATTTGAAGAAAATGAGGCAATAACAACCGCAGATATCATGATGAGAGGCGGACTCGATGTAAAGCTTGTATCTGTTACCGGCAAAAAAACAGTTAAAGGTACTCATGGGATTGATATTGTAGCAGATGAACTTTTTGAAGAAGTTGATTTTGAGACCGCAGATGCACTTGTACTTCCGGGAGGAATGCCGGGAACAAGTAACCTTATGGAGCATGAAGGACTTGTTAAGCTTCTTGTGGAAAGCAATGAAAAGGGTAAGAGAATTGCAGCTATATGTGCAGCACCTATGGTGCTTGGCAAAAATGGTATTTTAAAGGGCAAGAAGGCTGTATGTTATCCGGGATGTGAAGAAGCGCTTGAAGGTGCTGAAATCGCATCTGCAACAGTTATAACAGATGGTAATATTACAACAAGTAAAGGACCTGCAACAGCTACAGATTTTGGCTTGGAGCTGGTTACGATATTTGCCGGAAAAGAAAAGGCCGATGAGGTAGCAGCTGATTTTCTGTATAAGTGATCAATCAGAAAGAGGAAAAGATGGATATTTTGGTTGCCGGAGGAGCCGGCTATATAGGAAGTCATACATGTGTTGAGCTTTTGAATGATGGCTATAATGTAATTGTTGTTGATGATCTTTCAAATTCAAGCAGCAAAGCAATAGAAAGAATAGAGGCAATAACCGGCAAAAAGGTAAAATTCTATAAGATAAATGTATGTAATAAAGAAGAACTGGAAAAGGTATTTAAAGAAAACAATATAGATGCCGTAATCCAATTTGCGGGATTTAAGGCGGTTGGAGAATCAGTAAGCAAACCACTTGAGTATTATTCAAATAATCTTGAGTCAACTCTTAATATATGCCATATGATGAAGGCATATAATGTAAAAAATATAATTTTCAGTTCATCAGCTACGGTTTATGGTGATCCTGCGGAAATTCCTATAACAGAAAATTGTCCAAAGGGTATTTGCACAAATCCATATGGCTGGACAAAGTGGATGACAGAACAGATGCTTAGTGACATGAGCAAGGCTGATAATGAGCTAAAGGTTACTTTGCTGCGTTATTTTAATCCGATAGGTGCTCATCACAGCGGACTTATAGGAGAGGATCCGCAGGGCATTCCTAATAATTTGTTGCCATATATAGCTCAGGTTGCGGTTGGAAGACTTGAGAAGCTGGGTGTTTTCGGGAATGATTATGATACACCTGACGGAACCGGAGTAAGGGATTATATTCATGTTATGGATCTTGCGAGAGGACATGTTCTTGCACTCAAACATATGTCATCTCAGAAAGGCACAGAGATTTTTAATCTCGGAACAGGAAAAGGATACAGTGTTCTGCAGGTAGTCAATGCATTTTCGAAGGCTTGTAAAAAAGATATTCCGTATGAGATCAAACCAAGAAGAGCCGGAGATATAGCTTGCTGCTATTGTGACCCGAAAAAAGCAGAAATTATACTTGGATTTAAAGCACAATATGGAATAGATGAAATGTGTGCTGATTCATGGAGATGGCAAAAAAACAATCCATATGGATATGAG
>CAVLAA010000121.1:0-2166 GCA_963660835.1 bacterium
AGAAGAAAATGAATAGGTTAAATATGTTTGTAGGATTTATTATTGCATTACTTGAAAGCTTTGGTCTTGCTCTTGCATTTGGAAAGCAGGGATTGCTTGTTGAATATACTTTAGTATGGGTCGTAATTACAGGAGTTTGTTGGACATTCGGAGCAGTGTTTACTTCTTATGTGGGAAAACTTATTCAGGAAAAATTTATTGGTAACGGAATATCTTTGATTCTTTTTATGAACATCGTAAGCACACTTCCTACAGATATTGAAAGCTTAAAAGGAATTTTTGTAGATGGCAAACATGGAACAGAAAGGATGATCTGGATTGCAATTGCATTTGGAATCGTATTTATTATGTTTGTACTTGCTTATATTGTACAAGCTGTTGTTAAAAAGATTCCGGTAACTTATTCTATGAAAGTTTCCTCTTCTGCAGCAGGTAAAAAACTTAACTTTCTTCCTATAAAATTATGTCCCGGCTCAGTCATGCCTGTAATCTTTGCAGGTGCAATATTTTCATTTCCGCAAATTATATTGCAGTTCGCAGGGCACACTGATATAGAATTTTTAAATTACTTGAATACTTCAATGTGGTTTAACCCTGAAAAACCTATATATTCAATAGGAGCTGCAGGATACGTTGCTCTCATAATATGGTTTACATTCTTTTATAATAACATTGCAGCAAACCCACTTGAAATGGCAGAAGCAATCGAAAGAAGAGATGGTTCTATTAATAATATGAGGCCCGGTAAAGAAACAGCAGATTATATTATAAAAGAAACAAACAAGATGCTTGCTATTGGTTCAATTATTATCTGTATTGTGGCTATGACACCAATGGTAATAAGTGGACTTTATGGATCAATAAATGTATCTTTCCTTGGAACAAGTGTACTTATTATAATGGGAGTAATAACTGAAACCAGAAAGACAATTAAATCGGAAAGCATCGCCAGTGTGGAAAGAAAAAGGCTGGATGAGGGAGGTTTATTATGAAAAAAAATAATAATGGCGTCACATTAGAAATCCCTTCCGTGGGAGAAGTATTAAAAATGACAGCACTTGTAATGATTATTGCATTTATTGTGGGATATGGAGTATCGCTATATGATGATTTTTGGAATTCAATTGTAAGTTTTTTTATATCACTGATAGGATAGAGAGAATGTAACAGCGCTCGGCAGAAATGTCGAGCATTTTTTTGTGCAAAATCATATCGAAAAACGGAAAATCTCCACTCTTTCTATATCAAATTTCATATTCGAAATACATATAGAAGGAGGATTAAAATAAATGGAAAAGATGAAGTCACTTTTTAATAATAATTACTCGGTTAGCGGTAAAGGAATCGAGGATTTTACTAAAGCTATTACAGAATTTGATGCTGCTACAAAACTTATTACCGTAGCTCCCTACAATATCGCTATATTTTCACTTCTTGGTGGCAAAGCAAAAAAGAACAACTCAGAGTTTTTAAAGTATGTGGCATTTATGCCTAATATGTGCGATATCACAGAAGTGAATAAGATTATAAATAATAAAAAGGTTATTGAGACAAATTCTTTCATTGCTGCAGGGGCTGATGATGAGACAATTAATGAACTGATAACAGATGGGCATTTTTTTAGAATTCTTATCAATGGAAAGAAAAAGATCATTTTGCCCGGACCTAAATTTATCAGTCATTTATGTAAACAGCTTGATATTGGCAAAATATCTGAAGGGATAAATGTTTTAAGAGATTTGTATCTTGGATCTGAATTAAATAATAATACTACGGATTTTGTTAAGATATTAGTCCGAACAAATGGAAAAATTGCCAAGGCATTCGCTTGTTTTACAAAGAACTTTATTGAAGTACGTCAAACAGAGATTCTTGATTTTCTTGATAATGTGAAAGAAAGTATGGGCTCAATGGAGATTACTTCATTTTATATTACCCATGATCAAACAGTTGTTGATTGTACTTTGGATATTACTCAGACGCGATTAGAAGGGATACCGATAAGAAGCGGATTCAGACTTATTATGTCTGATACCGGCTATTGCGGATTCACATTAAAACCGATTGTTTCAATTGGAGATACTGTAATCCCTCTTCCGGGTGAAATTATTCAAAAAAGATGTTCGCTTTTTTCATTTGAAGAATTATTTCAGGAATTCCAAAAAG
>CAVLAA010000121.1:2176-4633 GCA_963660835.1 bacterium
GAATATGGAACAACTATGATTTTTGCAGCACAATCCATGAAAGACTTTTTAATTTCAATAGAACTTCAACCAAAATTAAAAGAAAATCTTTGTGGTATTGGGAAAGAATCAAATATCCGAAACAAAGTGGGATCCAATAAGTTCGATAATGAAATAGTTAAGATCAGTAAAGAAAATAAAGGTAATTATTATGGAATACTTCAGTTATTTAGAATTACAAATCGGTTAAAAAATCTTTCTTATTATAAAAAGAATTTGATTAATGAACTTATAGGAGAATACTTTTACAAAAAAACAAACAACTAAAAGCATATGGATAGTCTTTGGTTTGACCGGAGATTGTCCATTTTTTTTGCATAAATCTATCCAGCACATTCCTTTTTTTGGTATTTCAATCACTCTATTTATGAAAGCAAAAACAGTACAAGCTTTCTCATACAAAAAAATGCGATCATACGGAGGTAGAGTATATGTATATAAGAAATTTTAATGAACTGGCAGATATTTTATTAGAAGAAATATTTCAAAATGAAAAAGAGAAAGCCATAAATCCGGAATCGGCAGAAGTTACAACAAAGCAATCAACTACTTGCAATTGTAAAAAAAGCCCTGAGATACCCGTTATTACTAAATACAGAACATTTAACGACAAGGTTGTTATTACATGGTTTTCGGATGGAACAAAAGAAAAAGCTATTTGCCATGAACTCGATACTTTCGATGTAGAAACAGGACTTACTGTATGCCTTGTTAAAAAAATGTGTGGTGGAAGTAGCACCTTTAATAACACAATCAGAAAAGCGATAAAAATACACGAGAAAGAAGAGAGAGAAATAGATAAAATCAAGAGACAGAAGGACTCAAAGAAACAGAAAGAAATACAAAACAAAAAAATCGTACCAAGCAAGATGCCGGAATATGTCAAAAAAGATAAGAAATGCAGGGCTGTGTTAGATTTAATTGCAGATCTGACCGATGAAAAGTGAGGATATAAATAATGTTAACAACGGCGAGAAATACGATAAATGAAAGGAATGTTAGAACTCTTTTTTCTTTAGAGGATTCCACCTATATCGTTTTTGATACGGAAACAACGGGAGTTGAACCTGATGTTGATAAGATTGTCCAATTGTCAGCTTTAAAATTTGAAATAACCGATAAAATTCCAAAAGAAGTAGATAGATTAGATATTTATCTAAATCCGGAAATGAGCATGAGTGAAAAAGTAATAAAGATTCATGGGATAACAAACGAATTCGCCCGTAGACAAAAGACGGAGGCTGAGGAATTTGAACGCATCCAAGCATTTTTCGGTCCCAATCCTATCCTTGTCGGACAAAATATCAGCTTTGATATATCGTTTCTAAGAAATCTATATAAAGGAATGGGGAAAACATTTAATCATCGTGTAGCAATAGATACTCTTGAAAGTGCAAGAGATCTAATTAGTTTTAAGGATGTAAAAGATTATTCATTAGGGACACTTCTTGAATATCTCGGCATATCAAGCGATTTATCCTTCCATAATTCAATGGATGATGTTATTGGGACTCAGCGACTTCTTGTTGCCTTATATCATGAGTACATTAATACTCAGAAGGAAAGAGGTCCGAAATCAAACAATTTCCATATTAGATATATCAGTTTTTGGAAAGGATATAACGTCACTCAAAGAGGGGTTTATGTAACAAACGAACTAAATGAAAAGATATGGTTTTCAACAAGATATAAGACATGGATATCATCAAACGTAGAGATGTGCACGGTCAATATTGATAAATTGGAAAACGATGTACTTACAAAAATGGGAATAACTTTGCCGGAACTTGGGAAAATGACAGAAGAAAAATTCGAACAGCTATGTAAACCGGGAAGGAGAACTATCTGTTGATAATTTCAAGCTTTATAACTGAGACTTGTATTTTATTTATATTATCAGTGCTTGATGTGAAGAAAAGACAAATTCCTATCTTTTTCTTTCCTTTGGCACTAATGATAAATATTGCATTGTTTTTCATATTTTCCGGTTTTGAAATATATTCATTCTTTTTAAGAATTGGTTTTTGCATATTGATATTTTTTATCTTGTTTTTGGGAAACCTGTTTTTTAATCTGGGTGGAGCGGATACTTTAGCGGCAACCGCTGCAACATTTAATTTATCTGTGTATGGTCTTATCATGTGCATCTTTGCTTGCATCCTATCAATTCCATACGCACTCTATACCCAGTCAAAAACAAAAGGAAAACATATATCTTATCCATTTATTCCATTTATTTTTATTGGATATATCATCGTTTCTGTAATGATCTTAACCGGAATTCTTCCGAACAGTATATTAACTATCTAAGAAAGGGAAATAAACTCACTAATACCCCACGGCAAACCATGGGGGTTGTCAGGCAACCCGGAGTGAGTAGCCTAAGTGAAGCTTAATAGCTGAACTACGTTAAGAGAG
>CAVLAA010000122.1:0-4563 GCA_963660835.1 bacterium
GCAGATATTCGCCATACTCGTCTGTACATATTTCATGTGCATATGTATGGCTGACAGTTGTTATCTTATCTGCAAATGCAAGTCCGCCTTTTAATAGATTTGCCATTCCGTAAAATTCAAGCTTGTCATAATCAAAGTATCCGTCATTTAGGCCTGTTATCCTCTTGACTTCATCTATGTTCCATATTCCCTGGAATTTGAGATTGTGGATCGTAAGGATTGTTTTTATTCCGTCATAAAATCTATATCCTGCTTTATAGCCTGTAAGAAATACAGGTATCAATGCTGTCTGCCAGTCATTACAATGTATTATGTCTGGTTTAAATGAGATCTCAGGAAGCATTGAAAGCACTGCCTTTGAGAAAAATGTAAATTTACCTAAATCCCATGGCATTCCTGTATAAGGCATACTTCCGCCGAATTGCTCCTCATTGTCTATAAAATAAAAAGTAACTCCTTGATATTCTGCCTTAAAAATACCTACGTATCTGTCACGGCCATCCATATTTATAAAGAAATACTTTACATATTCAAGCATACTGTTGAACTTATCATTCATGCATAAATATTTAGGCAGAACTACTCTGACATCATACTCGTCCTTCGGATAATATTTAGGTAAGGCTCCTGCAACGTCCGCAAGTCCTCCTGTTTTTATAAATGGTACACATTCCGAAGCTGCTAAAAGAACATTAATCATCTCATCTACCTCTTTTCATCATATTTGGCGATGGCCGCCTTTGCTACAACAGCATCCGAAGGATATTGCTGCATTCCGTTTGCCATTTTTTGAGTTGTCTCACAGCCCTTGCCCAGAATAAGCACTGCTGACGGTTCCTTGGCATTTTCTATTGCGGTCTTTATTGCCGTTTCCCGATCCGGTATAACCTCATATCCGCATCCGGTCTTTTCGATATAACTTCCAACCTCAGCACATATATCTTCTATTTTTTCCTTAGCAGGGTCATCGGCTGTAAGATAAATAAAATCGCTCATCTCACCGGCTGCAGTCCCCATATCCTTTCTGCGGTTAAGTGCTTTTCCGCCTGTACATCCGAATATAGTAATTATCCTGCTTTCGGGCCAGCATTTCTTTGCAGTTCCAATGATGCTTCTAAAGCTAAAACCGTTATGAGCATAATCTACGATAACATTTATTTTCTTGTCCTTGCTTTCATACTCCTCAACTCTTCCGGGAACCAAAACCTCCCTGAAGGCAGAAGAAATAGTTTCCATTGATATACCTGTATCATATGCAACAGCAATTACCGCGAGGGCATTTTCCACATTAAAATCACCTCGCATATTTAAGGTTAAACGATAGCTTTTTCCAAAAACATCTGCCGAAAAATCTGTTGTTTTCCCGTTTGGTTTTATATCATAACCTCTTATATCCGCTGTCTTATCAAATCCAAATGTAATCACTCTGCCGGATTTTTTTGCAGCCCTGGCAATTTCTCCTGCATATGGTGAATCAGTACATATGACTGCAGTTTTACACTGTGAAAATATTTTCAGCTTAGACTTGAAATAATCATCGAAATCCGGATGCTCTATAGGACTTATATGATCCTCTGAAATATTAAGAAATATTCCATATTCAAGCTTTACACCTTCTACTCTCTTGTATTTAAGTGCCTGACTGGAAAACTCCATTATCATATGTCTTATATTGCTTTTATATGCATTATTAAAATGCCTGTATATCTCAAATGATTCCGGTGTTGTTATGCCACTGCTTATACGTTCCTGACCATCATAGGTTTCTACCGTTGTCATGAAGCCGACCTCAGATTTTCCTTCTTGCTTCATTTTATGGTCAAAAACAGACTTCATATAATATGCTGTTGTCGTTTTTCCTTTTGTGCCTGTAATTCCTATACAGCAAAAATCATCAGGAATCTGATAATGCAGTCTTGCAATAAATGGCATTGCACTCCTGATATCGCTTACGATTATATGGGGAATACCGGTTATAGCGTAATCCGTTTCGCTTATATAGCAAACAGCACCTTTTTTTATTGCATCCTCAAGATATTCTTTTTTAAATGAAGCACCCTTGCAGACGAATAATGTATTGCATGTCACAGCCTTTGAATCATATGTTATATTCTCTATAACAATTTTTTCTGCATCAGATATATTTACACTTACTGCAAGCTTCTGTCTTTGCAGCTCATCTGCATAGTCTTTAAGTAATCTATTCATTATTTAATTCTCGGTCTTTCAGGAAATCCTACTTTTTTCTGTACCTTACGAAGAGTTTTATTTGCAAAATACTGTGCCTTTTCTGCATTCTCTTTTATTATTCCGTCGATATAGTCCTTTTCCTTTTCAAGCTCTGCAACTCTTGTCTGAAGCGGAATAAGAATATCATTTACTGCCTCTCCTACAGCTTCCTTGAATACTCCGTAGCCCTGACCCTCAAATTCTTTTTCTGTTTCGGCAGGAGTTTTTCCTGTACAGGCACTATAGATACTTATAAGGTTCTTTACACCAGGCTGTTCATCGGAAAATCTAATGCATCCCATCGAATCAGTAACTGCTCTCTTACATTTTCTTATAACTGTATCCTTATCATCCATAAGATAAATACTGCCGTTTGGATTTTCATCGGATTTTGACATTTTTTTAGCCGGATCCTGAAGACTCATGATCTTTGCCCCAACCTTGCCGATATATGCCTCAGGTACTGTAAATACATCTCCGTAAATATTGTTAAATCTCTCTGCAAGCGTTCTTGTAAGCTCAAGATGCTGCATCTGATCTATCCCAACCGGTACTACATCTGCCTGATATAAAAGAATATCGGCTGCCATAAGCACAGGATATGTAAATAATCCTGCATTTATATTATCAGCATGCTTTGCCGACTTATCCTTAAACTGAGTCATCCTGTTAAGCTCACCCATATATGTAAAGCAATTCAGGATCCATGCCAGCTCAGCGTGTCCTGATACATGTGACTGATAATAAAGACAATTTTTCTTTGGATCGATCCCGGCTGCGATATAGAGCATAAGAAGTGCTCTTGCTCTTTTTCTAAGTACAGCAGGATCCTGTCTTATCGTGATCGAATGCATATCTACAACGCTATAAAAGCATTCATATTCATCAGATAGCTTAACCCAGTTTTTAAGAGCACCCAAATAATTTCCGAGTGTTAGATTTCCTGTTGCCTGCATACCTGAAAATAATATCTTTTTATCGTTTAACATAGCCTGCCTCCCAATTAGTATTCATCAATAAGTCTTTTAAATGCCGGCAATGAATTTTCTATCATCTCAGTGCTTACACAATATGAGACTCTTACATATCCCGGTGCACAGAAGCTGTCTCCCGGCACGAGCAAAAGCTCGTATTTCTTTGCTTTTTCGGCAAATACATTTGCATCTTCTTCAAGTGCCTTAACACAAAGATAGAAAGCTCCATCCGGATAAACACATTCATATCCGTATTCGGTAAGTGCATTATATAAAAGATCTCTATTCTTTTTGTATGTATCAAGGCTCGGTCTTTCTTTCACGCAAAGGCCAACTGTCTTCTGCAAAAAGCTTGGCGCACAAACATATCCAAGACATCTTCCGGCTCCGCAAACAGCTGCATAAAGCTTTTTGCTTTCAGTTACGTTGTCAAAAATACAGATATATCCTATTCTGTCTCCGGGAAGAGATAAAGATTTGCTGTATGAATAGCATACGATAGTATTTTTGTAATAATTTGGAATGAATGGAACTTCTGCACCGTATACAAGTTCTCTGTACGGTTCATCTGATATTATAAATATCGGATGTCCATATTCCTCTGATTTACTGTTAAGAAGCTTAGCAATAGACTCAATACTCTCCTTTGTATAAACAACACCTGACGGATTGTTTGGTGAATTGAGTATTATACACTTTGTTTTTTCAGTTATAGCTTCTTCCAGCAATTTTATATCCGGCTGAAAATTTTTCGGATTTGTTTTAACAGGCTTAAAATCATATCCTGCTGTCCTTGCAAATACTGTATACTCAGGGAAAAACGGTGTAAGCGTAAGTGCTTCATCTCCGTCCTCAAAAAGGGCTGTAAGTGTTATCTTTAAGGATGCAGCCGCACCACATGTCATATACAGATTTTCCGGCTTAACATTCGCATCGTAGCGCTCATTTAAATCATCCGCAATTGCCTTTCTGACCTGTGGATCACCCTGAGCCGGCGTATATCCGTGAAGTTCAAGCGGTGCTTTGTTCTTAAGCAATTCGATCATTGTATTTGTCACCTTTTCAGGCGGCTCAACAGATGGATTTCCCAAACTGAAATCAAAAACCTTATCTGCTCCTATAGCCTCTTTTCTTGCAAGTCCATATGCAAATATTTCGCGGATTATTGAGCTTTGAGCACCATATCCGTACATTTCCTCTGAATACATACTGTTCTCCTGTCTTAAAATTTATATTTTTGCATATTCTAAATGATAAAATCCACCTGCAGACAAACCTGCATCGGGCATTTTGACATTTAGTCCGCAGTATAGCCGTTTCCAATTAACTATGCTAATTTATATTAACACACTTTCGAAGC
>CAVLAA010000123.1:0-4483 GCA_963660835.1 bacterium
AGCGTGTCTTGGCTGCATATCTCACACATGCAATGCGAGAGTTGATCTGTATGAAGG
Source organism: bacterium (assembly GCA_963660835.1). Taxonomy (GTDB): domain Bacteria; phylum Bacillota; class Clostridia; order Lachnospirales; family Lachnospiraceae; genus Alectryocaccobium. The sequence continues at coordinate 58 of CAVLAA010000123.1, forward strand.
GTTTGCCAACGATTACTTGACAGTAACGATGATACTAAATGACATTTTGTTAAATTGAAAAAATATATTTGAAGCCACAATATAGATTTTGGACTTTTTTTATATAAAAAAGCAAAATATATATGCATTTAATGGTAAAAATAGCAAGAAAAGAATAACATAATCCATTGAAAAAATGTAATAATGTGAACAAGAAATGAGCTTGTCAGACAGCTATATTTATATAGTATATACGGCAGGATCATAAGAAGAATGGAATTTGAAGCGATAAAAGGAGGAATCAAAATGGCACTTAATATTTGCGGTGCTCCATGTTGTTGGGGAGTAGACGATATCACCAATCCTAATCTTCCAAGTTGGAAAAGGGTTCTTAAGGAAGCACATGAGGCAGGCTATAAAGCTATCGAGCTTGGACCGAATGGATGGATTCCTACAGATGATATCGGGATGGTTTCAGATGAACTTAATAAAAATGAACTTTCTATTGTTGCCGGAACGATTTTTGATGATTGTCTGTCGGATGACAGCTTTAAAAAGATAATGGATCAGGTAGACGGCATATGCCAGCTTATAACTAAGCTCCCGCCTTTAAAAACAGAGGAAGGACAGAGATATCCTGCGCCGTATCTTACTGTTATGGACTGGGGACATGATGAAAGAGATTATGCAGCAGGACATTCCGACAGAGCACCAAGACTTGACAAAGCAGGATGGGATAAGCTCATGTATCATTTCAGCGAGATCTGCAAGAAAGCACGTGATTATGGTGTGAGAGCGGTGCTTCATCCTCATTGCGGCGGATATATAGAGTTTGCGGACGAGATAGACAGACTTTCAGACGATATTCCTACAGATATTGCAGGTCTTGTTCTTGACACCGGACATCTTAAATATGCCGGAATGGATCCTGTAGAATGGCTCAGAAAATACAAAGAAAGATTGGATTATGTTCATTTTAAGGATATCAATCAGAAAGTATATGATGAGATAATGCAGGAGCATATCCGTTTCTTTGAAGGATGCTGGAGAGGCTCAATGTGTCCGATCGGAACAGGAAATGTTGATTACAATGCAGTTAAGGACGTGCTGGATGAGATCGGCTACAGCGGATATATTACTATCGAGCAGGAATGTGATCCGAGAAATGTAGATAAGAGTCTTGAAAATGTAAAGGCAAGCGTACAATACCTAAAGAGCATCGGATTTAAAATCTGATATATATTTGAAGAAATGACGGCATATGGGCAAGACCTGTATGCCGTATCTATTGTAATTAGAGGGAAAATGAAAAGAGGTTAAGAAAATGGCTTTTGACAGAGCGGTAGATATGACGTCGGGCAGTCCGACAAAGCTTATTCTAAGACTTGCAGTCCCGCTTATGCTGACAAATATCGGACAGCAATTATACGGAATTGCAGATGCAATAATTGTCGGGCGTGGCGTAGGCGTGGATGCATTTGCTGCTCTTGGTGCATGCGACTGGCTTGTATGGCTTGTTTTGTGGAGTGTTCAGGGACTTACGCAGGGCTTTTCGACGCTTGTTGCTAGAAATTTCGGTGCTCACGAAAGTAAAAAACTGCATCAGACTGTAACTATGTGCACATGGCTGTGCCTTTTGATTGGAAGTGCTGTAACTATTGTTTTTACATTGCTTTCAAAAACATTGCTTCTGCTTATCGGAACTCCGGGCGACATAATAGGAGATGCGGTGACATATCTTTCTATGATATATCTGGGAACGCTTATAGTGATTGGATATAACATGTCTGCGGCTATCCTTCGAGCAGTCGGAGACGGAAAAACTCCGCTTATTGCAATGGGAATTGCCGGCGGATTAAATGTCGGTCTTGATCTTTTGTTTGTCATGGTATTTAAATGGGGTATTATCGGAGCAGCATCAGCTACGCTTTTAGCACAGCTGATCGCATTTTTGTATTGCCTTGTTGTTATAAAGAAGTCACCGGTATTTAAGGCAGAAAAGGAAAGCAGAAAATGGAACAGCAAAATGGCAGGAGAGCTTTGCTCATTAGGCTTTCCTATGTGCGTTTCGGCAATTGTAGTTGATATAGGCGGGATTATGGCTCAGTCGGTTATTAATTCATTCGGAACAATATTTGTCGCGGGCTGTACAGCAGCAAACAAGCTTCATGGAACACTTGATTGCTCAGCAGTAGCTATCGGATTTGCATCATCTACATACATAGGTCAGAATTATGGTGCAAGACGAATGGACCGTGTAAGAGAGGGAATAAGAAAGGCTACTGTTATTGCGATTGTTATAGGCGGAGCGATAATGCTTTTGATGTTTGCATTCGGAAAGCCTATAGTAGGAATGTTCCTGTCAAAGGATGTTGCAAATGCAGCGCAGGCACTTGAAATAGGTTATCAATATGTAATGGTAATGAGTGCAATGCTTATTGCCGCATATCTTATGAATCTGTACAGATATTCTCTGCAGGGACTTGGAAATACGATAGCACCTATGCTTTCGGGCTTTTTTGAATTCGGTGCCAGGATATTTGTAGCCTTTGTATTTCCGCTTTTTTTGGGACAATTCGGTTTATTCTTTATGGATGGTTCGGCATGGATTGCCGCAGGGATATTTCAGATAATCTGTTTTTTTATTACATTGCGAAAAAAAGAAAAATTACTATGTAAATGATCATAGAAAAAGAAGGCAGCAGCATTATGATCAATGCTGCTGTCTTCTTTTATAAATGTATGTTCAATGAAAAAATGTACTGCTGTCAAGGTGGAAATATTCAGCGAGCATGTCTATAAAGCTCTGTTCACAGTCTGAGAGAGGAACATTTTTCTTTTTTAATAGCAGAAGCTGATTTTCGGAATCCTTGGTTGAAGTATGGAGTATCGGCAACACTTTGATAGCGGGTGATTTGAAACGGTTCATCAGCCATTTTGCAACGTAAGCTACAGAGTCGGTATTTAACAGCATATTTATCGCCAACTCGGTTGAATTTGTAAACAGTATATTATCGGTATTAAAGATAGCCTGCTGATTGTCGCACAAAAGATTTAAGGCGGTCCGATCCTCCATATCAATAGCTATATTTGTGACAGTGCGGATTTCTTCGTGTGTAACTGATGTTCTGTGATAATATCTAGATGTTGGTCCTACGCAGATCATAGGCACTGCAGTATCCAGAAGCTGGACAGACAGCTTTTCGCTGATTTGTTCATTTATCCACGGAAGAGAATGTCCATCCCAGGAATTTGCAACAAGGATTCCCAGATTAAAGGAACCGTCAATTACCTTTTGAGCTACATCACCTCTGTTGGTTTCATTTATAACAAAATGAATTTTGTTTTCGGAATTTTTCTCGTAACATTTAGATATAAGATCATATAGAAAATCAAATTGCTGCGTAGCAAGAAAAAGCCTTGACGGAATATCTGAAGGCTTATCTGTTATGTTGTCATTTAATGTTTGTATTGAAGCAAGTATGGAGTTTGCATAATACAGGAAATTTCTGCCTTCCTGTGTTAGTGAAACTCCTTTATTTTTTCTTGTGAATAATGTTGTATGATATTCCTCTTCGAGTGCTGAAATGGATTTTGTAAGGTTTGGCTGGCTTGTATAGAGCGCCTGCGATGCCTTTGTAAATGAACCACATTCGGCTACCTTTACGAAATATTCTAATTGTCTGAAGTTGATCTTTCTCACCTCGTTTTCGAATGCGGTTTGCTATATTAATAAGGAATCGTTACACAAATTATACAAAAGCACAGATAAATAATCAATGATAAGGACGAAAAAGTTGATTTAATTGTAAAAGATGACGAAAACTAAAAGTTTCATATTCATTTTGGTTTAGCAAAACAGATAACTAACAGATATTATGCAAACGCATTTTATTTGCTTATGATATATGTAAATGAAGTGCAAATAAGAAAATAAAACAGGAAGAGAGATGCATCATGGTAAGAGTAAATTGTGTATCTCCAGGTTACATTTGGTCCGGAATTCATGAAGGGGTAATGGATAAGGAAGGCCATGATATGCCGCAAAGTATATTACAGGAACAGTAATTCATGTTGATGGAGGATATTCTGTATTTTAGAAAAAAGATGCCACCTACTTATGGCAGGAAAGGGATAATATGAGCAGAATTTATATAGAAGATGTGAAGGAGCTTATAAAAAAAGCAGGAGATGTCAGACAAACACTGGCAATGGCGTGTTTCCGGAACCCCGGTATACATATAGGAGGCCCTTTTTCAGCTGTTGATATAGCTACAGCGGTTTATTTTAAGCATCTTGATTATGATCCGGACAAGCTTGATGATCCAAAAAGAAACATATTCATCCTGAGCAAGGGACACAATGGAATCCTGTTTTATTCCATATATGTAAATATGGGAGTTTATAAGCCGGAAGAGCTGTTTAATGGATATAACAATTATAATGG
>CAVLAA010000124.1:0-3493 GCA_963660835.1 bacterium
CCTGCTCACCGAAGAGGTCTGTCTCTGTCTCTGTTCTGAATGTTGTCTCAAGAACTCCTGCTCTTGCTCCACCGATTCCAAGAGCATAAGCAAGTGCAAGGTCAAGAGCCTTTCCTGTTGCATCCTGCTCTACAGCTACAAGACAAGGAACACCCTTTCCAACTTCATACTCGCTTCTTACTGTATGTCCAGGTCCTTTAGGAGCAACCATGCATACATCTACATCTGCAGGTGGGATGATCTGATTGTAATGGATATTAAATCCATGAGCAAACATAAGCATATTTCCCGGCTCAAGATTAGGAGCAATGTCCTTCTTGTACATATCTGCCTGTAATTCATCATTGATAAGGATCATGATAATATCAGCCATCTTAGCTGCTTCAGCTGTAGGATAAACCTTTAATCCCTGAGCTTCTGCTTTAGCTTTTGATTTACTTCCTTCGTAAAGGCCAATGATTACATCGCATCCTGAATCCTTAAGATTAAGTGCATGTGCATGACCCTGGCTACCATAACCGATAATGGCAATCTTCTTTCCCTCTAATAATGAGAGATTGCAGTCTTCTTGATAAAAAATTCTTGCTGCCATAGTAATATTCCTCCATGGATATAAAAAAATTTGATTAACTAATTAAGATATGTAACGTCATCTATTCCTCTTGAAAGTCCTGTAACTCCTGTACGGGCTATCTCAAGAATTTCGAATCCATTTAAAAGCTCCTTGAGTGCCTCAAGCTTGCCTTTGGCACCTGTTGCTTCGATTATAAGTGACTCCTCGCCAACATCGATTATACTCGCTCTGAAAATAGATGCAAGCGAAACAATATCCTGACGCTGAGAAGCATTGCATTTTACTTTTATCATAATGAGCTCACGCTGTACACTATTGTCAGGATCGAGCACCTTTACTGCTTTTACATCAACAAGCTTTGAAACCTGTCTGGAAATCTGCTCTAATACCTGATCGTCGCCTGTAGCAACAACAGTTATCCTTGAATATCTGTTGTCAGCCGTAACGCCAACGGTAAGACTGTCTATATTATAATTTCTTCTGCTGAACAGGCCAGAAACTCTGCTGAGTACACCTGCTGTGTTGTCTACTAAAATAGATAATGTTCTTTGCTTCATTTAATCACCCTGTTGTAATTTTTACACTTTTGATATTCTACTCTTGATTGAATATATTGTCAACGAAAGAATGGCCTCAGACACTTTTTCGTGCCCAAGGCCCTTTTCTTTTTCATAATATTTCTTCCAATGATAAGATCATGCTTCTTCTTTTGCCAATGCTTCTCTTGCCTTGATTTCCTTCTCCTGTATGTCTGACGGTGCCTGCTCATATCTTACAAAATCGTATTCAAATTCGCCTGCTCCGCCTGTCATAGAACGAAGATTTGTTGCATATCCGAATATTTCAAGCTCCGGAATCTCTGCCTCAACGATGGTCTTGCCTTCTCCTGCAGGATTCATTCCAAGTACACGGCCTCTTCTCTTATTGAGATCGCCCATAACGTCTCCTGTATAATCGTTAGGTACTGTAACCTTTAAATCTACGATAGGCTCAAGGAGTACCGGTCCTGCTTCCATAAAGCCTTTCTTGAATGCCATTGTTGTCGCTGTCTTAAATGCCATTTCTGATGAATCAACCGGATGATATGATCCGTCATACAGAACTGCTTTAACACCTACTACAGGATAAGCTGCAAGAGGTCCTGCCAGAACCGAATCAGCAAGTCCTTTTTCAACTGCCGGGAAATAGTTCTTCGGAACTGCTCCACCGACAACCTCTTCTTCAAAGATATAAGGCTTTTCGAGATCTCCCGAAGGCTCAAAGCGCATTTTAACATGTCCATACTGTCCGTGTCCGCCTGACTGCTTCTTATATTTGGAATCAACATCTGATTTCTTGCGGATAGTTTCTCTGAATGCAACCCTAGGCTTTGAAAGCTCGATCTGAACCTTGTATTTTTCAAGGAGTTTGCTTACTACAATATCAAGCTGCTGATCACCTATACCATAGATAAGTGACTGCTTATTTGCTGTATCATTTTCAAGCTTGAGAGTAAGATCCTCCTGTGCCATTTTTGAAAGTCCCTGTGCTATCTTATCTATGTCGCCCTTATTCTTTGCTTTGTAAGCCATCTTTGTATAAGGCTTTGAAACTGCTATCTTTCCGTATGAAACAGGGTTTGCTTTTGTTGCAAGTGTATCTCCTGTCTTAACGCTTCCAAGTTTTGCAATAGCTCCTATATCGCCTGCAAGAAGTTCTCCGACTTCAACAGCCTTTGAACCCTGAAGGATATACAGCTTATTTAATCTTTCCTCTGTATCTCTGTCTACATTGTAAAGAGTATCTGAACTCTTTATTACCCCTGAGCAAACCTTGATAAGTGAATATTTTCCGAGGAACGGATCTACGATAGTCTTAAATACGACCGCACTCTTTGGCTTACGGAAATCATAATCAGCTTCAAAGGTTGAATTGCTGTTCTTGTCAAGGCCTGTTCTCTTAAGCTGTGTAGGATTCGGGAAGAATGATATAATGTCGTCAAGAAGATTTGAAACTCCCTGAAGATTTATCGGTGAACCCATACCAACAGGAACAAGGCTTCCGTCAGCTACATTTGTTGCAAGTGATGCATATATCTCAGCCTGTGAGAACTCTTCTCCCGCAAAATATCTGTCCATAAATTCTTCACTTGTCTCTGCAACAGACTCCATAAGAGCATCTCTGTATTTATCACGATACTCTTCGAGATAATCCGGAATATCGCATTCTTCCTTCTTGTCTCTTTCTACATAATGTCTGCCTTTGTTCTTTATGATGTTTACATATCCAATGAACTTTTCATTTTCTCTTATTGGCATGTAAACAGGTGCTATCTTCTTTCCGTACAGCTCCTGCAGCTGTTCAAGAACCTTTCTGTAGCTGACATTGTCAACATCCATGTCGGTAACAAAAATATATCTTGGGAGGTTATATCTGTCGCAAAGCTCCCAAGCTTTCTGTGTTCCAACCTGAACTCCTGCTTTACCGGAAACAACTATAACTGCTGCATCTGCTGCCGCTGCTGCTTCCTCTACTTCACCTACAAAGTCGAAAAAGCCAGGTGTATCAAGAATATTTATTTTTACCTTATCCCACTCTATCGGTATAAGAGATGTGGATATTGAAAACTTTCTCTTTATTTCTTCTTTATCATAATCACTAACTGTATTTCCATCTTCGACTTTTCCAAGTCTGCTTGTAATTCCTGAAAGATAAGCCATTGCTTCAGCAAGAGAAGTCTTTCCGACTGATCCATGTCCAAGAAGGACAACATTTCTGATTCTGTCTGTTGTATAAGCCTGCATGTGTCGTTTACCTCCAAGTTGATAATTCGTATGCACCAATTGTACTAAATTTCCAAAGCACATTCAAGCTTTTTATGCTAAATATTGTATTTTTTGAATCTTTTTTTATAATTTTTGTTCATTTTATCTATATAGA
>CAVLAA010000124.1:3503-4452 GCA_963660835.1 bacterium
TTTATGAACTGCATTTTTACAAATTATTTTTTATCAATTTGCATGATGCGTATTGATTTTCTTTTTAATATCGGATATATTTTATTAGATGCATTCCTAACATAAAGTGTTTTTCTGAGTGAAAGGTTGGCTGATATGATCTTGCTTAAGAAACGTCACTATATGTGGCGTTTTGTTTTTTTAGAAATCAAAAGGAGAGTCAATGGAAACAAGAGTTGCAATTATCGGAATAATTGTTGAGGATCCCGATTCCGTAGAAGCCTTAAATGAGCTGCTTCATTCATACAGAAGCTATATCATCGGCAGAATGGGTATCCCTTATAAAGAAAAAAACATGAGCATAATAAGCATTGTTGTCGATGCCCCGCAGGATGAAATCTCGGCACTGTCCGGAAAAATCGGAAAGCTGCACGGCATAAGCTCTAAGACAGCATATTCAAAAGTATGAAAGAAATAAAACAACAGAACTGCTTTAAGCTTATTGATAAACTTGAAGGAAATAAAAAACTTTCAAAGGAAGAATGGATATATCTTATCGATAGTCAGGATAAGGAGCTTTCTAAATATATATTCGACAAGGCCGTTGCCTTAAGGCAAAGCTTCTATGGCAATGACGTATATATACGCGGTCTTATCGAATTTACAAACTATTGCAGAAATAACTGCTACTATTGCGGCATACGCTGTTCCAATAAAAGCTGCCAAAGATACCGTCTTTCCTTTGATGAAATCCTAGCATGCTGCAAAAGCGGCTACGAGCTCGGTTACAGGACCTTTGTACTTCAGGGTGGGGAGGATCCGTTTTTTACAGATAAAATGATCGCTGATATCGTTTCAAACATCAAAAATACATTTCCGGAATGTGCTATTACACTTTCACTCGGCGAACATTCAAGAGAAAGCTATTTGCTTTGGAAAAAAGCAGGTGCCGAAAGATATCTTTTGCGTC
>CAVLAA010000125.1:0-4441 GCA_963660835.1 bacterium
GCACTCGGCTGTTAACCGAGTTGTTGCAGGTTCGAGCCCCGCTCGGGGAGTTTCAATTAAATAATTGATACCATGGCTCCGTGGTCAAGCGGTTAAGACATCGCCCTTTCACGGCGGTAACACGGGTTCGATTCCCGTCGGAGTCATTTTTTATTATGTGGCGTCGTAGCCAAGTGGTAAGGCAATGGTCTGCAACACCAGTATCCACCGGTTCAAATCCGGTCGACGCCTTTTATAAGACTTCAGGATCTTTGTTGATTTCTGAAGTCTTTTGCATTGCAAGAAAGTTTGTAAGAAAGTTGTATGTAAATGACAGATAAAAAACAAATATCAGAGAGAAACAAGGGAATATTTTTTATAATTCTGGCAGGTATATTTTTCTCACTTATGACCGTATTTATACGATTATCAGGAGATCTGCCTGTTATGGAAAAGGCTTTGTTTCGAAATCTTATAGCAGCTATAGTTGCATGGGGAATAATTTTTAAGGATCATGTTAAGATTGACATAAAAAAAAGCAATATAGGAGATTTATTATTAAGGTCAATTTTCGGAACAACAGGGCTAATATGCAATTTTTATGCAGTTGGGCATTTGAATATTTCTGATGCGAATCTTTTAAATAAGCTTTCTCCGTTTTTTGCAATTTTAATGAGTATATTTATATTAAAGGAAAAAGCTCATAAATGGGACTGGATAGCAGTTATAATCGCTTTTTCAGGAGCACTGCTTGTTATAAAACCGGGATTTAACATGGATATTTTCCCATCTATTGCAGGATTAATAGGTGGATTTGGAGCAGGTGTTGCATATACATTTGTAAGAAGGCTTGGAAAAAAAGGCGTTCAAGGGCCGATAATCGTTATGTTCTTTTCAACGTTTTCTACAATTGTCCTTTTGCCGTCATTTATAATAGATTTCAAACCGTTTACATTGTTACAGGGAGTTTTTCTTATATGTATTGGTTTGTCTGCCGCAGGCGGACAGCTGTCAATAACAGCAGCGTATACACATGCTGCCGCAAAGGATATTTCTGTGTATGATTATCTTCAGGTAATATTTGCGGCGGTATGGGGATTTTTATTATTTGATCAGATACCGGATGTTTTCAGCTTTTTAGGATATGCAGTTATATTTGCTGCCGTTATAATAAGGTTTATTCACAACAGAAGATTAGACAAGGCATAAAATTTCAAAGAGGATAATATGAAAACAAAGAGATTATGTATAGCAGCTGTTTTTACTGCACTGGTTTTTATTATAACAAGATTTATACAGATCCCGATTCCGTTGGGATATTTTAATATCGGCAACAGTGTAATATTACTTGGGTGTTTATTAGTGCCAAATCCATATGGGATTGCAATCGGAAGTCTTGGTTCAGCATTAGCTGATCTTACATCATTCCCTGCATATGCACTTCCTACATTGATAATTAAAGCATTTATGCCGGCTGTTTTTTATGCAATATATAAATCAAAGATCAAAAACAATCATTTAAGAGGGCTTATAGCTGCAGCAATCGCAACATTGATCCCATTGATCGGATATACGATAACAGGCATGATATTATATGGAAGCTTTTATGCCGGACTTGCACAGGTACCGGGGCTTGTGGCAGAATATGCAGCCAATATTGTGATCTATATGGCATTTCAGACTGTGGTTTATCCGCAGCTTCGAAGGCTTAATGAGGTTTAATAAAAAATAAAGATAAAAAAAGGACATCAGCTGATGTCTTTTTTTAGTTAAAATGATCGAGTAGGTTTATTGTACAAAAAAGCTGTGAAAGTATCTACTCTCACAGCTGCATATATGTTTGAAGTCGGGGTAACAGGATTCGAACCTGCGACCTCACGGCCCCCAGCCGTACGCTCTAGCCAAACTGAGCCATACCCCGAAATTTCTTTTTAATTTTATCATTATTGATGAAGGATGTAAAGGAAAATTATGCAAATTGGAACTTCTTTAGCTTGTAAAAATTCTGCATTATGGTAAACTATTAAAGTTATATTATTGATATGAGGGTAGGAGGAGATTGATGAACGCAAATTTACTCGCGGTCGTTATCGCACTTATTTGTTATTTCGCTGTAATGATTGTGATCGGTATCATTACTAGCAAGCAGACAAATGGCGCTGATGATTATTTTTTAGGAGGCAGAAAGCTTTCAGGACCTGTTGCAGCTCTTTCAGCTCAGGCATCCGATATGTCAGGATGGCTGCTCATGGGACTTCCGGGTTCTATATATGCACTTGGTACAGGTCAGGCATGGATTGCTGTAGGTCTTCTGATAGGAACTATAATAAATTGGGTAGTAATAGCAAAACCGCTTAGAGCATATACTATTGTTGCTAACAATTCACTTACGCTTCCTGAGTTTTTATCAAACAGATATCACGATGACAAGAGCATATTAAAGGCAATATCAGCTATCGTTATCATGGTTTTCTTTTTGGTTTATACAGCTTCTGCACTTGCCGCAGGAGGAAAGCTTTTTACAACCGTGCTTGGTTGGGATTATCATCTTTCTCTTATAGTTGGTGCTGTAGTTATTCTTGTATATACACTTATGGGTGGATTTCTTGCTGTTTGTACAACTGATTTTGTACAGGGAATTCTCATGCTTGTAGGGTTATTAGTTGTTCCAATAATTGCATATGTATTCGTTGCAGGAGATTTTTCAGCACTTATTACTTCAACAGGAATCAATAGTGAACATTATATGAGTCTTTTCTATAATGGAGATCATCCGATAAAAGCTGTTGAGATAATTTCAAATCTTGCATGGGGACTTGGCTATTGTGGTATGCCGCATATAATCATTAGATTTTTTGCAATTAAAGACCAAAAGACAGTAAAGCAGGCAGCCAGAATAGCAATTATATGGGATATTATTGCAAGTGTTATGGCTATTGCACTTGCTCTTATTGGAAGAGCATTTCTTGCTCCTGTGGTTCTTGGAGAAACAGCGGGTGCTGCAAGCAGTGAATCAGTATTTATTGAAATGATACAGAAGGTATTTATGGATTATCTTCCGCTTGCATTTATCGGAGGACTTTTCCTTTGCGGTATTCTTGCTGCGATAATGTCTACGGCAGATTCACAGCTTATCATGTGTTCATCTTCAATATCTCAGGATATTTATAAAGGACTCATAAATAAGGATGCAAGTGATGACAGGATACTTAATATTGGCCGAATCACAACAGTTGTTATAGCAGTAGCTGCTGTTGTTATCGCTTGGGATCCTGAAAGCTCTGTTATGGCACTTGTTTCTGATGCATGGGCAGGACTTGGAGCCTCATTTGGGCCGCTTGTAGTAATGAGTCTCTTCTGGAGAAGGACAAATTTCAAAGGTGCTCTTGCCGGAATCATATCCGGAGCCGCATCTGTAATCTTATGGGATTATATCCCCTTTATAAATGGATCAACAATAGGAACTGTAACAGGACTGTATTCGCTTCTTGTTGGTTTTATTGTCAGCATTGTATTTATCGTCATTGTCAGTCTTGCAACAGATAAACCAAGCGAAGCTATATTAAAGGATTTTGATTCATATAAAAATTATACGGATTAATAAAAATGACCGTTGTATCTTAGAGCAGATAAGATACAGCGGTCTTTTAATATAACTGAGATTGGATTTATGAAGTAAATCCGTTATTTATTGCATTTACAAGGGCAACGATCGATGCCTGGATGATATCTGAATTGACTCCTGAACCCCATGATTTGCTGCCGTTAGGATTTTCAATTCCAACATATGCAATAGCTCTTGAACTTGAGCTTTTAGCAAGTGCATGCTCCTGATATGTAGTAAGTGTGAAATGAATATCAAGCACTTTCTTTATAGCATTTGCAACAGCATCAAGACGTCCATTACCTTCGGCAACAGTAATTTTTGAAGGCTCATCATTCATGACAGTAGTGATAGTGGCTTCAAATTTTCCGTCAGCCGGTCTTGTAAAGTGAACATCCTCTACATTAAACGGTTTAGTCTTATTCTCATAAGTTTGTTTATAAAGCTCAAATATTTCTTCAGGCTTAAGCTCCTTATGAAGGTGATCGGATACTGATTTGGCAGTATAACTCATGTGCTCGCGCATCTTAGGCGGAAGACTGAGACCGAAATTGTGTTCAAGTATATAACCTACACCACCCTTACCGGACTGGCTGTTGATACGGATAACATCAGCATCGTAATTTCGTCCGATATCTGTAGGATCGAGCGGAAGATAAGGAACTGTCCAGGTATCGAGCTCGTTTTCAACACGATACTGCATACCCTTTGCAATAGCATCCTGATGTGAACCTGAAAATGCAGCAAATACAAGTGAACCGCAATATGGCTCTCTGTCTGGGATGTGCATTCCTGTAAATTCTTCAAATTTGTCACAAAGTTTTGGCATATCTGAGAAGTCAAGCTTAGGATCAGTAC
>CAVLAA010000126.1:0-4359 GCA_963660835.1 bacterium
CCAAAGTGTGCCAGCTCTTTGTTTATTTAAAGCTGGAACGAGTCGAACATTTATTAAATGCATAACTTGCAAAATCCATCATCTGATCGAATAGTTCATTTGCAAGATCAACATCTATTCCGTTTGCCTCACATCCTTTAATACCTCTTTTTTCATCTCCGTGGAGAAAGGCTTCCCTTTCATGTGCCAACTTATCATGTTTCTTTTTAGACATGTAACGTCTTACGATATCAGCCTGTCCTAACGTATATCCTGCCATGATCTGGAATATCTGCAATGGTGATAGGTAAAACTTTGATGTTATCTCCATCTTTTCCCCCACCTCACACCGTACATGAGAGTTTCCTACTCATACGGCGTTCCATCGAATACATAATAATATTATATTTTGATTACTATATTATTCCGACTAAAGCCTATCCCTCCACAGCTTATTATCACTGCTTCAAAGGTACTGTGGCTTCACTCTCACTGAGATAAAGATAAGTTATAGCGTTTTGCTTTTCCTTACCAATACTTCATAGGAATTGAATTTCCTCCATATTCTCAGCTTTCCACGTTCCTATAATTTTAGCTTTGCATATATCCTTAGGTGCTTCCTTTAAGCCCGTTAGCTTGATAGTGCCTGTAACACTATAAGGTCTTTCATAAAGCAAAATCTTACTAAACCTCACTAACACCTCACATAGAGGATGTGGCATTTCTGCTCACTTAGAACTCAGGACCCGTACATTCGGAAGTTCGTCAGTATTTATGAATACATTCTCACCATAGATATTTTATAGCCTCTCGGTCTATAGATCACATTGTTCACCTCTGAACAACTTTCCTCAGCTCCATAGAATTTTACTCTTTTCATTCACAGGTGGGCTCTAGCCACTTTTATACCAATGTCTTACTTAGGTTATTATTTCTATTTCTCTGTTAGGGTGATTCTCAACCTGCCTTACCCAGCTTCATACATTCGAATATTCAACTTCTCATGCATGTGGGGACTATTAGAGAGAGCATTTCAAGGCGTTACCCTATCATTCTACTCTTCAAATTATAAGTTCTCCAAAATTATTTCTTAACATTTCTTTTACAGGCGAGCTCTGGCTCATTTGTTAACCAATAATTTACTTTGTTCTTACTTTAATTTTGTGTCGCTTTTCCGATAGTAAACTATCTTAACGCGAAACGTGTCGCACTGACCTGCTCCTGATATATAATGGAGTCATATGTCACACTGATTACATCCTGAATACAAGGAATTTGAGTAAGAACTGTCTTTTTGTGTTTTCCACTGCTTTTTGTCTGGATAATATCGTCAAGATACTGCATCGGACCCGGTCTGTAAGCAGCAACAAGAAGAACAATATCCTCAAATGTTTCCGGTTTAAATCTTTTCAGCATATCTTTCATGCCACTTGATTCAAACTGAAATACAGCGTCGGTGTTTCCGGTAGAGAAAATGTCTTTATAGACTTTCTTATCATTTGGGACAAGCGTTCTTACATCCGGCATAATTCCCGTCGTTTCCTTTACAATAGAAAGCGTATCGGATATTACATCGAGGTTGGTAAGGCCCAAAAAATCCATTTTTAACATCTTCATCTGTTCAGCTTCAACCATGTCACAAGATGTTGCCCATACCATGACTTTATCTGCCTTTTTATCAAGTTTCTTAGCTTCTTTTGTTTTCTTTTTATCTTCAATGTATACAAGAGGAATGATGTCTTTTAGCGGAGTGCCATCTGAAATGATAACACCCGCTGCATGAACACCAATGCCCGTCATAACACCTTCAATCGGAATGGCCATATCTATTATTTCGCTTTCAGCAGTTCTAACATGCTTACTTCTAAGCTCTTCCATACAGTCATCCAATTTTATTCCGGGCGGTTTCTCCGGAATAGTATCAGAGATATATTCACCGAGTTTAGCAATTTTTCTTTGTTTTTCAATTTGACTGTCAACATAAGCTACTGCTTTAGATTTTCTGTTTCCCTCGATAATGTCCTCTGCATGAAGTCTGTCCTTTTCCTCCTGTTCAACCGGATAAGTTTTCCAACCAAGGATACGACCTGCGTTCTTAATGGCACCCTTCGCACCTTGTGTCATCTTAGTTCTGATAGATGAAACACATTCATCTCCATACTTTCTCCTTACATATTCGATACATTTTCCTCTTACCTTATCAGAGAAATCAGTGTCAATGTCAGGCATGGATACACGATCCTTATTAAGGAATCTTTCAAAGATAAGGCCCAGAGGCATTGGGTCAATATCAGTTATTCCTAACAGATAACAAGCAAGAGATCCTGCCCCTGATCCTCTTCCGGGTCCTATCTCAAATGGTCCAAGGCTCTTTCCATAATTGATAAAGTCTTGAACTATAAGCAGATAATCGGCGTAACCAAGTCCAATAATAACATCAAGCTCGTATTTTAAACGTTTCTTGTACGCATCTGTAAACTCTCCTTCTTTAAATCTCTTTTTTATCCCTTTTGCTGCCATCTTTTTAAGAAGCAAAGCAGAATCTTTTACTATATGTCCTGTCTCATCTCTATATTTCGGATAATAATCCCTTTCTTCTTCGTACTCTCCTGTACATTTATCGGAAATCGTGCGGATATTGTTAAGAGCCCTAATAATAACAGACTCTTCAAGTCCACAATCTCTAAGGGCTGCACCTAGTTCCTCATCTGTCTTAATATAAAGCTCTTTATCTGTATCGGAAGGAGCTTGGTAGGATTCGTAACGAAGAGAACGGATGATTGCCATTGCTTCTTCCTGTCCTTTCTTTGCAAAATGGCTATCATTTGTCGCAACAACATCAATTCCGAGTTCTGTTGCGATATTGACAAGAAGAGGCATGACACGCTTTTCTGAATCAAGATAATGATATTGAAGTTCTATATAAAAGTTTTCTTGAAGAAGTTCTTTGTATTCCTTTGCTTTTGTTAATGCAAGACAATAAAGCATTTCTTCATCAAGTTTATTCTCTTCAAGATCGGTGATTTTACTCTGCAGAGCATCCCATTTATCTTTCTTTTTATCTTTTTCAGCAATAAAGTTTTTAAGTTCTGTTACTTGTTTTTTCTTATTGTTAAGTTGTCTTCGAAGAATCGGAACATTCTTGATAGCATCTTCGCTTTCTTTCATTTCCTTTTCAAGTTTTTCTGATTCCTTTACAAACAGTTCCGGATCAGATATTTCAAGACCCTTTACCGTTCTCATTCTTGCTTTATATCTTTTATCCGCAAGAGTCTTTGCTGCAGAATAATCTTGATTTAATCTGCCTGCTGCTACACGAGCCTCATCAAGCTGCTCAAGTTTTTCGTAGTATTCCTTTGTGCAGGGATTACCTATTCGGCTCATTCTTCTTCTAATTTTAGCTATATCTCTATCAATAGTTTCATTTGCAAGAAGAATTGAACTAAGGATTCCTTGAACACAGCCTGACAAGACAACTACCGAACCGTTTGAATCTTTAAGATATTTTTTCAAAACATCTGTCTTTGTTACAGGAAAACCAGAAATGAGGTTTTTATTAGATTCTGTAACAATGTTACTGATCCGTCTATAGCCATCTCGATTCATTGCTAAAAGAACAAGATGTTCTCTTGATGAATAAACCCCTTCAACATATAACTCAACGCCAAGAATAGGTTTTATCCCATTTGCCTTACATTCATTCATGAATCCAATCCATCCTGTACATGTTCCATGATCTGTAATAGCAAGAGCTTTAGCACCTAGTTCCTTTCCTGATTTAACATAATCTTCCATAATAAGTGGAGAATCTTTTACTGAATTTTCTGTATGTGCATGAAGTGCTGAATAAAACATACATTTTCCTTCTTTCTTTTTTAATTAAAAGGGATACAAAACGGTATCCCTTTTGCTGACTTTACGCTCTACTGATTACGTCATAAACAAACTCTTTTTCTGAACTATAATAAGGCATAAGAATTTCCTTTATTTTATTTAACCATTCAGTGTAAATTTTATACATTTTTCTTGGATATTTTCTTTCAGGTGCTATTTCGCTAAGCTTTTTGTGATACATTCCCAGTTCCACTATTTTGACGTACATAAGTGTTCCGCAAGACTTAACTATATTTACCTGTGATTCATATGGTAGCTCATCGAATGACATCTTGGCTCTTTTTAAGGAAACATAGACATCTGCATCCATATTTTCATCATAGACAACATCATATTCCTTATTCTCTGGCTTATAAGAAGTGATATGATCTATTATTTTGAAGTTTTTCTCTTGAATTCCTAAAAGTTCCTTATCTTTTTTTGTTAGCCATATGTGTTTTTCCGGTTCTTTTTCTTTTTCATCTTTCTCTTTAGCTTCTTCATAAA
>CAVLAA010000127.1:0-4223 GCA_963660835.1 bacterium
GCCTGCAAGTGCCAATCCAAGTGATTTGAAGTTTTCAAATCTGAAGATCATCCAGCTTATAAAAATAATAAATAATGTAATTGCATGCATTGCCGGTTTCGGGAGCTTTACTTTTTCTGTAACGATATATTTATTTTCAAGAAAAATAAATACAAAGAAGAAAAGTCCCCATATTACATAGTTCCAGCTTGCACCGTGCCAGAAACCTGTCAGAGCCCATACAACAAGAAGATTGATGATAAGTCTCTTAGGAGAAACTCTGTTTCCACCAAGCGGAATATATACATAATCTTTGAAGAATGAGCTAAGAGATATATGCCATCTGCGCCAGAAATCCTTTACTGATGATGCGATATACGGATAATTGAAGTTCTCATCGAAATGAAATCCACATATCTGGCCGAGACCGATCGCGATATCTGAATATGCCGCAAAATCAAGATAGATCTGAAGCATGTAGCAAAGAGAACCGAGCCAGATCCCGCTTACAGGTACTGTAGCAATATCTCCTGACAGAGGGAGAAAGTTTTCAGCAAGTGAGCCGCAGTGATTTGCAAAAACCGCTTTCTTGCAAAGACCTACGCAGCAACGGTATATTCCGTTTGCTATATCGGCGTAAAGTCTCTTTCTTTGATGAAGTTCACCTTGGATCGTGCTGTATCTGACGATCGGACCGGCTACACAATGATGGAACATTGCAACATATGTAAGGAATGTTAAGTAGCTTTGTTCGGCTTCGACATCGTCTCTGTAAACATCTACAACATAAGAAATAAGCTTAAATGTATAAAATGATATTCCGACAGGCAGAGCCAGATTCATAAATGGTGATGACGGATCATTAAAGCCGAAGGTTTTAAGGAAGAAGCCTGTATATTTAAAGAATACAAGCACGCCTACAAAAATAACGACAGATCCGATCAGATACTTCTTTCGGAGCGAATTTGAGGCTGTCTGCTCAAGTCTGATACCGCATTGCCAGCCTACAAGGCTTAAAAGAACGAGAAGGATAATATATTGGACTCCTCCCCAACAGTAAAAAATAAGTGAAAATATTAAAAGAACCCTGTTTTTACCTGAAACAGTACTATTTGAAAAGTAAAAAAGTAAAAACAAAGGCAGAAAAAAAAGCATAAAAAATAAGCTTGAAAAAATCATTAAATTTATATCCCCTAAAACAATTTTTATGTGGCCTGAAATGCCAAATCCCTCAACTAACAATTATATAAATACAGCTCGTATACGTCAAGAAATTAGATAAAATAAAATAAAAAATAAAGTAAAAATAAAGCAGAGGATTTGTTTGATTTTAGTGCATACTATAGTATATAATGCTTGAGAAAAACTGCTAAAAATACAGGAAGGAAAAAAAGTAATAAATGATATTAGATGTACTTATGGATGCGGTTATCGATTCACTGAAATTGCTGCCGTTTTTATTTTTGACATATCTTTTGATGGAATATATTGAATACAATGCAATGGGCAAGGTAACAGGGCTTGTTGCAAAGGTTGGAAAGGCAGGACCGCTTTTCGGAGGGATTACAGGCATAGTTCCGCAGTGTGGATTTTCGGCTGCAGCATCCGGACTTTTTGCAGGAGGAGTTATAAGCGTAGGAACACTGCTTGCGGTATTTCTTTCTACATCAGATGAGATGCTTCCGCTGTTTATATCTCACGGATTTCCTGTTCCTTCTATTATAAAGATCATAATCACAAAAATAATCATTGCTGTGATCTCAGGCTTTGCCGTAGATGGAATTCTTCATATGTTAAAGAAGAACAGAGTAAAAACTATACATGATTTTTGTGAGTCTGAGGATTGTGATTGTGAGGATGGAATATTCAAGTCAGCTCTGAAGCATACATTAAAGATCTGGATCTTCATATTTATAGTAACAATAATTTTGAATTTCCTGCTTGAATCGGTTGGCTTTGAGCATCTGGCAGAGGCATTTATGGATAAAACGTGGCTTGCTGTTCCTGTGATATGCCTTGTAGGACTTGTACCAAACTGTGCTTCATCGATCGTTATAACAGAATGTTATCTCAATAATATAATTTCAGGCGGAGCTATGATGGCAGGACTTTTAGTAAGCTGCGGAGTTGGTGTGCTTGTTATGTTCAGATCAAATCATAATGCAAAGGAAAATGTAAGCGTAACAATTATCCTTTATATTATAGGTGTAATCTGGGGATTGATACTTGAAAGCTTGGGAATAGTATTTTAAACGCAATAAAGGACTGCCGTACATTGGCAGTCCTTATTAAATTCAAGCCTTATCTATAGAACCAAAAAGATTTAACTTTTCGGCTACTACTTTTTTCATTTCAGATATTTCATATGGTATAAGCTCCATCATGGATCTGGCACCATTTGCAATACCATTTTCAATACCACGTTTTCCGGCCTTGTCTATATCAGTAAAAATATTTATCTTACTGATTCCAAGCTTTACAGCAGTCCTGAAATCATTATCTGAAAGACCGCTTCCGCCATGAAGAACAAGCGGGAGATTGGTTTTCTTTGAAATAACATCTATCCTGTCAAAATCAAGCTTAGGAGGAAAAGCATAATCTCCATGAGCATTTCCTACTGCAACAGCCAATGAATCTATTTCGGTTTTGGTTACAAAATCGAGTGCAATATCGGGATCTGTGAAATAATCACTGGGATTTTCAAGCTTTCCGGCACCCTCATTATCCCCTACATGTCCCAATTCACCTTCAACAGTTACTCCCATTGCATGACATATCTTAACCATTTCGGCAACACCCTTTATATTTTCTTCGTAGGATGCCGTAGAGCAGTCATACATAACAGAGGTAAAGCCAAGATGCAGAGCCTCCATACATTTTTCAAACGTAAGTCCGTGATCATAATGAACACAAACAGGAACCTTTGAATTTTTAGCCATTGGTATGAGATATTCAGAAACATATTGAAGGCTCATAGCAGGAAGAAGAACCTCAGCTGTCCCTATCATAACAGGGGAATTCAGTTCTTCAGCTGTTTCTATTATGGCTCTTGCCATCTCGATATTTACTGCATTGAAAAATCCTACGCCATATTTACCTTTTTTGGCAGGCAGAAGGATATCATTCATATTTACTAACATTAATCATTCTCCTTGCTTTTTCCAGCCTGCTGCGATTTTGCTGCGAAGTTCATCAAGCGGTTTAAGACCGCTTAATGCATCATAAGCGGATACGCAAGATGCTCCTGTTGCAGCTGCAAGCTGAACACATTCTTCTACTGTACATCCTTCAAGCATAGATGTTAAGAAGGCAGCAATGCTGGTGTCGCCTGCACCGGTGCCTGAAAGTACCCTGTCAGGTACATAGCTTTTTTCAAAGCCTTCTTTATCTGCCCATTTTAAGATATTAAGTTCGGCCTTTGCGCCAATACTTTCAAGAGCAGCGGAATCTGATGTTCTGTAATATATTCCGGGAGTGCCGCATTTTATAAGCATGACCCTTGCGCCCTTTGATATGCACCAATCGGCAAGCGGGCGAACATCCTTTTCAATATCCAGAACATCAGTTATGTCACCGCCTTTTGCTCTTTTTTGAAGCTCCTCAAATTTGGGTTTGTCGATCATAAAACAGAGCTCTTCAACACTTGGAACAAAGAAATCCACATAAGGAAGGACTTTTTCAAGTATAAGCTTCCAGTCGCTTTGACCTGCATCAGTTGCAGCATCGACCATAGCCATGTCAAGAGACGTAGCTACACCTAAGGATTTCGCTGTTTTCATTATATTTAGGAGCTCCTCGCCTGCATTTTTATAAATTGACCGCATTAACGGAGGGTACCCAAAATGAAGCAGAGAAGCCGCAGATAACTGATCATGAGAGATGTCTGAAGCCGAAAATGTATCATTAGCACCGGAATGATGAAGAAAAATACGGTCAATACCCGGAATTGCAAGGACAACAGAATATGAGGTTGTAGCATCATCGGCTATTATCATATGCTCATCTGCACCATATTTTCTAAGTATTGTAAGTATCATATTGCCGAAAGCATCATTTCCGATCTTACCCATAAGCTCGACATCGGCGCCTAAAAGCTTCATACCGAGACCTGTATTTGCAACAGAGCCTCCGGTATGAACATCAGCACTTCCCATCTGGATGAGTTTTCCGGGAGATAGGATGTCATTTATTTTGCCTGTTTTGTTATCAGGAAAAACAGGAGTAATATCAAGACAGATATGGCC
>CAVLAA010000128.1:0-3945 GCA_963660835.1 bacterium
CCGACGACCTCCGCCGTGACAGGGCGGCGCTCTAACCAGCTGAGCCACCGGGCCGTATTAAATTAACAAAAAAATGGACCCTCGGGGACTCGAACCCAGGACCGATCGGTTATGAGCCGATTGCTCTAACCAACTGAGCTAAGGGTCCAAAAAAGCCGATGATCGGACTCGAACCGATAACCTGCTGATTACAAATCAGCTGCTCTGCCAATTGAGCCACATCGGCATTTCCATTTCTTTGGACTTGCAAGAATGATAATATCACAGTACTTTTTTTATTGCAAGCACTTTTTTTATTTTTTTTGATATTTTTGACCGTAAGTTAAAAATATGTTATTATACGGCTGTTTTGAGTATAGATAACTAAGCATTGAGGATTTTATTTATGAAAAGATTTGTTCAGATCATATTCGGATTTATCACTGCGATCTTTATTATATGCATTGCAACCGTGATAACGCTAAACTGCAGACCTTTGTATGAAGCTGATATTAAAAACTATAATATAGAAGAAACAACCGGACTTTCTCACGACGAGATCATAAGCAACTATCAGGCAATGATAGACTACAACAACCTCGGCGGCCCATCTGAGCTTAAATTTCCGACATTTACAATGTCAGAGGGCGGAAGGATCCATTTTGAGGAAGTAAAGCGCATATTTACCGCCATGGAGTACGCAGCCATCATTTGCGGAATAGCTACAGTTATATTTATAATAGTATCTTCGCGCAAAAAGCTTATCGGATATTATCTGTGGAGCGGCATGATCACAATCCTGCTGCCTGTTATTGCCGGCATTTACGCACTTGCTGCCTGGGACAGCTTATTTGTGACATTTCACAGACTTTTATTTAATAATGATTACTGGATATTTGATGAAGCAACGGATCCTGTTATTACGATATTGCCGGATGGATATTTCCTGCACTGCCTTGTTATGATAATAATCATAGCTTTTGCACTTGCTGCTATCTGCTTTGTTCGATATTTTCTTCTTAAACGCAAGCTAAAGGCCGTCAAAGCTTGATAGTTTTGGCATTTTGATATATACTGTAACGTGATTTTTTAGAAACAAGGGGAAATACTTTGTCTACATATATTCAAAATTTTTTGAAATTCAAGCCTCTGCTTATAGAGCTTGTCTCAAGAGATATCAAAAATAAATATCGTCGTTCTGTTCTCGGTGTACTATGGACGCTTCTCAACCCTTTACTTATGATGGTTGTCCTCGCCATAGTTTTTTCTAACCTTTTTAAATTCGACATCGAGAATTATCCCGTTTATATCCTGAGCGGTCAGGTAATATATAACTTCTTCTCAGAAGCTACAAATATGTCAATGTCTGCGATCATAGATAACGCATCACTCTTAAAGAAGGTTTATATTCCAAAATACCTTTTTGTATTTTCAAGAGTTCTTTCAAGCATTATAAATGTACTTGCATCACATTGTGCGCTCATTATCGTAATGATCGCAACAGGAGTCGAGCTTCATTGGACAGTGCTTTTGTTCTTTATCCCAATGATCTTTCTCGTGCTGTTCAGCCTGGGCTGCGGATTGATACTTGCTACTTTTGCAGTAAAATTCCGTGATATCATGCATTTATATGGTGTATTTGTAACTGCTCTTATGTACCTTACACCTGTAATATATGCTCTGAGCCTTCTGCCTGACTGGCTGTACAAGGTTGTTCGTGCAAATCCTATCACCAACTATCTGATGATGTATCGTGATGTTATGCTGAACGGAGCACTTCTTGATCCAAAGGAATTTATCATAGGCGTTATAGAGGGCGTTGTAATGCTCCTTATCGGCCTGTATGTATTTGCAAAGAAACAAGATTCATTTATTCTGGATCTTTAATCAATATTAGAGGTAATTATGGAAAACGATCTTATGGTAAAAGTGGATCATGTATCCATGCGTTTTAATCTGGCATCGGAAAAGATAAACAGCCTTAAGGAATATTTTATCAAGACACTTAAAGGCCAGATTTCATATAACAGCTTCTGGGCTCTTAAGGATGTCTCTTTCGAAGTAAGACGAGGCGAAGCTGTCGGACTTATCGGTCTTAACGGAAGCGGAAAAAGTACAATGCTAAAGATCATAGCAGGTGTCCTAAAGCCAACCGAAGGCTCAGCTCATGTCTACGGCTCGATGGCTCCTCTCATAGAGCTCGGTGCCGGATTCGACTTTGACCTTACTGCAAGAGAAAATGTATTTCTGAACGGTGCTATCCTTGGATATTCACATGAATATATGGAGCAGTACTATGACGATATCGTTGAATTTTCAGAGCTCGGACAGTTTATGGATACTGCCGTAAAAAACTTTTCCTCAGGTATGATCTCAAGACTTGCCTTCGGGATCGCAACAATAGGCCAGCCGGATCTGCTTATCGTAGATGAGGTCTTATCTGTCGGCGATTTCCGTTTTCAGGAAAAATGTGAGGCTCGTATCAAGAAAATGCTGGATGCCGGAACAACTCTTCTTTTTGTTTCTCACAGCATTGCCCAGGTAAAGCAGCTGTGCAATAAAGTTGTATGGCTCGAACACGGAAATATGCGTGCATTCGGCCCGTCCGAAATACATTGCAAGGAATACGAAAACTCATAAGCTTAGAATAATTTATTTTCAGGAGATATAATGAAAAAGAAACTACCCATGATCATAGGGTTGATCGCAGTCATTGCATTTTCTATCTTTTACGGTTTTACAGATAAAGCGCACAAGATATACGATAACAACGTAAATACAGCTGTATATACCGATTTGGGGCAGCTTGCAGACGGACAGGTACTTTTGCAGGCCTTTACATCCGAAGAAAATGTTCTCGACGGTCTGCTGATAAAGTGCAACCGTTCGGGTGATTATGCAAATGCTGTAGTAAATATCGAAATCCTCGATTCAAAAACAAATAAAGTCCTTGCGACTGCTTCCGATGTCGGTTCGAATATCGCACCCAGAAAGCTGCATCTATTCAAATTCGATAAGCCGCTTACTGACTGCAAGGGCACAGAATTCCTTCTACGGATCACAGAGGACAATTCAACTGTAGGAAACGGCATTGATCTTTATTATCAGCCTCATCCTGAGATGACAAGCGGCTTTTCCTCAAACGGAAGCCCCGTTGCCGGAGTTCTTGTAATGAAAACTGTCACTCATCGCTTTGACGTTGAGACATTCATTATAATGTTCGTTTCAATAATGTTTATCTGGGGATTTATGTACTTCCTATACAGATTATTCAAGTAATTTCAAAAAGCTTGCAGAGCCAAATCTGCAAGCTTTTTTATTTATGCCAAAAGCTTTTCTATTTCTTCAAGAAGCTTTTCCTTTGATTCTACAGTTACGGCATTTATTCCCATATCCTCTGCTCCCTTGACATTTTCCTCTCTGTCATCAAAGAATATGCATTCATCTGCCTTAAGACCGTATTTGTCCAGGAGACATTTGTATATTTCAGACTGCGGCTTAATGCAGTGGACTTCATACGAAACAATCCTGCCGTCAAGATAATCCATAAAACAGACCCCTTTTGTATGTGCCTCAAACAGCTCCCTTGAATAATTAGACAAAAGATAGATCCTATAGCCCTTATCCTTCAAAAGCGGGATTTTCTCCCATACATCCGGTCTGTCTATCCTTATATCCCCTATATGGTCCATAAAACAGTTTATAGCAGCTTTATCATTGGGATATTTATTTATATAATACTCCCTTGCTTCCTCGAGCGTGCAAAGCCCTGCATCCCATTTGGGCCATATCTCGTCCAAAAACATATCGTGGCCGATCCTTTGTATATCCGAATCAGCTATTCCATAATCCTTAAACGGCTTGTGCCAGTCATAATCAAAAAGTACATTTCCTACATCAAATATAATATTTTTTATCATAACTCTCCTATATTACCGGGTTTTATTATTTAGATTTGCCTTCTTT
>CAVLAA010000129.1:0-3825 GCA_963660835.1 bacterium
CAATTATTTTGGAGTGTTCTTTGGAAATACATTTTCCTACATTATAAAGGAGCCAAATGATGTCTTTTATAAAGATACAAAGAAGAAAACTATTGCAAAGAAAAGCGAGGCATTAAAACGATATAAACCTTCATATATCAGCTATAATCCATATGCGTAAAAGACACTCTTTAAATAGAGGCGACAGGAATTAACGTCCTGTCGCTTATTTCTTTTTTGGAGGATTTTATCAATGTCGAATTTAATTGAAGCGCTTTTTAAAGATATCATATCCGGAAATGTAGATGATGCTGCTCTAAAAATTGATGCAATATTAAAGAATCAAAGTGCAGATCAAGTTGACTTCAATCCACACATTATTCTTTCTACTGATAATACAAAAATAATAATAAATCAAAATTCCGAAACAAGTGATATAACCTACGCTGTAAAACAAAATAATGTAAATATTTATCAAGGAAAAGAATTAAAAGAAGCAATAAGTACTTTTAAAGACGTAACATTCGAGCAGTCAGATATGATCTCATACTCATTTAAAGATAAAGATGGAAGTATTTCAAATAGAAATGTAGATATACAATTACCAAATTCTGAAAATGCAATAAGTGCTGCTAGTATCTTAAAAGAAAATGGTAATGAGGATTTTATTAGTCCTGTAAAGAATGTAGAAACAGCTAATTCTTCTGATGGAAGTGTTTATCGAGAAATTCTTTCAAATGGTAATATCTTTGAGCGAACAGTTGGAACTGATGGTAATGCTACGGAAAAGCTTATAGATACAAAAAATGGAACAGTAGATGCTATAGAATATAAAAATGTGCCTATAGAATATGATGGAAAAACTTACAGTGCAACAAAGGTTTATGCAAATGGCCAAGATGTAACAGGAAGGGTTTATGCGCAGAAAATTGATACTATTGCAAATAAGGTTGAAACGGCACTTATTAATGATATTAAGACAGCTTCTATTGATAATAAAGCCAAAGCAGAAAGAAAATTAGAAGGATTCAATAAAGATATCTTCAAGGCTAATTTAGCCACAGGTTATGTAGAAAGCCCTTATAGAGGAATAGTTAAGTCTATCATAACAAAGGAATCTGATCCATATGGAAAAGTTATTACATCATTTTATGGCATAAATTCGACTGACCTAAAATCAGATATGTTCGTTTCTTTGTCAAAAGACAGTAAAGGAAGAGAACATTTTTATAATGTCTCTTATGATGAGAAGAGTAAAAAAACGGATATAAAAATAGAAAAAGAG
The DNA here is from genome assembly GCA_963660835.1 of bacterium. GTDB lineage: Bacteria > Bacillota > Clostridia > Lachnospirales > Lachnospiraceae > Alectryocaccobium. Next base: position 1,265 of record CAVLAA010000129.1, read on the forward strand.
TCTCTTATATCCACTCTCCCGGAATCAATAACATATAAATTACCTGATAAAGATGCAGGAGTTTATAACGGATCTATTGAAATTCCATTAACAAATAATGAAGGAAAACTTATTAATGTCAGCAAAATAGAGTTGTCGTGTGAATCCGTAAGAGAAAACAAAAACAATATTGGTAACACAATGAACACCAAGCTTGAATGTGGCGATAAAACAAAGAATATGTGCGAAGCACGTATTGTTACAGTCAAGATTACATTGATGGATAATGTTTCTCTTTCAAACGGAAAGTCATATGACATTGAAAAACCTGAAATAATTATTGCAAGAGCTGTAATAAATGATAGGGGAGAGGTTGTTAAAAACGGAATTGAGCCTATTAAAATAGATCATATCCAGTCCGCTCCTGACTTTTTCGGTTCTTATCAACCTGCATTTGATAAGTTAGATGCTGTTGCAAAAAATGATACCGCATCAGAACTTGAAAGATCTGTTCCAAAGTTCGAGCTTAATGGTGTGTCGCTTGAAGGATATAAAGGAATTCATTTTAACCCATCAGCGGCTGAAGCATATTCTAAAGAGAAGGTTCCGGGAATAGAAAACATTGCAAAAGATTATGAAAAGTGCATGGATAACATTATCGGTCAAGCTATCAATAAATCTCCTGTAATGCCTGATGTAAAGAAAGACCTTAGAAGTGAAATTGAAACCGCAAAAACGAACTACATCAATACAGGTATCGAAAGAAATGAAACTTATGACAAGATAGCATCAGCAAGAGAAACTCTCACGGAAGACTTTAGAGAAATGGCTTCGCTTGATGCAAGGCTTGATGCATACCGTGATAATAACAAAGAAATCCGTACCAATCTTACCGATGATGAAAAGAAAGAAGTTGCTGCTATTAAAGATAAAATGGACAGTATCAGTAATAAGGTAAAGATAGAGGTAAGATCATATCTTGATGAAAACGTTCCAAGAATCGATAAGAATGAAAATGGAGAAAAAATCAAATATACCCCAGATGCTATCACAAATAGATCAGGCCTTTATGGAGTATCCATCAGTTATCGTGATGAACTAAATAGTAAGATAACAGAATACAATGGTATAAATTCAAGATTCGATGATTCAGGCAGGATTGTTGCAGATCCGATATCTAATACCAGAGGTGCTGCGGAACTTTTTGAAGCTACAAGTTGTCGCCCAGATTCATCTTCTTATGTAGCAATGAATGATAAAATTAATGGGGCATTAGAGTCTGATAGAGCAAAAGAGGTCGGAATCAGCATTGATAAGGAAGGAAAAGCGTCATCAGCTATTGGATTTTCAGTTCCTCTTTCTGTAAAAAACGGAGAAGCGTCATACGAGAAGATGACATTTGATGTTGAGAATATCAAAGAAGATATGTTCGAATCTCTCGGAATAAGGGATGCACAGTTCGATAATCAAAATGTTGATTTAGAATCATTTCTTAGAGAACATGCAGGAGAGATAGCGGAAGGAAAAATTGAAGATATAGAGTCAAGACTTACGTTGATGTCAAATGTTGATGATAACAGACTTACATTAAAAGGATATATTGAGAAATTGTCCGGAGAAGTTACATTGTCTAAACGATCTAATATTGATGAGGGTCAGGTAGCTGATTTAACCGGAAGCATTGCTTCATATGGAGTAGAAACAGATAAGCTCCTTGTTGAAGTTAATACAATGATAGATGATAGGTATCGGGATATCGCAGAGTTTGAAGGGAAAATAGACTCAATTAATAACAATGACAATAAAGATCAAGTTGATAAGGAGGAGATCAAAGAACAACTTGATACAGGCACTGTAACTAATAACGAAGGACATATAACAAAAGATGAAGAAACGACAAATAAGATACCGGTAAAGGATTTTGATAATGCTAATTTTGGTTCTACAGAAAACAGTAAATTTAAGATAGAAGGAAAGCCTGAAGATAGAGATCCGAAAGGCTTAGTCAAGACTAATGGAGATGTTGCAGGGATAACAAGAGACTCTCTTACACATGAATGTCTTAATAAAATAAAAAATGAAGCAAAATTAGAAGCTGAAAATATGCGACCTAATATAGCAGCGGATATAAGAGAAAAAGAAAACGATTATTCTGATAATCCAGTTATAAAAGCTAAAATTGATGCTGCAGTAGATAAGAAAGCTTCTGAATTAGAAAACGGTAAGATAAACGAAAGAGTAGAGCTTGTCAAGGATAAAGCGCGTGAACTTGAAGTATCTCTTGATAAAATAAAAGAAGCAAGAGAAAAACGACATTTAACAAATAAAGATCCGATTGTTATGGCTTGTAGATGTGTTGCTTATGAAAAGAGTTATGAACTTACAGAAATGGGTTTGTCAACAGGAAAAGAGCAATACTTAATTTCTGCAACAACAAGAAGTGAGGCTATTGATGCCGGAAATGAAGCCAGAGAGAGCATAAAAGACCCAATGTCTGTTTTAAAAAATGCAGGTATTTCATGGAGAAGTATTACGTCTGATCTCGGGGGCATTGCTTTTATGTTTTACGGAGGTCCTATAGC
>CAVLAA010000130.1:0-3804 GCA_963660835.1 bacterium
GGCTTGGGGAGTTGCAGCACTTAAGAATACTGCAATGAGCGGAAAATTCAGCTCAGACAGAACTATCCAGGATTATGTAGACGATATCTGGCATCTGGAGAAATTAGTCTGATCAATGGAATTTTGACATACATATTAAAAATATGTTACAGTGTTGTTGTGCTGACAGGAGAAAATGTCATATGATATTCGTGCTGACACGATAAGCATTAGACAACTCTATTACGTAAGGAGAACACTATGGATAAAACAGAATACCAGGAGAGGCTTGAGGAGCTGCGTGAATTGCTCAGAATCAAGGATTACAAAGCAGCCTATGATCTCGTAAACGGTATAGACTGGAAAAAAGTAAAGAGTACAAGAACTCTTAACATGGTTGCAGATGTTTATGAGGTCAATAAGGACTATGATAAATGCAGACAGATACTGAAAATAGCATTGAGCAGATCCTCAATAGGTAAGGGAATCCTTTACAGATTGACTGAAATATGCATTAAGCAAAAAGACATAAAAGCAGCAGAGGAGTATTATAGCCATTATTGTAAGCTTGCTTCAAATGACAATGCAAGGCTTTTGCTGGATTACAAGCTTGGAAGAGCCAAAAATACACCTATAGATGAACAGATAAAAACCCTTGAAGAATACAAAGAAAGAGAATATACGGAAAGATGGGCATATGAGCTTGCAAATCTTTACAGCAAAGCAGGATATACAGACAAATGTGTAGAAGCCTGCGATGATATGATACTCTGGTTTTCTGAAGGTAAATATGTTCTAAAGGCTATGGAGCTTAAAAGAAAGTACAAACCGCTGTCACCGTCTCAGCAGATGTATTATGACAAGGAACAGTCAGATTCTGACGCAAGGCTTGTATTTAGCAAGGCTGAAAAAGGAATATACAGTGAGACAACTAAAGCTAAAGGCTCTGTAATAGACAGAATGGATGCAGCAGGTGCTGCAGTTACCAAAAATGTCAATGTAGAAGGTACACCGTCTATTCCGCTCAGCAAGGAAGAGATGGAGAGCATACCTGTAGATTCACCTCAATTCATCGGTGAAAAGGCAGATCTTAAAAAGCAGCTTGAAAATAGCATCAAAAATGTTAAATCAGGTGTTCATGATGCACCTAAGGTAGACTCTAAGCCTATAAATACACAGGAATTCAATCTTGATGAGTTTTTAAAGGAGACTCAGGGAGATTTTTCTGCAGCAGCAGGTGATACTAATGCAGATGAGGCTAAGACTGAGGAAGCAAAAGCTGATGAAGTTAAGATTGCTGAAACTAAGATAGACGATGCAAAAGCCGATGAAGATATAGTACTTGAGGATGGACCGCTTGAGACTGTACCTGAAGAGGTTAAGGAGCAGCCAAAGCCTTCTGCACCTATCTATGATGACAGAGAAATCCCTGACCCCGAGCCTACAGAGGAGGAAAAGCGTACACGTACTATACCGCTTGGAAGTGTAGGTCAGAATACAGTACCTATCTCAATAGAGGAAGTGCTTAAGAGCGAAACTCCTGAGGAAAGAAGGATCCGTATACTGAACAATGCTATGCCTACTAAGATGAGCGATATGCAAAGACAGATATTTACATACTTTGCTCGTATACCGGGTATGGATACCCAGATACTTGAGGCAATGACAAATGTTTATGAGCATGTAGGCGAGCATACATCAAAAGAAGGCAATATTGCAATAATGGGTGCCGTAGGAACAGGAAAGAGCAGGCTCAGCAATGGATTAGTAAAGGCAATGTGCTGCGATATGCAGATGGATGCTGCAAAGGTAGCAAGAGTAACAGGAGACAAGATGAATACTCTTGATCCTGCTAAAGTTGTAAGCAGAATGTCAGGCGGATTTCTTATTATCGAAAACGCAAGTGACATGTCATCAAATACTTTAGACCAGCTTAATCAGGCAATGGAATTCAGAACAGATTGCATGATCCTTATCATAGAGGATGAAAAGGCAGCAATGAGAGCCTTCCTTAAAAAGAATGAGGATTTCGCAAAGAAGTTTTCCGGACGTATATCGATTCCGGTATTTACAAATGACGAGCTTGTTACATTTGCAAGAACATATTGTGCAGAAAACAACTGTCAGATGGATGAGCTTGGTGTACTTGCATTGTACAGTATCATAAGCAGCGGACAGTCCGAAGATCAGCCGATGACTATTTCAGAAGTAAAAAATATAGTTGACGGTGCGATGGCAAAGGCAAAGAGAGGCGGAAGAAGAGGCCGCAAGAGCTCAAGCAAGGACAAAACAGTCATCCTTTACGAAAAGGACTTCGCTTAAACAGATATAAAAAACAAATAGATCAAGATCAAAAAGTGCAGAAATAAGATCCGAAGCGGATTTTATTTCTGCACTTTTTTACGTCAAAAAATAAGAAATATTGTGAAAATTACAACAAAATATAACTGTAAAAGAAAAATATTCGGGAAATTGCACTTGCCTTATTGAAAAAAGAAAAGAAAATTAGTAAAATTACAACAAATCTGTAAAAAGTAGAACAGAAGAGAGAGGACGCAGTACATGAGCAAAAAATTTGACTATTCTAAGATCGATGAGATTCTTGGACAGTTTGAGGATGATCAAAGATATTTGATCGCCATATTACAGGCTGTTCAGGAGCATTATCACTATCTGCCCAAGGAGGTTTTTACACCTATATCAAGAAAGCTGAAAATAGGTGAGGCAAGAATCTACAGTGTAGCTACATTCTATGAAAATTTCTCTCTTGAGCCAAAGGGAAAATACGTGATCAGATGCTGTGACGGTACAGCCTGTCATGTAAGAGGATCAATACCGATACTTGATAAGCTAAGAGAAGAACTGGGACTCAGCGAATCAAAGAAAACAACAGATGATCTCAATTTTACCATAGAGACTGTTTCATGCCTCGGAGCATGTGGGCTGGCACCGGTAATAACTGTAAATGATGTTGTATATTCATCAATGACTCCTGAAAAAGCTGATGAATTAGTAAAAAAGCTTAAGGAGGAGATTGCCAATGCTTAACAAGAGATTAGATCTTAAAAGATTCAGAGAATCGGCACACCAGTCTTATGAGCTTCAAAAGCAAAAGCTTATCATATGCGCAGGAACAGGATGTATTGCCGGAGGTTCATTAAAGATATTTGACAGGCTTAAAGAACTTATCGAACAAAAAAATATCCATGTAGCAGTAGAGCTTGAGAAGGAGCCGCATGGCGATTCGGTAGCATTAAAAAAGAGCGGATGCAACGGCTTTTGCGAGATGGGTCCGCTTCTTCGTATAGAGCCCCAGGGATGGATTTATACAAAGGTTAAGGTAGAGGATTGTGAGGAGATAGTCGATAAGACAGTCCTTCTGGGTCAGTTTATAGACAGACTCGGATATCAAAAGGATGGAAAGATACATAAAAGACAGAATGATATTCCATTTTATAATAAACAAAACCGTATTGTCCTTGAGCATTGCGGAAAGATAGATGCAGGCTCAATATCAGAATATATAGCAATTGGCGGATACTCAGCATTTGAGCTTGCGCTTTTTGATATGAAGCAGGATGAGATAATAGACGAGATATCAAAATCAAATCTTAGAGGACGAGGCGGCGGAGGCTTCCCTTGCGGACGTAAGCTGCAGCAGGTAAGACGCCAAAAAGAACCCATAAAATATGTTGTATGCAACGGTGACGAGGGTGACCCGGGAGCATTTATGGACAGGAGCGTTATGGAAGGCGATCCGCATAGGATGATCGAAGGAATGCTTATTGCAGCATATGCGGTAGGTGCTTCTGAAGGATATATATA
>CAVLAA010000131.1:0-3779 GCA_963660835.1 bacterium
CCCCATGGCTTGCCATGGGGTATTAGTGAGTTAGCAAGTACCTCATAAGCCTCCTTATTTTGATTTATAAGTTTTTTTGAAATACTGAGTACATCTTCATCCGATGCAACAATTTCCTCATCAGCCTTGCTAAAATCAATAATAAGATATCTCGGTACATTATTTTTCAAAATAACTACTGAACCTCGCTCATCTACAAGTCTTGCCACCTTTGAGAAGTTCTGATTTGCTTCCGAAATGGGAACCATTGTATTTGTATCTATAGTCATTTAAAACACCTCCGATTTCATACTAACTATAGTATATGTAAATTTTAGGATGTATTCAACCTAATTCTTTTTTGTTAAAAATCTTACTTTTCCTTACCTGGATCACTGCTCCTCCAATCAGATTCCTTTCCTGCTGCCTTAAAAGCATCAATAAGAAGAAGATGATAATCTTCATAGCGTTTTCCATCATTATCCATCTTATATCCTGCCACTGTCTGCCCCGTTACATATAAAATATCACGAGCTCTTGTAGCTGAAACAAAGAATAATCTTCTAAGTTCTTCTTGTGCTTTATGCGATAATGATAAAGTATTTTGGAATGAAGATAGAGATACAAAACAAATTGGCCACTCAAGTCCTTTGGAGGAATGAGCTGTAGTTAAGACTATGCCCGGATATTTATCTGTTCGTCTGACTTTTTCGCCATCACCATAAATATCAAAGTTAATGCACCAGTCAAGCATCTCATCTACATTTCTTTTCTTTAAGACCTGATCTTTGAATGCTGTATAAACTTCATCATCCCCTTTATCAAGCTCTGTAATCATATCTTTAAAGCATTCTTTATTTGTTTCCTCAAGAGATGTTATAAACTCTTCTACTTCTTTATTGATAGCATCACTTGATTTCTCGTCAAGTAATGTATTATCTGATATGGCATTAAGCCAGATAAAAGCATCTTTTGTTGCGGAATGATCTTTGAATATTCTTGCCAGTGAAATAACAGCAGTTACTTTACTGTCGTCTTTATATTTTACCGGATTAAGAGATACCCAAGGAATTCCTGCCTCAGTCAAAGCCGTTACCATCGCAGAAAGCTCAGAGTTCTTATATGCAATAAATGCCATCGATTCGTACGGAAACCCTTCTTTATGAAGCTTAATAATCTGCTCAACAATATATTCTTTTTCTTTCTTTTTATCCCAGAACTGTTTAACACCAACCGGACGACCTGAAGGACGGGTTGCAATAAGATCCTTTTCTACTCGAAAATGATTCATTTTGTTTACATTATTTGCGAACTCAACAATTTCAGGAGTGCAGCGATAGTTTTCGACAAGAAATAAATCTTTTACGATTCCTTCCTTTTTCTCCACATCTGTAATTTGTATCTTTCCGGCAATAAGGTCATTTAGTTCATCTTTCGATGCTGACATATAGCGGTCAAATTCTACGATGACTTCATTTGATCCTCCACGGAATGAATAAATTCCTTGCGAATCATCACCTACAACCATTAATGCCTTAAAATCCGGATTATCCATGAGATTACGGATAATATACATCTGCTTTGCGTTTGTATCCTGAAACTCGTCAACAATGATATATTCATACCCATTGTCTTCAAAATAATAAGGATTTTTGCTAATAAAGTCTATTAACAGATTTTCTTGATCAGCATACTCAATAAGGCATCTGTCCCTTAGAATATCATCATACTCATCATATAAGAGGATGATTTCTGAGAGAGTATCATCTGATATACCATTGTAGTCAATAGCTTTTCTAAGTTCATCCTCTTGACCTCTTCCAAGCTGATTTGATTTAATTGCATTAAAGCAGTTCATAACAAGTGGTAAAGCACCTTTTACATGCGGATTACTCATTGAAAAATTTCTGTAATCAAGCTCATCAATATAATGAGTTTGCAGCAAATCTTTTATTATGATTGCTTTTTCTACATTATCGATAAGACGTGGCACTTCAGCATAACCAACTTCTTCGTAGAATTCTTTGATAATCCTATCTCCAAACCCATTAAAAGTTGTACATATCCGGCTTATATCAGCATCACATCCGAACTCATCCGTATAAAGTCTTACCCTATCTGCTAATTCTTTTGCTCCATTGTTTGTAAATGTAATAGCAAGGATTTTGTCAGGATCAACACCTTCATCTAATAGACTTGCAATAAGCAAAGAAATAACGAAGGTTTTTCCTGATCCGGCACCTGCATTAAGACGATAAATACCTTTACGAACATTTACAGCTTCTTCTTGAACATCTGATAAAACTACATCTGAAAGTGTTTTTTTGCTTTTTTCTGATGTAAGTTTTATTGGTGGCTTTTCATAATGACAAGTTGCATATAACTTGCATCCATCACAATCTTTATCACTACACTGACGACCGGTCTGAAAAGCCTCAAACTGTGGCTTAAATGCAGCGTCTATTAATTCAGGTTCTCCGCATGATGTAAGAATTGAATGAGTCTCCCAAAGAGTTACTACATTATCATTTTTATCATCGAAGAAATTCGAATTAAACTTTCCATCTTTGAAATTATCAGATTTTTTACGAAGAAAATAGTATGATGCTCCTATATGTAGTAATGGCTCATCCTTATACGTAGATACTTCGGCAAGCTCTCTTGCATATTTAAGCATTGCATAAAGTTCAAGCGAACCCATAACTGAAGCATCTTCCTTCTTCCCTGACTGTGTTACATTAGGCTTAGAAGAACGGTATTTAACGATTTCTACATACGGTTCTCTGATAACTGTCTCTGTTTTTTTTCTTCCCTCTTTCGTGACATATTTCCATTCCCGGATGCCTTCGAAATACATATCACAAAAAACATCCACTTCAAGCCCAAAGCAATTAACATGTCCGGTTGCAATAGGTACACCTTTTCGTGTTTCTGAAGTCAGATATCTGTCTACTTGCAGAAAAGCGTCCTCACAATGAATGCGTTTTGTCTCATCTGTTTCATAAGATAATTTATCGAATCCTTCCTTTATCTTTTTTTCGCAATCAGCTTTGTTATAGCCATGTTTCATTGCTTCAATAATTGCTTCCTTAATAATTATCGTCTTTTGATAGTTATTAAGGTCTCTTTTTCCATCTTCAAGAACGACATCTGAAAACTTTCTAAATGTATGACATCTATTCTTTCCTTTAAGATTTGTACTTTTAGTGCTTTTCACTTCTTTTTCCTCCTAATTATTTAATGAAAAGATTTAATAGTTAGAGAAAGAGTGGTCTTTTTTCATAGATTAGATCAGTTGCTTTTTGGATTCGGTAAAGCACTCTAATCTATGAAGATATAAATTAAGGGAGAAAATTATGCTTAAAGAAAATAAAAAACTTATTGGTATTATCTTACTTGTAATTATTATTGCACTGGTCATGACAATCTTTGGACGTGGAAAAGCCAATGATAATCTTGCGTCATATACACAAACGGATAGAGTTGAGATTGTGGATGAAACAGCAGCTACTTCAGAAGAGAAAATAGACACTTTTATTTATACAGATAATGAAAACAATTTCTCGGTATCAATACCTAAAGGGTGGAAACAGGCAACAGAAGGAAACACTCAAAGTTTTGTTCATCAAGCTACCGGAACAGCTGTACTGATATCAGTTTTAGATTATGACAGCAATATAAATAATCAAACTGCAGAAACTCTTGCAGCGACTGTTACACAGAACGGATACACTTATGTAAATTACAATAAAGTATCCAATTCTCAATATGAACTTATCTATCAGGATATGAAAAATTCT
>CAVLAA010000132.1:0-3774 GCA_963660835.1 bacterium
GTTTATTTCAGAGGCTGTTGATCAGACAAGAGGCTGGTTCTATTCACTGCTTGCTATATCTACACTGCTCTTTAATAAAGCACCGTACGAAAATGTTATAGTTCTCGGACATGTTCAGGATGAGAACGGACAGAAGATGAGCAAGTCAAAGGGCAATGCGGTCGATCCGTTCGATGCTCTTGAAAAATACGGAGCAGATGCAATAAGATGGTATTTCTATATAAACAGTGCTCCTTGGCTTCCGAACAGATTCCATGGAAAGGCTGTAGTAGAGTATTCAAGAAGATTCATGGGAACATTGTGGAATACATATGCATTCTATGTTCTTTATGCAGATATCGATGGCTTTGATCCTACAAAATACAAGCTTGAATATGAAAAGCTTACTGTAATGGACAAATGGCTTATATCAAGACTTTATTCTACGATCCGTACTGTAGACGAAAATCTTTCAAATTATAAGATACCGGAGAGTGCAAGAGCGCTTGAAAGCTTTATAGATGACTGCAGCAACTGGTATGTAAGAAGATCAAGAGACCGTTTCTGGGCAAAGGGAATGGAGCAGGATAAGATCAATGCTTATATGACACTTTATACAGCACTTGTAGAGTTTTCTAAGGCTGCAGCTCCTATGATCCCGTTTATGACAGAGCAGATCTATCAGAATCTTGTAAGGACAGTAGATCAGGATACACCTGTAAGCATTCATCTTTGTGACTTCCCTGAGGTTAAGGAAGAATGGATCGATACAAAGCTTGAAGAGGATATGAAGAACCTTCTTGATATAGTTGTTATGGGACGTGCATGCAGAAATGCATCAAATATCAAGAACCGTCAGCCGCTTCAGAGAATGTATGTAAAGAGCAGCTTTACACTTGATGAGCTCTATATAAATGTTATAGAGGACGAGCTCAATATCAAAGAAGTTGCATTTACAGATGCCATAGACCAATTTGTATCATATTCATTTAAGCCTCAGCTAAAAACTGTAGGACCTAAATTCGGAAAGCTTGTCGGAGGCATCAGAAATGCGCTTGCAGATATCAATGGAAGCGAAGCCATGAACGAGCTGAAATCAAGCGGAAAGCTTACACTTGACATAAATGATGAAAAGATAGAGCTGCTTGAAGAGGATCTTCTCATTGAATCAGCAAAGATAGACGGATATGTATCAGAATCAAATGCAAATATTACAGTTGTACTTGATACAAATCTTACACCGGAGCTTATCGAGGAAGGTTTTGTAAGAGAACTGATAAGCAAGATCCAGACAATGAGAAAGGAAGCCGGTTTCGAAGTTATGGACAGGATCGTGATCTTCGAAAAAGGCAATGAAAAAATAGAAGATATACTCAAAACCAATAAAGCGCAGATTTGCAAGGAAGTTCTTGCAGATGATATAATCTTTGGAAATATCGAAGGATATGAAAAAGAATGGAAAATAAACAGTGAAAACGTTGTTATCGGAGTAAAGAGGGTATAAAGCATGAAGATTTCAAAAGAAGAATTCAAAAACAAGATAAGAGAAAATGTCAGAAGCTATTTCAGAAGAGATTTTGATGATGCTACACTTCATCAGAAATACATTGCAGTCTGCAGATCTTTAAACGAAGAGATCGTTGACAAATGGATAGAAACCCAGAAAAAGATGAGAGATGAAGATCCAAAGATCGTTTATTATCTTTCAATGGAGTTCCTGACAGGAAGATATCTCGGAAACAACCTTTTGGCTTTGTCATGTTATGACACAGTAAGGGAAGCACTCGAGGAGCTTGGACTTGACATAAATGCTATCGAGGATGAGGAAAGAGATCCTGCTTTAGGAAACGGAGGTCTCGGACGTCTTGCAGCTTGTTTTATGGATTCTCTTGCGAGTCTTGGATATGCTGCTTATGGCTGTGGAATCCGTTATCACTACGGAATGTTTAAGCAGCAGATAAAGGACGGATATCAGATCGAAGTTCCTGATTCATGGCTTGATGACGGAGGATATCCGTTTGAGCTTAAGCGTCCTGAGTATGCAAAGGAAATCCGCTTCGGTGGACGTGTTCGCGTCGATTTCGATGAAAAGAGCGGAAAGAACATATTTAAGCAGGAGGATTTTGAGTCTGTTCGTGCTGTACCTTATGACCTTCCGGTTATCGGATATGGAAACAATATTGTAGATACACTCAGAATATGGGATGCAGAGGCAATAAACGAATTCCAGCTTTCATCCTTCGATATGGGAGATTATCAGAAGGCTGTAGAGCAGGAGAATCTTGCAAAGAATATTACAGAAGTTCTTTATCCGAATGATAACCATATCCAGGGTAAGGAGCTCAGACTTAAACAGCAGTATTTCTTTACATCTGCAAGCATCCAGACTGCTATTGAAAAATTCAAGAAAAATCATGATGATATCCATGAGCTTCCGAATAAAGTTTGCTTCCAGATGAATGATACACATCCTACTGTTGCAGTTCCTGAGCTTATGCGTATCCTGCTTGATGAGGAAAATCTGACATGGGATGATGCGTGGGATATAACAACAAGAACATGTGCATATACAAACCATACGATAATGTCAGAGGCTCTTGAAAAATGGCCGATAAACCTCTTTGAGAGACTTCTTCCTCGTGTTTATCAGATAATAGAGGAGATAAACAGAAGATTCCTTATAGAGGTAGCTAAGAAATATCCGGGACAGGAAAACAAAATAGCTTCTATGGCTATCCTTTATGACGGACAGGTAAGAATGGCAAATCTTGCTATAGTAGGCGGATTCTCTGTAAACGGTGTTGCCAAGCTTCATACAGAGATTCTTGAAGAAAGAGAATTAAGAGATTTCTATCTTATGATGCCGCAGAAATTTAACAATAAGACTAATGGTATCACTCAGAGAAGATTCCTTCTTCACGGAAATCCATTGCTTGCAGCATGGGTAACAGATAAGATCGGTGACGGATGGATAACAGATCTTTCACAGATGAAAAACCTTCTTCCTTTGGCAGATGATGAAAAGGCTGTTGAGGAATTCATGAATATCAAGAAGGAAAACAAGAAAAGACTTGCAGCTTATATCCTTGAGCACAATAATATCGAGGTTGATCCTGACTCTATATTTGATATTCAGGTTAAGCGTCTGCATGAGTACAAGAGACAGTTTATGAACGTGCTTCATATAATACGTCAGTATCTTGATATCAAGAAAAATCCGGAAATGGATTTTGTACCTAAGACATATATCTTCGGAGCTAAAGCAAGTGCAGGATATTACAGAGCAAAGAGCATAATCAAGCTTATAAACAGCGTTTCTGATGTGATCAATAATGATAAGGACATCAAAAATAAATTGAAGGTTGTCTTTATCGAGGATTACAGAGTAAGCAATGCAGAGATAATATTTGCAGCAGCAGATCTCTCAGAGCAGATTTCTACAGCAAGCCGTGAAGCATCAGGAACAGGAAATATGAAATTTATGCTAAACGGAGCTCTTACAATGGGAACTCTTGACGGAGCTAATGTCGAGATAGTTGAAGAGGTCGGAAAGGAAAATGCATTCATTTTCGGACTCAAGGCCGAAGAGGTTATGGAATACGAGAAGAACGGTTCATACCGTCCATGGGATATTGCAGCCGGAAATGCAAGGATCAAAGAAGTTCTTGATACACTTGTAGACGGAACCTTTGCAAACGGAGATACTGAAATGTTCAGAGATCTTCATGATTCGCTTCTTTACAGAGACAATCCGGACCAGTATTTTACACTTGCAGATTTTGAAGACTATTCAAG
>CAVLAA010000133.1:0-3660 GCA_963660835.1 bacterium
GCTCTGAGTTTCACAATAAGCTGTTATAGGCCGGACATTCTGCCATATTTCAATCAAGATCAGCAGGTTTTGGAGGCTCTGCTTATCGGCACTCCTGCAGAAAAGGTTGCAAATGAGATTAAGCATCTCCATTTTTCAGATACTATGTATGCCCTTTGTATCAAAACTAAAAGCGAAACTGCGATAAACAAATTAAAAAGCAGGATTCTTCCGAAATTGCGTCAGATTTTTCCTGAAGCATATATGACGATTCACAATTCTGCTATTGCTATACTTATGCCAAGTTCAAGTTCGGTTACACTTGTGGAAAATCAACGAATACTGCTTGAATTTATGTCAAGGGAAAAGATTGACATCGGAATTTCCTTGGAATTTTCAAAAATGGACCAGTTTTACAATGCATACCAACAGTCACTTCGTGTAATCGAATGGAATAAGAAAATCCCTGTAAAGCTTAAGGAAAAGATCAGCTGGGACATTAGATATCCAAATGAACACAACCCTCACAGATATTCCGAAATTTTATTTTATGATATGCTTTCCGAATATCCTAACCGTGATAGGCTTAAAGATTTTGTACATCCGGCACTTAAAAGGCTTAAGGAACATGACAAAGAGAGTGGAAACGAACTTTACAATACATTAAAGATTTTTCTAAGGAATCATCACAACAGCAACGAAACCGCAAAGGTTTTGAATATCCACAGAAATTCTTTGGCTTACAGGCTGGATAAGATCATTGAAATAAGCAAGGCAGATCTTGACGATCCTGCGACCGAATTCCTGCTGCAGGCTTCCTTTAAGATTGAGGATTTTTTGCAGATGAACATTTAAGAGGATGATTCCAGCAGTGTTTCAGGATCATTCAATTTTCTCATCCTTTCACGATCGTTAACGCACAGTACAGAAGAAACAGCCCCAAAACGGCATTGATCAGCCTAAAATATCGCAGGTATACTTTCTGGATTTTTACTCCAAGAAAAGCCCATGTCAAACTGGCCAAAGAACCAATGCTGACTGCATAAGCGCCTGCCAATACCAGTTCAAGGACTGTATTACAATTTGGAATGAAGTATGCACTGAGCAATGACGATATGTAAAAATAAATCTTCACATTTACCAATTGGAGCAGTAATCCCTGTCTTAATGTTGGCATTTTTTGCATTGTACTTTCTGCAGGTTTACTCAGAAATATATGAATCGCCAGCCATACCATATAGACACCGCCTACAAATCGTAATGCCTTAAGCGCAGGCGTAAAAAGCTGATTTAGCTGATAAAGTGCAATAGTACACATAGTTTGAACAGCAGCATATCCCAGACAGATTCCCAAAATCAACGAACGGCTGCGCTTCCATCCATATGTGCTTGTAGTATTCAGAGCAAGAATATTACCGGGCCCCGGTGTAAATGAACAAATGATCATATATCCCAGTAAAGATGTAAATGCTGCAGCATTCATGAAACTAAATTCTCCTTTATTATAATTCTATGTGTATTACTTCATGATAAAACACAGGCACGGATGCGCATAAAGTACATCCGTGCCCGAAAAGATTATAGTACTTTCTTGTTCTCAGCACCCGGCGTTGTAACGATCACTTTATTTGGAGTAATAACCAGCGCACCCTTTGCAGTGGCAGCTCCATTGAACATTTTCTCTACCATAGCCTTAAATGTATCCACGATCTCGCCTTCTGTAAGATATTCGGCTATTCCCTTGATCTGATAACCTTCCAAATTCTGTGCATCATATACAGAGATAGCAATCTTGCCGCCATTTGCTCGGATATTATCCAGAGTAGTTTCCAGGAACACATCACCTACTACCAATTTACCATCCTCTGTTACATCTTTGAATGCTACAGGAACCACATTTGGTTCACCTTCAGCGCAAGTTGCCAGATCCCACATACCGTCCTTAAGCAGTTTTACAACATTCTCATTCAGCATTTGAAATACCTCCAAATTAATCATTTGCTTATTTCAGCATACTCATTGTAGATAATTGACTTCTGCCAAACAAGATATTAGCAACTTTATAAGTTACTATTAAATTTCATAGTATAAATAAAAATGCGCATGTCTTTGATATATGATCAAAAGCTATTTTATAGATAAGGTTTTCAGTTATATACAATCATATAGTTTTGTTATCTGAAAATCAGCAAGATTTCTATGTTATCGTTGATATTTATATGATTCCTCGATCGCATGAATAAGATCTACAATAAGTGCATTGTAAGGTGCAGCTACATTATAAAGCTTTGCCTGTTCAACGATGGCACCATTAATATTGTCGATTTCCGTCATGCGGCAATTCATAACATCCTGAGACATCGACGAATAGCCTTTTCCGGCATCTTCACATACATTATGAACCATATTTAAAACCTCAAAATATGAAAAATGCGTTCCGTCTGCCTCTGCAACATCGACAGCTTCACAAATCATTTTCTCGGCAAAATCCCATGCATATCTGTTTTCAATCATTGATCCGATCGGAGAGCGCGTTATTGCCGTAAATGTATTTATGGAAAGATTTACAAACAGCTTGCTCCATATAATTCTTTGAATATCACTCGAAACCACCGTATCAAAACCGCTTTTTTCAAGAATAGCTTTAACTCTTTCCGGATTTTTATTTCTTTTTATATTACTTCCTATTGTCGTAACACCGTGACCGCTGTGCTTTACAACTCCAAAGCTTTCGACTACGGAATTGTGTTTGCTGGTTCCGATTATTACTCTTCGCTTATCTACATATTTTTCAATCTTCCTGTCATTTCCTGCACCATTTTGAAGTGTCATGACTAGAGTATGCTCTCCAAATATTTTTTTGTTCATTCGAACAGCCTCCTCTGTCAGAGGGGATTTGACAAATACAATAACCAGATCTGCTGCATCAGTCAGCTCTCCGCCACCACATGCTTTTACCTTTGTAAAATTGCGTCTGGTTCCGTCTTCTTCTATAACCGTAAGACCCTGTTTGTTTATCAAATCTGCGTTTTCCGGATTTATATCTATCATAGTAACATCATTACATTGGCTTAAGTATGCACCGTAAAGGCATCCCATAGCACCGGCTCCGATAACAGCTATTTTCATTTGTTACCTCCTTCATTGATTTACCTGATATTTTTTCTTAAAGCTATTATATCATTGATATATGCTGCTGATAAATACAATCTGGTAATGGAATAAAAAATCGTTAACTACGATTGATTGAAGGATAATGAGATACGATAAGAACAATATTTGCAGAATGCAATCCACACATAAAAAAGTATTGATGTATATACCAGTGCCAGCTATATGCTCCGCATTGATTATTGTGAAACAGAAAAAACAGGCTGATTAATCAAATTTATTATAGCTGATGATAAATCGGTTTCATTTTGTCAAAAGTACAGAACTCTTTGAATCCCAATATTTTTAATTCCTGTTTCGTCTCGTCAATAAACGATCCCAGATGTTCAGGTTTGTGACTGTCGCTTCCGATGGTAAGAATGTTTCCACCTAACTCCCGATATAATTTCAAAATATCCCTTGAAGGGGTAAGATCAGACAATCCATATCTGTGACTGGAAGTATTTACCTCAATTCCGGGTCTTCGACACTTATTCGGCTTCTAAATCCTCACAATCCGCATAGATGCGG
>CAVLAA010000134.1:0-3534 GCA_963660835.1 bacterium
GTATATATATAGATATATATACTTGATGTTAAGTATGATTGGGAGGCAAAGGAATGCCTGAAAAAAATGAAATAACCGTATTTGAAAATGAAAACATGTTTGTTGAGTCAAACAAGCTTATAAAGTCAAGATATTATGCAAGTACAATAGAAAATAAGATGCTTGCTTTTGGAATGGCGAGATTGCAAAACAAGCTACAGTATTCTGATAGTACAGAAGTTGTTTTTTCAACTGAAGAAGTAGAAATGCTTACAGGTGTTACTGACAACTCAAGAAAATATGACAGATTAAAGCAGGCAGCATCCAAATTAAATACAATGCATACTATAATCGAGAATGAAAATAAAGACGGTTTTAAATCGATGGCTATTGTTCCCAATTGTGAATACAGAAACGGCGAATTCAGAATGGAATTTAACAGTGCTCTTAAAGGAGTTCTTTATCAGGTAAAGAAAGACTTTACACCATTTCCACTTGAAACAATTGCATCATTTGAAAATAAGACAAGCAGCGCGACTTTAAGGATCTATCAGTATTTCAAGATGGAACTTCAAAAAGCAGTCAAGCTGAAGAAAAAAACGGAAATTACTTTAAGCTATGAATATGAGGAATTCGTTCTTAACATAGGCCAGATCAATACAGATATTGCCGAAATAAAGGATTTAGTTGAGAAGAAAGCTCCGGCAAAATATATTGTAGAAAAAGCTGTCGAATTTAACAAAAAAGGAGTTAAATGTGCAGTTTGCGTTGCGAGTAAGGCAGATTTCAAAAGAAGAGTTTTAGAACCTGCTATAAAAGAAATCAATGAAAAAACAGAAATTGATGTTGAACTTCTCAATTACGTTGGAAAAGGAAAATCAGGAAACAATAACATAATTCTTAAAGTAAAACAAAAGCCGGAACGTGCATTTGAAGAAGGAGAGAAATACTGGGATTGCGTTGCCGGATTTACAGATTACGTCCAAGAGCTTAGCTTGTATGAAGATGGAGAGGATATTAGAAAAATTATCAAAGTTGCAGACGCTGATTTAGGCAGGATTCGTGATGTGGCTGAAATTGTAAGAAGCATGGATCATGTGAGAGATTTTACGGCCGCAATGATAGCCGGGTTAAAAGAAGGTTGGGATAAAAAGAAAAAGAAATCATATATTGAAGGAATCCCGGCCGATTTTTATGAAGACATTGCAGATGAAGTTAACAGCGAGATATAACATAAATGTATGATTATACAGAAGATGAACTTAAAGATGTTCTTAGAGTTGTAAAAAAATTATGGAATAGGAGAGTAACGGCTCAAGATGCGTATATTTGCGAAGATCTCTTTATCGAGTATGGACTAGATCCGGATATGGTTAAGTATTTATTAGAATTAGCGAAAAAGAGAGGAGCCGTAACACTTAAATATCTATATCCTTTAGCGGAAATAATAAAAAGCAATAATTTTAGTGATGTGACAGAAGCGGAACTTATAATCGAAAAGAATATAAGTAAATATACTAATGTTTTACAATATATAGATTATTCAAGAAAAAGAATCCCTACTAAGGCAGAAAAAGAAAAGATAGATGAAATATTTGAGGCGTATAATCCGACGGACGAGGAAATTCGAGAGATAGGGAATATAACAAGAAATGCTAGGAGACCGTCATTGAGCTATTTTGAAACGGTCCTAAAAAATAAAAGGAAAGATAGTCGATAATTTATGAGAAAGATTATAGACTGTCTTTTTTTGTTTCAGAAAAGATCTATGTAAGTTATACGAAGTTAAACATGATAAAACAAAAGAAATTAAGTTTTCTTAGAAGGGATATATATTTCCTAGCCAACTCTAACCAAATCCACCCTGATATTGCAATACTGTTTTGTCTGAAAATTAATGTCTGAAATTCTCCGGAGAAAACTCATAATTATTTTCCAGCTCCGGCAGATAAGTCTGCACCATTTCTTTCACCATCATTTCAACTCCTCGCACGCTTAGCCTTTTTCCAACTGAGGAAAGAAAAAGAGCAGAGGTGTTGCCGGTAATGTTAAGAAAACTTCTTCCTGAAGTTCGCAGCATCCTTGCATTATCCATCATTTTTCTAACCAATTCCTCATCCTTATATTTCTGCATAGCTCTTTCCTTAAATTTGACATAACAACAATATGTATTAACAAATTCATCCTGATCTTCAGTTAACTTAGGTATCTTTTTAGAGGAAAGATAATCATGCAGAAAAGATGCAGTCTGTTCGGAAAACGAATAAGTAATATGTTCTCTTGTTGGAGTTTCAGCTTTAATCTTGGCATTATCTAAATCAAGATTGGAAAGATCAGTCGAGACGAGGGATGATACCTTCATGCCTGTATCATAAAGAAGTCCTATAATACATAGATTACGAGATAAAAATTTCTCCCTTTTAAGTTTGGTTTTCATATCAATATCGATAACATTATATATTTTTCCTCTTTTCGTATCATTCCAAACAAGCTTCTTATCATTTCTTTTCATATTATCAATCAATTTCTGAAATTCATTATAAGATAAAGGATTGGTATTATGTTTGGATAGTTTAGGGAGAAGGATAGGAGAGTGACCGGAAGAAAGAAAAGAGAGAAGAGAGTTGATAGCTGCTCGCTTTCTTCTTATAGACATTGCTTTGTACCCTTTTTGTTCCAACTCTTCGAGAAAGTCTTCATAAGAAGATAGGATCTGGGAAGAATCTATATTGATATATTCACAATTAGGGTCAATAAATGTAAGTAAGTCTGTTATGTCAGTAAGATAGGATAAGATAGTGCGTGGAGAGGAGAAGGATGAAAGGTATTTTCTGTATTCTTTTATAAAAGATGGTTTATCTGAAATATAGGCATCAATAGTGTTGTTTAATGTTGAATTTTGTAGATCAAAGTAGTTGTTTGGCATAGGGCGTTCTCTTTCATTGTTTTGTTGTATATGGAGGGATGGTTTTATATTTATACTTAAGTTAAGTAGTGGGTGATGATGTATATGATTTTGAATATTTTGTTTAACTTCGTATAACTACTATAAATAAAATAAATTGATTTTGCAAGAGAGAAGTATCACCGTGATACATCGGATAATTAATAATTGAGAAATTCAGAATACAATTCCTTTTTACTAGTCATATATATTGTCCTTATAAACAATAGGACAGGAGGAATTTAAAAAAATGAAAAAAATAATATTGAATAATCAGGTTAAATTAAAAGCTATCAAATGCTTAAAAAAAGGAGAGAAGCGGCTAGATTATTATATTGAAATGCCTGGAAAACAAAAGATGTACGCTTTTACGAGAGCATACACAAATGGCACATATGATATATGTAAATCTGGAATTAGAATTAATGAATTATCCACAAAAAGGAGTCACGATAAATCTGTTATGAAATTAGTTGACTATTGAGCCTGTGAAAAAAATTCTGTAAATTAGATAATATAAGGGTCTTCTATGATAAAATATTAAAATCATAGGAGACCTTTTATTATGGCAAACAGAAAAAAAGAAGTTTACAAACCAAAACCAATGACCG
>CAVLAA010000135.1:0-3523 GCA_963660835.1 bacterium
TAATAAGGTGGAGTGATACATTTGCCGGATAAAATAGTTGATGAGTTAAATGCTCCTTGCAATGAAGTGCTTTCTAAGCTAAGCGAAAGTATAGATCTTAACAGGCTTTTTCCTTCAGGGTTTGAATATATATATTTGGAACGTGTCGATTCAACCAATAAATATGCCAAGGAGCATAGCAGTGAAATTGAAAATGCAGTGATCGTTGCCGGAGAGCAATATCTTGGCGTAGGGAAAAACGGTACAAAATGGATTGCCGATAAGGATGGCTCACTTATATTTACGCTTGTATTTACCACTTGTCTTGATATAAATAAAGCAGCGATCCTTCCGTTGTTTATAGGTGCCGCGATCCATGAGGCACTAAAGATAAGAGACATAAATTCAAAAATCAAATGGCCGAATGATATATATATAGGAGATAAAAAACTGCTTGGGATATTGTGCGAATCTATAATAAGCAGCGGAAAAATAAAAAAGCTTATAATAGGTGTCGGCATAAATGTAAATCAAACAGAGGATGAACTGGTTTTAGAAAAAGCAATTTCACTTAGATCATATACCGGAAAATATTTCAGCAGAAGAGAACTGCTAAATGACATACTCATTTCTGTATTTAAAAGAGGCAGGGATTTTGAAGAAATAAAAGAATTTTCAAGGACAGCTGTAAATGATAACCTTTATTTGAAAAATGAATATATAAGCATAGCCTTGGATAAGATATACAGAGGCAGGCTTATAGGAATTAATGATAAAGGAGAAATAATTATTTTGACGGATGATGGCATAAGGGCTTTTTCATCCGGAAAGATACTTGTAAAATAAAATGAAGATCAGATTTGAAGCAAGAGATTTAACATATATAGGTCTTTCGGTTGCACTTATGGTTGCCGGAGCAGCAATATCTATCCCGATAGGTCCTGTGCCTATAAGTCTTCAGTCATTGTTTGCACTTCTTATAGGAATAGTACTCGGAAAGAGATTAGCGCCTATCGCCATGATGATCTATATAGCGGCAGGCTTGATAGGACTTCCTTTCTTTTCGGGACTTAAAGGAGGACCTCAGTATATCATATCTCCGACATTTGGCTTTATCATTGCATTTATACTTGCAGCCATTATAGTAGGATGGGGCAGTGAATCAGGTTCAAATATAAAGAGCTACATAAGTCTTATCGCTGCAACGATCGTGCTGTATGCCATAGGAGCTGTTTATTTTTATCTTGTAGAAAGATTTTATCTCGGAACGACATATGAGATTGCAGATGTATTAAAGCTGACGGTGATCCCATTTATTATAGGAGATTTTGTAAAGCTTAATGTTGCTTATATCGCAGGCAAAAGACTCAAAAATGCGATAAGAGCTGTAGGATTTGCAGCGTCATAAAAGGCTAAATAAAAAATATACCCTTTCAGACAGAAGGATAAATGACTCTTTTTGTCTGAAAGGGTTTTTTTGTGAATGGGGTGTTTAATAGTTGATTTATTATGATCTCTCTTCTAATTTACGTAGGTTTCTTCTGATTTTTCTGCATACACCGAAATTTTCTTTTTCGCTGGTTTCAAGCTTATTTAATCTGTGCTGAAGCAGTTTTATTTTTTCTTCGTTTGTCATTTATGTCTCCTCCTATTAATATCTATATATGATTTTTAACATGGCTGAATCATAAACTATATGATAATAATAGAGTCAAGAGATTTTTTGAAGATTTACAGGGCTTTACAAAGAAAATATTGCGGCAGAATCCTATTTATGATACGATGATACGGCTTATAGTCTATAGTTTTTGACTTTGATGCTATATGGCATCATTTGATCTATTTTAAAATAACGGAGGCGACAAATGTACAGGAAAGTCGATACGAGCCTGGATTTCGTAAAGAGAGAAAAAGAAGTACTGGATTTCTGGAATGAAAACCATATCTTCGAGAAGAGCTTGAAAATAAGGGAGGGTGACCCGGTCTATACTTTTTATGACGGCCCGCCTACTGCAAACGGCAAGCCGCATATTGGCCATGTTCTTACTCGAGTAATAAAGGATATGATTCCAAGATACCGTACTATGAAAGGAAATTATGTCCCGAGAAAAGCCGGATGGGATACTCACGGACTTCCTGTAGAGCTTGAGGTTGAGAAGAAGCTTGGCCTTAACGGAAAGGAACAGATCGAGGAATACGGTATGGAGCCGTTCATCCAGCAGTGCAAGGAAAGCGTTTGGAAATACAAAGGTATGTGGGAGGATTTCTCAGATACAGTTGGATTCTGGGCTGATATGAAGGATCCATATGTTACATATGACAACAATTTTATTGAATCTGAATGGTGGGCATTAAAGCAGATATGGGAAAAGAAGCTCTTATATAAAGGCTTCAAGATAGTTCCTTATTGTCCAAGATGCGGAACTCCGCTTTCGGCTCAGGAAGTTGCACAAGGATACAAAACAGTAAAGGAACGCTCTGCGATCGTCAGATTCAAGGTTAAGGATGAGGATGCATATTTCCTTGCATGGACAACAACTCCGTGGACACTTCCTTCAAATGTCGGATTGTGTGTAAATCCTAGCGATATTTACTGTAAAGTAAAGGCAAATGACGGATATACATATTATATGGCTAAAGAGCTTTTGGACAAGGTACTCGGAAAACTTGCCACAGAGGACGCACCTGCATATGAGATATTAGAGGAAATGCCGGGAAATGCTCTTGAATACAAAGAGTACGAACCGCTTTTTGAATATGCAAAGGAAGAGGCTGCAAAGCAGAAAAAGAGAGCACATATAGTTACATGTGATGATTATGTAACAATGACAGACGGTACAGGTATCGTTCATCTTGCAGCTGCATTTGGTGAGGATGATAACAGAGTATGCGCAAGATATGAACTTGCTTTCCTGCAGTTTGTAGATAACAAAGGAAATATGACTGCAGAAACACCTTATGCAGGAGTATTTGTAAAGAAAGCAGATCCGCTCGTTCTTAAAGATCTTGAGGCTGAAGGAAAGCTTTTTGAAGCACCGAAGTTTGAGCATGAATATCCTCATTGCTGGAGATGTGATACACCGCTTATCTACTATGCAAGAGAATCATGGTTCATCCGTATGACAGCAGTTAAGGATGATCTTATAAGAAATAACAATACAATAAACTGGATTCCGGAGAGCATCGGAAAAGGCCGTTTTGGAGACTGGCTTGAAAATGTTCAGGATTGGGGCATTTCAAGAAACCGTTATTGGGGAACACCTCTTAATATCTGGACATGTGAAGACTGCGGACATATGCATTCAATAGGAAGTATTGAAGAACTCAAGAGCATGTCTGACAATTGTCCTGATAATATAGAGCTTCATCGTCCTTATATTGACGCAGTTACGATCAAA
This sequence comes from bacterium, assembly GCA_963660835.1. Classification (GTDB taxonomy): domain Bacteria; phylum Bacillota; class Clostridia; order Lachnospirales; family Lachnospiraceae; genus Alectryocaccobium. The sequence goes on from CAVLAA010000135.1 coordinate 3,378, forward strand.
TGTCCAAAATGCGGCAAGACAATGAAGAGAGTGCCGGAGGTTATTGACTGCTGGTTTGATTCAGGTTCAATGCCATTTGCACAGCATCATTATCCATTTGAAAATAAAGAGCTTTTTGAACAGCAGTTCCCGGCTAAGTTTATTTC
>CAVLAA010000136.1:0-3514 GCA_963660835.1 bacterium
TGGATAAAGCTCGGAAATTGGAAAATGTATTTTAATCCCGAAACAGGAACAGCAGCAGTTGGAATCGTAAAGATAGAAGGTAAGAACTATCTATTTGATACTAACGGAGTTATGCAAGATTATGCAGGTACAACAGTTGTTAATGGCAAAAAATATTGGTTTTCAACGGATAATGCATCGCTCAAAAGCGGATGGCTTGATCTTGGTAGTGCAAAGATGTATTTTGATCCGGTTACATATGCAGCATATACATCAACAAAAGCCACAATAGATGGATTTACATATGAATTTGATGTAAATGGATGTGTAAAAAACTGTGTCACTGTTGGTAAAGGTAAAATGTGTTCTACTATTATGGATGCAGTAAAAACACTTGCAAACAGATATTCAGAACTTTATTCATCATCTACAGTATCTCAGATTGCAAAGATAGAAATCTCTGATGGAACTTATATTGAAAGTCTTAACCTTGATGGTGTTGCATCTTCATATGGAGGAAAATATCTTAATGGAATATATTTCCAAGGGAAAGGCAGTGTGTATATTTTATCGGCAGAAGCATATCCTTATGGAGCAATGTACAGCAATGGCTCAAATAAATTTGAAAATCTAAATTTCACGGCAACTCATAGTGGGGCATACGCTTATCACTATGAAGCCGGAGCGAATTCACTGACAGCCGGTAATCAGACAATATTTAAGAATTGTATTTTTGTATCAGAAGAACATGCGGGCGTTGGAATTGGAAGCGGATATTGTAATACAAATATATTGTTTGATGGATGTATATTTAAAGGAAAAACCTCGGATATATATTTTCACAATAGTACAAGTGAAGGAGCTTATAATAATCTCATTACTTTTAAAAATTGCAAAGCAAATACAATAGTTATACATGATGCAGCAAGAATTAATTCAAACAGAAACAGTAATCTTAAAGTATGTTTCCAGAACAACACATTCGGTTCGTTAAGTTTTTATTGCGGAAATCAAGGATCTTGTGCAGATAAAACATATTCAACAATACCGAGTTGGTATGATAATATCAATCTTGTTGACTCGTATGGGAACAGCAATTCGAATCTAAACAATTGATACCCGACTTACGTATTTTGGAGTAGTTTCTACGATATATATTTTTGTAAAATAAAGAAGACTTTTCGTAAAAAGGAGAAGTCTTCTTTTTTGCAAAAAAAATTGTTCGGCAAATGAAAAATCTATCAAAAACAAACACTCTAACCAAAGAAAAAATATGAAAGGTTCTTGATGAATAGTATGAGAAAAAAACTAATTATTTTGACAGCGGCAATAACTGCTGTGACGGTAAGCCCTGTAGGTGTATTTGCTGCTACACCCGATTCAATAGATTACTCTCTAATTAGTATTGAGGGTTCTGAAAGTGAATCATCAGATATCGTATCAGAAGATTTTTTGCCGTCCTCCTATCAAATCGAAACTAAATCAGACCAAACAGAAACAGATTTGAACAAGGAAAATGTTAATGAACAAGATCAGTCTGAAAATTCAAGCAGTATCTCTGACCAAATCCAAGCTGAATCAACGCAGGAAGGGTTAACACAGATTGTTGATGAAAGCGGAAATAAGTATCTAATGTATAATGATGGCACTTATTATACCGGATGGTATGAGATGCAATCATGCGGAAAATTATATTTTGATCCCGAAGATAATGGTAAAGCTGTAAAAGATTGTATAAAAGTTATTGATGGTAAAGCATACCTTTTTGATACTAATGGAGTTGCGATAACTACATCCAGTACGCCTGTTATAAATAATGAAAAATACTGGGTCCAAACAGATGGAAGTCTTGGTACAGGATGGCTTTATCTTGGCAATTGGAAGATGTATTTTGACCCTGAAACATATCAGGCAAAAACAGTTACAGATGGTGTAACAGATATAAATGGAAAGAAATATCTCTTTAATAAAGACGGAGTAATGCAAAACTATGCAGGTACAACCATTATAGACGGAAAGAAATATTGGTTTTCAACAGATGATGCATCACTCAAAACAGGTTGGCTAACACTTGGCAATTGGAAATTATATTTTGATACGGAAACCTATCAGTGTGCTACAGGAATAACGGAAATAGAAGGAAAGAAATATCTGTTTGATTCAAACGGAATACTTCAAACATCAGGAACTCCTATAGTAAATGGTAAGAAGTATTATATTGCTGCAGATAATACACTTGTAAGTGGATGGGTCACATCAGGAAATTGGACAATGTACTATGATGCAAAAACCTATGAGGGTGCATGCGGGGTTTGTGATGTAGAAGGTAAAAGATACATATTTGATTCAAATGGAATTCTCATCAAAGGAACCGGTACATTTATGTACAATGAAAAAAAATATGCATATGACGGTAACGGAAATGCCATTACAGGCTGGATAAAGCTTGGAAATTGGAAAATGTTTTTTGACAGAAGCACAGGAGAAGCTGCTATCGGAATAACGAAGATCGATGATAAGATGTATCTGTTCAATAATGACGGTGTTATGCAGGACTATGCAGGAACCACTATCATTAACGGTAAGAAATACTGGTTCTCGGATGACAATGCATCACTTAAATCAGGATGGCTCAATTTAAATGGTTCAAGACTTTATTTTGATCCGAATACATATGCTGCATATACAAATTGCACGGTAAAAATAGATGGCTATAATTGTCGTTTTAATAAGGATGGAGTACTTATAAATGATAAAGAAAGAGATAAGAAGTATATAAAAAGCCTTCTTACATACAATGCAAGATCAGACATATATGATGGAAATATTGATTTCATCAGAGCCGCAAAGAATATAGTATCAGATCAATCTAAAGGCTATGGTCATACATGGCCAAATACAATAAGCTGTGCCGGACTTGTAGGATTAACGCTTACACATCTAGGATATGGAGATTTCATAAAAGATGATCCACTGGGATGGGGTTATATTGATCTTGGTGATGAATATGTAGATACCCTTATTAATGAATGCGGAGCGACATATTATAATATTCCGATAAATGGATTAAATTATGACAAATATCTTCAGCCGGGTGATTTGCTTTATTATTATTACGATGGAACGTATAATCATATCGCAATTTACGCAGGATTCGGATATACAGTTGAAGCAAGAGGACCATCAGGAGCAACAGATGCAGATGATACAGGGTATGAAACAGGTATATATTATCTACCAAATGATCCGATAAGTTTTCAAGGTTTCTTTAGGCTGCCAAAACTTAACAAAATCAACTAGAACAAGATTACGAAAAAGCTTCTCTTAAGTGAGGAGCTTTTTTTAAAAGAAAATTTCAATTATATTAACCACTCTTATTAATAGAATACAAAAAAGGAGAGCTTTGATTTAAAGATCAAGCAGTATAACAAATGACATTAAGTAAAAAGAAAAAGGTTGGAATATCGGCCGGAGCATTAGCAGGCGTGATGTGTGTAGGTGGAATTCTTGCATATTTCACAACAGGAGATATAGC
>CAVLAA010000137.1:0-3373 GCA_963660835.1 bacterium
GATCTAGATTATTAACATCTACATACCCTGTATCGCTTAGTTCTTCTTGAGGGCCATAAAATGCTGGATTACTTGCCATTTGGTATACTGCTTCTTGTTTAGATATTTCCCCATTATTATAGGCTTGTTTTATTTCTTCTTGTTTGATTGCTTTACTATTAAAAAAATCACTTATGTTATCCCATGTATTTGTAAATAAATCTGTACGATATTTACCTTGAGTAACACGCTGATAAGCAGTCCCCATTGAAATTTTTTTATCATCTGATAAATCTGCATCTAAGTCTGTATAATTGCTTATTGCAGAAACAACGCTGCTCAATTTATTATCATTAGACTGTTTAGCTGTATTTACTTCGTTTTCGTTTTGTTTGTTTTCTCCTGATATATTTTTTGATGCATATGTTGAGACGTCAGATAGTGTGGATGCAAGTTCTGAACTACTTTGAAGATTGTCTGCATTTAAAACAGTATTCGCTAATCCATTTTTCGCTGTACTTACAACTGAACTTATATCAATATTATTTTTTACTGTTTGAAAGGTATCACTGCTTAATACAGATGATTTTGTTGAATTAATTGCTTCTTGTCCTAATGCTATCATGTCTTGAGAACTAAATGACTCCGGAATAGAAGGTGATTCTAATGTAAGCTGAGAAACAAGATCACCATATGTATTGTTGAATAAAGAAACAGCATTTGTCGATGATCCTGATAAATCAACCTGAGATTCTACTAAATCTAAACTTAAACCTGCATATTGAAGGTTAAGAACACTTAAATCTACATTATTTTCTAGATCTGTTCCACTTAAATCAAATAATTGATAAGAACCAACTGCAATTTGAGTATTCCCACTAAAGACAGAATTCATGTTGCTTAATGTGCCTGAAATATCAGTTTTGTTTGCTGCATTTGTCATACATGATGAAAAAACCTCATTATAAAAACTTGATATGTCGGTATTTATATCTTCGTTATTTGCTTCTGTGTCGGTTTCTACTTCACCTGCTGATTCATAATCCGGACTATTATCTGCAATTGTTTCTGTATTATCACTCCATTCCTCTGTAGGAGTTAATATATCATAACCAAGATCAATATCTGAATTGCTTTGAATAGACGATAGATCGTCATCAGCTAAAACTGAAATAGCTGGGTAAAAAGAACCGAGTGCTACACATCCTGCAATAGCGGCTGACATAATTCTTAATTCTCTAATCATAAAAATTACCCGTTAAGTTGTCATAGGCGGAAACCCCGTAGCTTGCTGCGGGGAGGAAGCCTTGTAGGTTTTTGCCTAAACAACTCTCCTTTCTGTTAAATAATTACCTCGTGATATTGTTTTTAATTTATAATAAGAGTGTGTGGATTCAATATTCTCAACAAAAGCCCGACATTTTTTGCCGAGCTTTTATTGTGCTATTCGGTTTCAACTTCTTCGTAACATGAAACGGACGATGAAGAAGATTCTTCTGTTGTATTTTTTTTGTTTAATTTCTCAATGGTTCCATCATCTATCGCTTCAAGAAGTTTTACATAGAGATATCCGGACGCCGCATCGTTAAAAATCTGATGATACCCTTGATACAGATAACTAAGTCTTGAAGCATCTTCATAATTGTTATTAATCATATCTAAAATATCATAAAAAACATCATAGCATTTTCTAACACTCTCGGTTGCAATCATGTTTTCATTTGATACGCTACCTGTTTGAAGTGGATTATCTTCAAGATCTTTATCGTATGTATAAACCATAAGATCAAGTTCTTTTTTAAACATATCGGTGTAATTAAGAAGATCATCTGAAGATATTGCTTTTGTGATATATAATGTCACCACATCATCTACACTTGCAGCATAATCTTCCATTTCACTTAGATATTGGTCTTGTTTTTCATACCATTCTTCCCCGGTGTAGCCATGTTGTTTAAAAACAATTGCTGCAATTATACCAAAAACTATTACGGCAATAATAACAATAAACACTATCCGAATAATAAGACTTTTAGTCCTGTGATTCATCTACAGTTTCCTCTTCGATTTTTTCTTCTTCCTGGTTTTTCTCTTCAGATATATTTTCTGTTTCTGGCTTTCTCTCGCCTTTAATTGAATAAATATCTCTTCCAATCAAAGCAAATTCCGACTCTGGTGCTTCTCTGCCATCTTTCGGTGTTCTTTTTGAAATATTTCCGGCAATGAATACCTCATCTCCTTCTTCAACATATTTACATAGCTGTGCAGAACGTCCAATCATAGCAACATTGATTCTGGCTATTTCTTTATCGAATTTAATCTTTGTTTCAATTCCAAGAAGAACAAAACTTTCACTGATAACACTTTTATAGTTAACTATTCCGTTTGCTTCCATACTGTTCTTATCCGGATAAGCGCAGCCTTCTAATAAGACTTCAGAATCAATGTCTTTTCCTGAAGCTTCAAGAGAGCCTGCAATAAGACGTTTTGATCTGTTAACATAATCAGCAACTAATCGTCTTTCACCGATAACCTTGCCATATAAGAACTGACGAACATATTCTATGTGCCCTGTTACAGTTACATGGTGCCCCGGCTTACATTCTTTAAAGACATCATCGTTTCTTGAATAGATTTCGTAAAATCTATTCACTTCATTTCTTTTATCAATATCGTTTCTGCGTAAAATAAGAGTGGCTCCATACCTTGAAGCTCTACGTTCCTGAACGAATCCGGATAATATAAATTTATTCATAATTTTTCCTTTCTGTTTTTGTATCAACAATAAAAGCATTACTTATCTTTATTGAAAGAGTGTCAGACAATCTTGCAAAAATGATTTTTTTAATTCCTGTTCACTGCTTAATATGTCGAGAAATTATTAATCTATATAATCTCTCCACACTCCTTTCTTCATTAGTTTAAATTTAATTTTTCTTAAAGCTTTTCCCTCTATCTGTCTAATTCTTTCACGAGTAAGTCCGTATATTTTAGCGACTTCTTCAAGTGTCATAACCGGTTCTCCGTTTAATCCGTATCTGCGAATTATTACATCCTTTTCTCTATCAGTAGGTAACGCTTCTTCAATTATTTTCATTAAAAAATCTCGATTGTATGATTCTAATGCGTCTCTTTCCGGATTCTGGGTTTTATCAACGATATAATCCAAATAAGTGTTTTTCTCGCCATGTTCTGACTCACCAATTGGCATATCAAGAGAAATTGCATCATTTTCATGCTTTGCTAATGTCTCAATTTGAAAAACATCAATGCCGGTTATCTCGGATATAGCATCGTATGTCACTTCTTTTTGTTCTGCAATTAATTTTTTCTTGGCGTTTTGTACTTTTCGCATTTTTTCTATCATATGAACCGGGAGTCTAAATATTCGACC
>CAVLAA010000138.1:0-3350 GCA_963660835.1 bacterium
ATCCCTTACTGCACGAAGTGCTGCCTCGTTTATCATATTGGCAAGCTCAGCACCGCTTGCACCGGATGCCATCCTTGCAATAGCATTAAAATCAACATTGTCACTGATCTTGATATTTTTTGCATGAAGCTTTAGGATTTCTTCTCTTCCTAAGAGATCAGGGAGTTCAACAGGTATTCTTCTGTCAAATCGACCCGGACGAAGAAGTGCCGGATCAAGTGAATCAGGTCTGTTAGTCGCAGCAAGGATCATTACACCCTTTCTGCCGTCAAATCCGTCCATTTCCGAAAGAAGCTGGTTCAGTGTCTGTTCTCTTTCATCATTTCCTGAAAATCCGCCGCCGTCACGCTTCTTGCCTACTGTATCTATCTCATCGATAAAAACAATACAAGGCGCCTTCTCATCTGCCTGCTTAAACAGGTCTCTGACCTTTGCAGCTCCCATTCCGACAAACATCTCAACAAATTCAGAGCCTGATATTGAGAAAAACGGAACATTTGCTTCTCCTGCTACTGCTTTAGCAAGAAGTGTTTTTCCTGTTCCGGGAGGTCCTACAAGAAGAGCTCCTTTAGGCATCTTAGCACCAATCTCTGTATATTTTTTCGGATTATGCAAAAAGTCTACTATCTCTGTAAGTATCTCCTTTGCTTCATCCTCACCTGCGACATCCTTAAATTTAATGCCTGTCTCAGACTGTACGTATATCTTTGCATTGCTTTTTCCGAAGCTCATTGCTCCGCCCATTCCGCCTCCGCCGATATTGGAGGAAATAGACCTCATCAGCAGTCTTCCTACAACAAATATCAGGATAAATGGGATAACCCAGCTAAGCAATATGCTTATAACAGGTGACATCTGCTCAATGATCGGGCTTTCAAAATTCTTTATTCCGGATTCAAGAAGCCTGTCTGTAAGCTTGTAGTCATTCATCAATCCCGTTTTGTAATATTTTTCGGGATCAGATTTGTCTCCAAAGGTTATAACACCTGTGGATTGATTTACTTCAACCTCGCTTATTTCGCCATTATTAAGCATCTCTATAAAGTCGCCATAGCCAACCTCATCAACTGTAACTGTGTTGAACATCGGTACGACAACAAAATTTATAACGAGAATTGCAATAAGGGCGATAAAGTAATAAATGATAAGCGGAGTTTTCTTTTTTGGTGTTTGTCTTTTCATTAGAATCTCCTTAATGTATCTGTCTCTTCTTCGCCTGTATTTTCTATTTCAAGTATTTTAATAAAATAGCTTCCGGCTCCTGCCTTTACCTCTACACGATCTCCGACCTTGTGTCCCATTAGTGCGGATCCGACAGGTGATTCCGGAGTTATAAGTCCTCTTAATGAATTTCCTCTTACCGTAGTTACTATCTTATATTCATCAGTTTCATTATCATCCTCAAAAAGGATTTTAACTTTTTTATTTAAGCCTACCTCATCATCTGCGGATCTGTCATCAATGATCTTGGCCGTTTTTATCATATTTTCAAGATAGCGTATACGACTTTCATTTTGGTTTTTTGCCTGCTTAGCTGCATAATATTCAAAATTCTCGCTCAAATCCCCCTGGGCTCTGGCTTCCTTTACAGCCTCTATGGCTTCCTTTCGAACAACAAGCTTTCTGTGTTCGATTTCTTCCTCCATTTTGGATATATCACTTCGAGTTAATTTATCATGCATTTATCTTACCTCTTAAGTCATAATAGAAAATATATTGCTGGATAATACCTTCAAAGCCTTTATATCTTTGAAACGGAAATCCGTTTGGATATTGCTCATTCAAAACCTTTTTTATATGAGTATCAACAGGAAATGCCTCTGTTTTATGAAGGCCAAACAGGCATATACAGTCAGCGACCTTATTTCCTACTCCATATAAATCAAGAAGCTTTGTCTTAGCTTCTTCATAATCAAGTCTATACAGCTCACTCAGATCAATTTTGCCGTCACAGACCATCCTTGATGTTCTTACAACATACTTGCTTCTGTAGCCCAGATTGCATTCCATCAGCTCGTCCTCATTCAATAAGGCAAAAGCCTCCGGTTGCGGAAATGAATAATATATCGTTCCATCAGAGGCTGTTTTTTGTATTCCGTATTTTTCTGATATATTAGAAATGCATTTACGGATTCTTGTAATATTATTTTGTTGTGATATTAAAAAGGAAACAATCATTTCCCATAAATTCTGGTTCAGTATACGAATCCCGCTTCCAAAATCCGCTGCTCTTTTAAGATAAATGTCATTCTGATCTATAGACGATATATAACTGTCATAATCTTTTCTAAGATCAAAATAATTTTTCCAATAGCTGTTAAATTCCTCCTCACTGCAGTCAAATGAAACAGCCTGTCCTACCTGTGCTGCAGTTAAATATCTATCATCAGAAATAATTCTTGTCTTATTATTTTCTGTTTTTGTCATTCGAAAGCATTGTCCGGATTCGGTAATCTGATCAAGGTCAAAATTTTTAATATCTAATTTAACCATTATGATTCCTTATTAAAAATTCTTTTTTAAATAAACTGCAATAAATATAAGAGCAATTACTACTATTACGATTGCGATTATATTGTATACCGGGAACATTTGTCCTATAGTTCCAAGTAATATCTCATTTATTGCCAATATAAGACAAAAAAGACCGATAGCTCTTTGATATTTAAGTTCCTCTTCAGGTGATCTTTTCTTTTGAACAGGCGCATTTCTGCCTTCAAACAGCTCCAGAACCCTTTTTCCCTTTCCAATAAAAAAAACAATGGCTAATACAAATAAAATAGCCGACAAAAAATAACTAAATTCCTGTCCAAACATTCTTATAATCCCCCTCTTACAGTTCTTTAAGCATTAACAATGCATTTTCTGTAGGCTTTTCGTAATAATCTTTCCTTAAACCAACCTGCTTGAAGTCGTGTTTTTGATATAATGCAATAGCAGATACATTGCTCTCTCTAACCTCCAGAAAGATTTTTTTAATCCCCATATCGCCGGCTTCTTTGACAAGCTCTTCAACAAGCCTGCTTCCGATACCCTGATGCCTTGCATCCAAAGAAACTGATACATTTGTAATATCCGCTTCGTCTGCTGCAGAAATCAATCCACAGTATCCGACAAGCCTGTCATCTAAAAAAGCTGTAAGGAATACTGTTCCTTCTCTTATCATAAATGATAAAAAGCCATTTTCATCCCATGGAACAGAGAAATTTTCTCTTTCAATTTTTGCAACGGCCTCTATATCATCAAATCCCATTCTTCTGATTTCAATCATTTTAATTTTCCTGTTTTATTTAATCGTTCTCTCTCAGCCTGCGACAGCCTCAGATACTCCGGTCTGTGCATATCAGGAT
>CAVLAA010000139.1:0-3298 GCA_963660835.1 bacterium
GAACCGGGGTTGTTTCCTTATAAATATCCGGATATTTCTTTCAAAACAAGAAAACCTAATATTAAGAATCCGACAGATTGGAGAAGACTACGTAAAGAAATGGCTGACCTCGACATGATATTTGATGCAACATTTGGAGATGGTTTTTCTGATATTTACGGAAAGATGTGGAATATAACAACAAATATATTAAAACAGATTGCAATAAAGTCAGGGGCTCCTTTAATTCTATTGCCGCAAACATATGGCCCGTATCAGGATAAAAGGCTTAGAAAATGGGCGGAAAAGATTATCAAGAAATCTTATAAAGCATATTCAAGAGATACCGAGTCTGCAAAGGAAATGAATAAGAACTGTGATAATAAAATTGAAGTTCTTACAGATATGGCTTTTGCTCTGCCATATGATAACACCAGGTTTGATGTAAATAGAAGGGAAATTAATATAGGAATAAATGTCTCATCTCTCTTATGGGACACAAAATATGCAGCTGAGAATAAGTTTGGATTAAAGACAGATTATCAAACATTCATAATTAAGTTGATCTGGGAGTTGTTAAAAGAAGAAAAATACATTATTCATTTGATTCCACACGTTGTAAATGAAAAAGACTTTGATGATCCGGAAAATGATGTTAGAGCATGTATGGCTGTAAAACAAAAATTCAGTCAAGAGTCTAGTGTTATATGCGCTCCGGCATTTAAAGATCCAATTGAAGCAAAAAGCTACATTGCAAATATGGACTTTTTTACAGGGGCAAGAATGCATGCAACAATAGGAGCGATATCGGCAGGAATTGCAACTATACCGTTTGCATACAGCAAGAAATTCGAAACAATGTTCGGGAATCTTGGATACAACTACGTACTGGATGCAAGAAAACTAAACACGAATGAAGCAATAGCAGAGATATTAGCCCGGATAAAGGAAAGAGATTTGCTTGCTATTGATGCAAAGACAGCTAAATACAAAGCTATTAAAAAGATAGAGTTACTTAAAAAAGAAATTAAAGAAATAAGGGATGTAAAGTGACGGAAATTACATTAGATAAGAAAATTAAATTTTATACGGAATATTGTTCAGGCTGTGGTATTTGTGGATGTGAAAAAGGTATTACCTTCGAAGAAAAGAATGGTTTCTTTTATCCTCAAATCACCAATGAAGATCAAGTCAGGTTCTGTTCTAAAATCTGCCCTGTCAACGGAATTAACTATAACAAAAGAAGAGAAACGAATCTGTGGGGACCAAGCTATGAAATATATAAAGGATGGGCTGCAGATGATGAAATCAGGTTTAAAGCTGCATCAGGTGGCGTTCTCACAGCTCTTTCCTGTTTCCTAATCGAATCAGGAAAATGTGATGAAGTTATCCAAATCGGACCATCAAAGTCGGATCCGCTTAAATTACAGCTCCAAACAAGTGCTACTCGAAATAAGATCATTTCATGTGCATCATCCAGATATATAACAAGCATTACATTCGAACATCTATTAGATTTAATCAACTATGAAAAAAGATATGCCATTATAGGAAAACCCTGTGACATAGAGGCTCTGATTAATTACATGAAATATGCTCCGGAATTAAAAAACTGCATAAAATATACTATGACCTTCTTTTGTGCCGGTGCGCCTAGTCGAAATGCAACAGTGAAATTAGCGAATCGAATGGGAATGCATAAAGAAAATATTGAAAAAGTCAGATACAGAGGAAACGGTTGGCCGGGAAAGATGACTATTACTGATACTGAGGGTTATGAACAGAAAATGGATTATATTAAAGCCTGGGATAAGATACTGGGAAGAGATATACGGAAGATGTGCAAATTCTGCGTAAATGGAACCGGAATGTTTGCTGATGTATCTTGTGGCGATCTGTGGCATCTTGATAAAAATAACAAGCCGGAATTTAAAGAAAGTAATGGCAGAAATATTGTTTTTGCAAGGAACGTGACAGGATATATTCTTTTACAACAGGCTTTTGCAAATGGTTATCTGCAATTAGAACCATATAGAGATATGGATAGCATGAAATTTATTCAACCAAACCATTTCAATATGCAGACAACAATGAAAGGTAAATTATTGGGATTGAAGTTATCTAATAATGATGAACTAATTCCCAAATATAATAAAAGTATACTTTCAAAGGCATCAAAAGGGAATGTATCCAAAATAAAGATTCTTCGTACTGCGCTTGGAACGATTAAAAGGTACAAGAGCGGAATGTTACGGCAATAACTGAGAATAGAGAGATGATTATTTTGGAAATTAAAGCCGGAAAATCATGTCATATATGGACAATAATTCCCGGCTTTGTATTTTTTTTATATTGTATTATTCCGTGGTGCCCTGCATTGCATCATAATCCATTTCGCCGGTACGGACTTTTACAACATTGCGGACATCGTACACAAAAATTTTTCCGTCACCTATGTGACCTGTATAAAGAATATCTCTTGCTGTATTAACAACAGTCTGCAAAGGCACTTTAGCAATAACAATCTCTACTTTGATTTTTGGGATAAGGTTAATGTCAACCTGTGTTCCTCGGTAGAAGTCTGAACGGCCTTTTTGCATTCCGCAGCCGACTACCTGACTTACGGTCATACCTGTAACACCAATTTTGTTCATTGCTTCTTTAAATGCTTCAAATCTTGAACGTTTCATAATGACTTCAACCTTGAAAATTGAAGAGGAATGTTTTTCATTAGGAGTGTCATCAAGAATTATTGGCATGAGCTTTTCGTGTTCAGATGAGGTATATATGCTGCTTTGAAGACCGTCTGTATAAATAGTTGGTATAAGACCGCTATATGCATTATTAAGGCCATGTTCACCATTATCAAGACCTTCAATTTCTTCGGCTTCGCTTACGCGGATGCCTGTCGTATATTTGATCAGAGTAAATACAATCCCCATAATAACGAGAACAAATAAAACAACGACTAATGAACCGAGGAGCTGCGTTAAGAAAAAGTCGGCATTGCCGGTATAGAAAAGCCCTTTTGTATTTGAAAAAAGTCCTGCAAATAAGGTGCCGAGAATTCCACAAAAGCCGTGAACACTAATCGCACCTACAGGGTCATCTATTTTTAATATCTTGTCAACAAACTGTAGTGAAATTATCGAAAATACTCCGGCACAGATTCCGACAAAACAAGAAACCAAAGGAGTGTACTGATCACAGCCACATGTGATAGCTACAAGTCCGGAAAGAATCCCGTTTATTGTCATTGAAATGTCTGCCTTTCCGTAACGCAGTCTGCTTGTAATCATGGCTGCTACAGCAGCAGTTC
>CAVLAA010000140.1:0-3237 GCA_963660835.1 bacterium
GGAGTATTTTTTTGTCGAAAGAAAAAAATTATTATTTTGAACATTCTCTTATTGAAAGGCAAAATAGTTTATTTTTTCAGCAGAAAGGAAAAGTAAAAAATGCGGAAAGTTTTAATTATAGACACTAACACACTTTTCATGGAAGACGTTAAAGATCAGTTAGATTTTTCATTTCTTGAAGAATGTGAAATAGATTGTACCTCAGATATAAATGAAGCCAGAAAGATGATACAGGAAGAAAATTATGACGAGGTGGTTGTAAATGCATCATGTTATAAAAGTCTTCCGTTTTCAGGCGAATTAAACAATGTGGCTTTATATGGTCGAAACAATAAAGATAAAGAAGCATTAGAAGAAAATACAAACCTACCGTCTTATGGAATAGTCAAATATACATCTGATTTCGTGGGAGCTATTGATGAGAAAAAGAGAACAGCCGGAAGTTCAAAACCGGAATCGCAACTTATCAAGGCAAAAGAGCCTGATTATAAAGAACAGTCATATGAGAAATTAACTTTAAATCACAGAAACGCTGAAGATGAATTTGATGATGAAGACATTTACGAGGAAGATATACAAATAAAACAAAATGAATTATCAAATTCCGTTCAGACAGAAAGAAGAGTTGACAATAACAGACAGGAAAGAGTGCGAGAAGATTTTAGGCAGAAAGAAATGTCTAAAATAAGAATAGACTCCAATGATTATGAAGGTTCAAATGAAAACGACTATGATGAAGATGATGAATACGTTTATCGTTCTTCAAAACCTAAAAAGACGACCTTAAGATCAGAAGAAGAGACAGATGAGTATTATGAGTCGGCATTAAAAAGAAATAGCCGCATGCAGAAAGCAAGAGAAGCAGAAAGAATCAGAAGAGAAAAGGAACGAATCGAAAAAGAAAGACTTATCGAGAAACAGGCAAGAGAACAGGTAAAGAAGGATTTAGGTAAGACCAAAAAGAAAGCGCATGTTGTCACTGTTTATTCTGCAAAAGGCGGTGTTGGGAAGACAACTATCAGCTGCGAACTTGCAACTTATCTTTCCCTTATCCAGCACGGTCAGAACAAGCTTCGTGTATGCATTGCTGACTTTAATATTGATTTTGGTGATGTGGGAACAACTCTTAATCTTAGTGAAGATGGAAACACCATGAAAGAATGGGCGATCGACATTAAAGGCATGATTAAGGAAGGACATAGGCCGGAGGATATTACATTTACTGCTCCACAGATTGAAGCATACCTGCAGAAAAATGAGAAGAACGGACTTTATGCTCTTGTTTCACCTATCAGCAATATGGATTCAATGGATATTACTGATGTCGAAATGGAGGTCATGCTTAATAATCTTATAAATTACGGAAATTTCGATTTCGTTGTATGTGATACAGGAAATAACACAAGAGATTCAACAATTCTTGCGATAGAAAAGGCAGAAGAAGTATTACTTGTTCTTACCCAGGATGTTAATACAGCAAACTGTAATATCCGTGCTCTTGATACACTAAAAGAAATTGGTATCGAAAATATTGAGAATACAAAGCTTATTATAAATAAACTGCAGGCAGATAAGATAGTAGGACTTTCTATTGATCAGCTTCAGAAAAATGTAAGGAATCCTCAAACCGATGAAAAACTTGAAATCTATACAGTAATAAAAGACAGCAATGAAGTAAAACTTAGCGAAAATAATGCAGAGCCTGTTGTGTACAATCCATCAAGCGACTTTACTAAAGCAATAGGTCAGGTTGCAAGCAGACTTATGGGAGAAGATTTTGTATTAGAAGCACCTAAGAAAAAGAAATTTAAACTCTTTAATTGGAGGAGATAGCATTGTCAATTGTACAAGATAGACTTAATCGAAAAAGAGAAATAGAAGAGAAGATTATTTCTGAGGTAGAAGAAGAAAACTTCACTCCTTCCGAGGATGAAAATATAAAAGTAAAACAGATTGTCGAAACGATATCCGAACGCTTTGCAATGCAGCTTCGAAATCAAACAAAAGATGAACTTAAAGATGATATCGCAAAAGCAATCGTAGAAGAATGTGAAAAACTGAATATTCCCTTTAAAGACCAAAAAAGAATTGAAAAAAGAGTACTCCTTACATCTCTTGGCTATGGTCCTATTGAAAAATATATTCAAGATCCGAATGTTACAGAGATTGTCGTGCAGCGTTATGACAATATAGTTATAGAGCGTAATGGCAAAATCGAAATGACAGATACGATCTTTTATTCAGAAGAACACTTAGAAAACACTATTAAAGCAATGGTTCAAAAGGCAGGAAGACAGATAAACCTTATGAATCCGATAGCAGATGCCTCTCTTGAAGATGGCAGTCGTATCAATGCGGTTTTCCCTCCGGTTGCGGTAGATGGAGCAACGCTTACTATTCGTAAATTTAGCAATCATGCGCTGACAGGAAGGGATTATATTGAAAAAGGTTCATTAGATAAAAAAATGCTTTATTTCCTAAAAAAATGTGTTGAGGGACGACTTAATATTATCGTATCAGGGGGAACCGGTACCGGAAAAACCACTCTTCTAAATATGCTATCAGGATTTATTCCTCACGAAGAAATCATTGTAACAATAGAGGATACACCGGAGCTTAAACTCCAACAGCCTAATGTCAGAAGAAATCAGATAAGAAATTCTATCAATGATGACATGATGGATGTGAACCAGCAGGCGTTAGTTAAAGCAGCTCTTCGTCAAAGGCCGGATAGAATTATATTAGGAGAGATTCGAGATGGAACAGTTGTTGATCTGGTATCCGCTGCAAGTACAGGACACGATGGAACAATGTGCACGGTTCATGCCAATGATCCGCGTAACCTTTGCGGAGTACGTATTCCTATTTTATACGCTATGAATCCGGCTGTATCTTTTTCCGAAAGATCAATATCGATGCAGTTCTCAGAAGCGTTTCATTTAATAGTACAGATTAAACATTTTCCTGACGGTTCAAGAAAGATTACACAAATCACACATATTGACGGAATAGCAAAAGACGGAACTGTAAAGCTTAGAGATATCTTTAAATTTAATGAAGCTACGAAAAAATTTGAAACAGAAGGATATGTACCGGAAATACTTCTTGAAAAACTCAAAAATAAAGGCATCTCATGCAGAAGAGATATTTTTGAAAGAAAAGAGGCTGTTTAAGAATGAACTATATACAGATAATAATCCTCGCTGAAGTACTTATTGCAATCATTGCAGCATTCTT
>CAVLAA010000141.1:0-3205 GCA_963660835.1 bacterium
GTATACAGGTAAATCCACGAAGTTACAAATTGGAGGTCATTACATATTGTCTAAAAAATCTGACGCTTGCCAGTGCTTATGAGGAGATTTATAGTGATGTTCTTTCTGATGTGACAGATAATCAGAAGGAAATGATCAAAGCGTCTAAACAGCTTGATGATGTCAATAAAAAGCTTGCTGACACTCAGGAAGATTATAATAAAGTCATTGATCTGTCCAATAAATCTGTTGAGGACGGTAATGACGGACTTATTGAATGGAATGGCACTGTCCAATCATCTGATCAGGTATTATTGCAGTTAAAGAATCAGGAAGAAGATTTACTGAATCAGCAAGCAAACCTCAATGGTACGATTGAAGAAAATAAAAGCGTTGTTGAGGAAGCTACTGACGAGGCGCAAGGGTACTATGAAACATACATGAACCTTAACAGTGCAACTCAGGAAAATACAGACGCAACCAATGCAAATGCTGATGCTCAAAATGCAGCAGCTGAAGCACATCAGTATAGCATTAATACAGCCGGAGAAGCTGCGGCAGCATTTAATTCATTGCGGAGCGACATCATGAAAATGATGTTTGCTCTGCTTTTTTTATTTTTAAAAAAAAATTGTTGACACATTTATAAATGTGTGATATTATATTCTTGTAACAAAGAAATGGTGTAGCAGGAAGGAGCAAACAAATGGAGAATGAAGGCATGACAAACGAGCAATTTAATAAAGTGTTAGAAATGATACTTCACATTTTAAAAAATGAAGATAAAGAAAAAGCAATTCAATTAATAGAATCACTTTTAAATAAACAATAACATATAAAGACCAACACCAGAGGGCAGAACCGAAAACATCCTGCTACTGCCCTCCGGATATCTTAAATATAGCAGGAACAGAAAGGAAAAACAAGAAGAATATCATGAGCGACTTCGACCAGATTAAATACAATAATGAGTTTAATAAAAAGAACTATGATCGCACAACCATAATGACACCCAAAGGGAAAAAGGATGAATTAAAAGCCTTATGCAAAAAATTAGGATGCAGCATGAACGAATTTATAATTTCTGCAATTGATGAAAAAATTCAGAATATGCAATAAATGTGTAAAGGGACAGGCCGTCAAGCTTGTCCCTTTACTTTACTATTTGTTTAATTCTGCTCTGATCAGCGAGTTAATGAACTCATTGACGCTCATATTTTTACTTTTTGCACGTTCTTTGATTATTTCTTTTTGACCTTTAGGGACCATAAGCCCTATGCGGTCATACTTTTCCTTCATGAAATCATTAATGTACTTTGTCTGGTTAAATTCACTCATTTTTTTCGCTCCTGCATTTTTCTGTAGATCAGCCGGCATACAGTACCGACAACAGCACCTATAATTACTGCTATTAATATTTTCATACTTTACACCCATTGGATTAAGTGGTAACTTTGTAAGTGTGAAGATTAGTGGGTAATCCTCACACTTTACAATTAAAAGAATAAGTGTTCAAGAATCAATGTAATGATACTTGAAATAAGACCTGAAATAATTTGAATCAGTAATTCCTGCCAGAATCGGTTTTTATTATTCGGGTCTTTCTTTTTGTCATCCAATGGCTTCTACCTCCTTTCTTTAACATATTTATATATTGCCACATTATACTAATAATGTCAAGCAAATAAAGCAAAAATTTATAAATTTATTTTTTGAAAAAATCTGTCGGATTCCTTAAAAATTGAATTTCAAATAAAGGCCGATACCGACGGAACCGCAGCAGGAAGCATAACAAAAGTATCAGGAAATATAATAAAATTAGCATGATTTAGCTATATAAAAATTTACAAATTCCTGCGAAAAGCCAAAAAACAGATTTTTAAATATGCTATAACCCCTTAATTATGAGGTTTTAGACCTAGAAACAGGATACGCTTACAAATTTACCGAAGGGACAAAATTACAAAATGTAGAAGTTTTTGCTGGTAAAGGATCAACAAAGCCATATAGAAAAGCTTATGTATATGCTAATAAATGGAATAATGACCCGGCAGAATGGCAGCATGTAAAAGGAACCGGATGCATAGACACGATTAACGGCTCCGAGCATGTAGAGGTTCACTGGTCACAATGCGAAGGAATAAAGGACGATTTTTTTATTAAGAAATGGTTAGATGAATGATATGAAAGTAAAATATATTGGTAAAAGAGATACCCCGGCATTAGACAGAAAAAAAATATATGAAGTTATAGCCATTGAAAAAGGGTGGTATAGAATAATGACAGAATTAGACGAAGATTATATTTTTCCACCGAAAGAATTTGAGATTGTAGAAAAATAACATATTAAGCCTGCCGGCACCGGCGGGCTTTTATATTGCAGAATAAACGCAGATAGAAATACATTGAAATTATTAAATCAAAAGACCAGTAAATTAGTTTCAATTACCGGTGATATAATAGATTTTTAGCAAAATGCTTTTGAATAATTCGCTTTATAAATAAGCAAAGACATGATAATATTATAATAATTAAAAGGGAGATTAAATCATGTTAACATTAAAAGAAGCGCGAAAAATAGGGCTAAAAAAATGCCGGGAAATTATCGGTGAAGATTTCGTAAAAAAATATCAAAATAATGCATGCGCTGCTTATTCGGTTGAAAATACGCCGATTATTTCAGTATTTTTAGGAGTAAGCAAGGAAGAAAGCAAAACAACAAAACTTCTTGAAAATGAAGATCATTTTGATAATGAAATAATAGTTTATGTAGATAGAAGAAATGGAAAAATAAAAATAGATAATAACTAAAAGCCTGCCGGCACCGGCGGGCTTTTATACTGCAGAAAGGTAAAAAAAAGAACATGATAAAAGTAAAAATAACTCCGTCAGAAATTGAAGTCGTAGGACATGCAGGATATGCGGCGCTGGGCTTTGATATAGTATGTGCTGCAGTATCGACATTAACGCAGAATCTAATAAAATCTATCGAGTCACTAACACGGGATCGGATAGAGGATACAATTGAACCGGGAAATATAATCATAAAACGAGGGAATACATCAGAGAAAACAAGCACTTTGATAGATTCCTTTTTTATTGACATATGCAGCATTGCGGCAGAATATCCGGAGTATATCCGGCTTATATAAATCATAGTGGAGACACCACTATAAAAACTGTATGGGAGACACCCAGAAAAAGAACTGTATAAAAATATAGAGGT
>CAVLAA010000142.1:0-3165 GCA_963660835.1 bacterium
ATCTCCTTCTGTATTAAAATCACCGCCTGCACCCGGATTATACAAGAAAACTAAATACTCCTGTCCTATTTCAAATGTAGGACCTGTCTCATCTATCACTTCTAAATTTCCGACTATACCCTCATTCAATCTTATTGAAACTGTATCGCCCTCTGCTTTATCACCTCTGTATGATTCAAATATTTCAAGATGATAATCTGTGAAATTACTGGTTGCACCTGTAACAGATGTTATCTCGAATGCATCCGATTTATCAGTTATTTTGCCTAAAACTACAACTGTTGATGATTTTTCTAATTCCTCAACACTTTGCTCTGCAATAATCCCTGTTGTAACGGCTCTATATTCCGGCTCAGTGCTGTCTGCTTTGTCATTTTCTTTACTATCGGATGATATCAATCTATTTGAACTTACACTTGATGTTTTGCTTTTACCTTCTTCTACAGTTTTAGAATCTCCACATCCTGATACAACAAGCATCAAATTTACAGTCAGGATTGCAGCTATTATAATATATTTTCTTTTTTTCACTAAACATCCCTCCCTATATATATCAATGATATAAGTTATAAAGATAGTTTCGCTCCTGATTATTAAATGTTCTGCGTATTTCACCTTTTGAAAAATTACTACATTCCTAAAATTATGTCTCTATTAATCTTAAATTCAATATATCATCTTTATTTTTTCTGTCAATTATTTTCATATTTGCATAAATATTTGACATTTTTATTTTTGAATTTACAGCTTTAGTCAAATAAATATTCACGATTGAAGCAGCAGTTTCTTTGATCCGGTTAAATCTTCAATAAAAAAACAGCAAATCGGTTATAACCAATTTACTGCTTTTTTATTTTTATTCTTCCGTTGGTTCGGGCTCCATAGTCGGCTCAGGCTCTGCTGTCGGTTCAACTGTAATGGTTGGCTCCACATCTTCTGTAGGAGTTACAGAAGGCGTTGGAGTTTCTGTAGGTGTCGGCGTGAGTGTCGGCACTTCAGTCGGCCTTGGCGTCGCTGTAGGAACTGGAGTATGTCTTGTGCATCGCTGCGTCGGCACATCAGACTTGCTGAAATATTCTGTGATCGTATTGCATCCGTAGCCTGCCAAAAGACCGCTGTCAACGCATATATCTGCACTTACAACATCTGACGGCTGTTCAAATTCTTTATTTTCCAAGCCCTCATGGATTCGTGTCATTACTTTATTCCACAGAACCTTGTAATATCCTCTTTGATCCTCCGGAAGTGTTGTACTTACATCATATCCTGCCCAGATCGCAGCAGTATAATATGGTGTAAATCCGGCAAAAACAAGATCTTTATATGATGTTGTTGTTCCGGTCTTTCCTGCAAGATTCATTCCGGAAATAGCAAAATCAGTACCTGTTCCGTAATTTACAACATCCTGCATAGCACTTGTAAGAAGATATGCTGTGCTTTTCTTAAATACCTGTTCCTTTTCGCTTGTATTATCCAGGATAACATTTCCGTATTGATCGGTAACCTTTGTATAAAATTTCGGTTCTATATATTCACCGTTATTTGCAATTGCAGCATATGCTGCCGCAAGCTCAAGCGTACTTACACCGTTTGTTATACCACCTAATGCGAGCGGCTGTCTTACATCATAGTTTGTGTCATTAACAAGCTTTGAAAATCCAAGCTTCTCAAGATATTTGAAGCCTGCTTTCGGTGTTATTTCAGTTAAAACCTTTACGGCAACAATATTGTAAGAATGTTCGATAGCATCTCTTACGGTTACAGTTCCGTGATACTGCTCATCTGCATTGTGTATAGCTGTTCCGTCAGAATAGCTGTATTCTGTATCATCCTCAAGTGTGGCAAGGGTGATCTTTCCCATGTCCAGAGCAGGTCCATAAGTTGACAGGATCTTAAATGTAGATCCCGGCTGTCTGTATGAATCTGTTGCTCTGTTCAATACAAGACTGGCTGTTTTCTTTCCTCTTCCGCCGATAATGCCCTTAACATATCCTGTTGACTGATCCATAACTACCATAGCAGCCTGAGGCTGGGCGGTTGTAGAAAATCTCTCTGCAGCTATCGTATCTCCCTCAGTTAAGATTGCTGCTTTATACTGGTCTACATATGACTGAGCCTCCTCCTCACTGTCAAATATCAGATCAAACGAGGAATCAATCTTTTTAAAATATGCCTGCAGCATTTCACGGCTGTAATTTTCCCTTTCTCCGTCGGCATGATCTACAGTCAAAGCCCATTCAAGTGCATACTGCGTACCTTCCGGATAATTTTCCTCATTTGAAAATTCCTCTTCCATTATATTCTGGATGTTTGAATCCATTGTTGTATAAATACGAAGACCACCGCTGTAAAGTGCCTGTTCTGCCTGAAGCTCAGTATATCCTTTTTGCTTGATAAGCTCTTCCTTTACCTGCCCTATAAGCTCATCTACAAAATAAGAATATGGCTGTTCCTCAGTCTGGCTTCCTGCATCATGTGCAGATATCCTTGAATAGACATCATCTGCTAAAGCCTCATTCAGCTCATCCTCTGTGATATAGCCCTGCTGATACATATAATTAAGAACCGTCTGCTGCCTCTCCCTGTTATTTTCAGGATGCCTTATCGGGTTCCATTTTGTAGGATTTTGCGGAATAGCAGCAAGGACAGCACATTCCGAAAGTGTCAGATCCTTTGAATCCTTTCCAAAGTACTTAAGTGAAGCGGCCTGGATGCCGTATGTTCCCGAGCCAAAATTTACCGTATTCAGATAATTTTCAAGGATCACGGATTTCGTATCCATACCCTCTGCCGTAAGCGCCTTTTCAAGCTCAACTGCAAGGTACTGCTCCTGAAGCTTTCTTTCGATACGTTCGATCTTTGACTCCTCAGTCCAATTTGTAAAAACATTGTTCTTCAAAAGCTGCTGGGTTATCGTACTTGCACCCTCAGTCCTTGAAAATCCTGAGCTGATCGCAACTGCTGCAGCTCTTACCATACCTACGGTATCTACACCATTGTGTTCATAAAACCTTGAATCTTCAATCGCAACTATTGCATGCTGCATATTGACAGGAATCTCATCTATAGAAACAGCAATCCTGTTTCCGTCTGCCGAATTTAGCTTTTGCAGCTGATTTCCGTCCACATCATAAATAAATGTAGCATATCCTGACGGCATAATAT
>CAVLAA010000143.1:0-3152 GCA_963660835.1 bacterium
GTTCCATGTTATACCATCCTGTATAATGACTGCCGTCATCGTATACCATATATTTATTACAGGCATCGTCTACTTCTTGATGAAGCTGGCCTTTTTCTTCTGCAAGCTGGATTTCATCTTTTGAAACATCAATTTGCTCTTCACTTTCTGCTACTTCAATACTTGACTCTGTATCGGTATTTTCTTCTGCTTCACTGCTTTCTTCTATGACTACAGATTCTTGCTTGGTATTTACATCCTCTAAAGATACACCATCCTCTGATGGCTGCTCATTTCCAGCCTCGTTAATGACAGTCTCTTTTGTCTGCGCATACGGCAGTTCTTCTGCAAAAACCGAACTTGAGCTTGCCATAGCAATACATATTGCTGCGGATATAATCCAAAAACCCTTTTTCATGATAGCTATTCCTCTTAATATATATATACTATTTTTATAACACATATTAGCATATCAAATTATACTATACAATAATCTGACACTCCCTATATTCATCTGCATTCAACTTAATCTTGCTTAAAATTAATTATTGTTTTACACTTTGATGTGATAAGAATTGCGGACAGCAATCCGGTATCAATTAATAGAAATTTTTAAAGCTTAGGCTTTAAATATTAAGAAAGAGGGTATCATGAAAGACGGATTTATTAAAGTATCAGCTGTTACACCTAAGATCGTAGTTGCCGACCCGATGTCCAATGCTGATATAATAATAGAAAATATAAAAAACACATCAAAGAACGGAAGCAAGATCATTGTTTTCCCGGAGCTTTGCATATCAGGATACGAATGCCGTGATCTCTTCTGGCAGGAATGCCTCTTGAAAGAAAGCATCAACGCATTATACAAGATAACAGCTGCAACAACAGATATTGATGCAATAGTATTCGTAGGACTTCCGCTTGAACACAACGGTAAGCTATTTAATGTTGCAGCAGCAATCTCAAATGGCAGCATATTGGGCCTTGTACCAAAGAAAAATATACCGAATTATAACGAATTTTATGAGGCAAGACATTTCTCATCGGGAAATGATGAAGCTGAATATATAAGCATCAATAATGACAAGATTCTATTCGGAGCTGATCTTATATTCGAATGTGCTTCAATGCCGCATCTGAAGCTGGCAGCTGAAATCTGTGAGGATCTTTGGGTTCCGAATCCTCCAAGTACGGCTCATGCACTTGCAGGTGCTACCGTCATTGTAAACCTTTCTGCAAGCGATGCCATGACAGGCAAAGCTTCCTACAGAAAAAGCCTTGTAACATCTCAATCAGCAAGACTTATATGCGGATATATCTACTGCTCTGCAGGTGAAGGTGAATCATCAACTGACCTTGTATTTTCAGGTCACAACATCATTTCCGAAAATGGCGTAACACTTAGTGAATCTGAACGTTTTACTAATCAAACCGCCACTTCTGATATCGACGTTGACAGGCTTGTAAGCGAAAGAAGACGTATGTCTACATTTCCTGTACAATCTTCAGATAAATATACAATAGTTCCTTTTGATCTTAAGCTTGAAGATGACGAGCTTGACAGGTATTTTGATCCGCAGCCATTCGTCCCGTCAGATAAACTAAACAGAGATGCACGCTGTAACGAGATATTAAATATCCAGGCAATGGGCCTTAAAAAACGTATTGAGCATACTCATTGTCAAAGTGCAGTAATCGGTATATCCGGCGGTCTTGATTCAACTCTTGCACTTCTTGTGACCGCAAGAGCGTTCGATCTTGCAGGAATTTCAAGAGATAAGATCACGGCAGTTACAATGCCTTGCTTCGGAACAACTGACAGAACATATCACAATGCATGCAAGCTGACACTTTCTCTTGGAGCCACACTTCGTGAAATAGATATAAAAGAATCCGTAACACTGCATTTCAAAGATATCAGTCATGATATAAATGATCACAGCGTAACATATGAAAACGGTCAGGCACGCGAAAGAACTCAGATCCTTATGGATATTGCCAATCAAACCGGCGGCATGGTCATAGGAACAGGTGACCTGTCGGAGCTTGCATTAGGATGGGCAACATATAACGGCGATCATATGTCGATGTATGCTGTAAACAGCTCTGTTCCGAAAACACTTGTAAGACATCTTGTTCGTTACTATGCAGATACCTGCGGTGATGCTGAGCTTACAGATATACTGCTCGATGTTCTTGATACACCTGTAAGTCCGGAGCTTCTTCCGCCTAAGGACGGTGTTATTTCTCAGAAAACAGAGGAACTTGTGGGACCATATGAGCTTCATGATTTCTTTCTTTACAATATGCTTCGTCTTTGCTATCCGCCTTCAAAAATATACAGGATTGCAGTGATAGCCTTTGATGGAACATATGACAAGGAATTTATTCTCAAATGGCTTAAGAACTTCTACAGAAGATTTTTCTCTCAGCAGTTTAAGCGTTCTTGTCTTCCGGATGGTCCAAAGGTAGGATCTGTTGCGGTATCACCGAGAGGCGACCTTAGAATGCCAAGTGATGCAAGTGCTGCTATATGGATGAAGCAGCTGGATAAACTTAACTGATAATAAATATGGGCAGGCTTGTCGCCTGCTCGTTTGTTGTTTATTGCAATCGAGCAGGCTGACTCCTACTCGCCTTATAATCAAAAACAGCCATGTAGCATAACACTACATGGCTGTTTTATAGTTAATTAATATACTGATTAGTTGTTGATAAGCTTATCCTCATCACTCCAGCTGTAAAGCTTACGAACTTCTTCTCCAACGATCTCTGATGGATGCTCCTGAGCTTTCTTTCTCATAGCTTTGAAGTGAGCCTGTCCGCCTGCTGCTGACATATCAAGAAGGAAGTCTTTTGCAAATGTTCCGTCCTGGATATCTGAAAGGATCTTCTTCATTGCTTTCTTTGTTTCTTCTGTAATAAGCTTAGGTCCTGTAATATAGTCACCATATTCAGCTGTATTTGAGATTGAATATCTCATTCCCTTGAAGCCTGACTGATAGATAAGATCTACAATAAGCTTCATCTCATGGATACACTCAAAGTAAGCGTTTCTTGGATCATAGCCTGCTTCGCAAAGTGTTTCGAATCCGGCCTGCATAAGTGCTGATACACCACCGCAAAGAACAGCCTGCTCACCGAAGAGGTCTGTCTCTGTCTCTGTTCTGAAT
>CAVLAA010000144.1:0-3081 GCA_963660835.1 bacterium
AAGAGCTCAGACCGGTTGGAATGAAGTAGAGTAATTCACTCCAAAAGCCTGAGCAGGGGTGTCAACCCGTGTGGTTATAAAGCGCTTACAATGAATCAAGGAGGACAAGGATTATGGCAGCAACAAAAAGTAAGCGGTATATGACACCCCGGATTGCATAGTTGCAAAAATCCCGGATAATGGAGTATGGAGCAAAACACTCCAAATATACGAGATGGAGGGCAGCAAGGATGCAAAAGATCCGACGCAGCAATGCAGAGTGGGAGGAACTAATCAAGGACTGTAAGTCCTGTGGCTTATCAGACCGAGAATGGATGAAGCAGCACCATATATCACCGAGCAGCTTTTACAAGAAGCTGCATGAACTGTATGGAGAGATATCAAATGTACCTGTGAGCAGGAAGAGACTTCCGGAGATAGCAGAGACGCATGAGATTGTAGAGGTAAATATTGGAGAAGAGAGTAAAACACTCCAAAAGCCAGCTCCAATCACTGCATCAATTAATACAGTAAGGATTGAAGCAGCTGTAACAGTCCGTATGGGAAGCTACAGCATAGAGATAGGCAACCAGGCGGAGGCAGAGACAATACGCAATACCATGCTTGCTCTGAGCAGCATATGTTAGGCGATTTATCAAGGGTCCAGAAGATCTTCATGGTCACAGGATATACAGATATGCGTAAGAGTGTTAATGGACTCATGGGAATAATCAGAGACTCGTATAAGCTTGATCCGTATTCTAACTGCCTATTTCTGTTTTGCGGCAGACGCTGCGATCGCATCAAAGCTCTGCACTTCGAGTCTGACGGATTTGTGCTGTTTTATAAGATATTAGAGCGGGATGCGGGTCGTTTTGTATGGCCGAGGAATGCATCGGAGGCAAGACCTCTTAACAAACAGGAATTCAAATGGCTGATGGAGGGTCTGTCCGTAGATCAGCCAAAGGCAATACACCAGATACCAAAGGGAACAAGGCATGATTACTGAGAAATTATTCGTCAAAACAGAGAAAAATACTCTGTCGAAAGGATCATAGAGGAAGCCTTCCGACAGAGTTATCAACAATTGAATAGGAAGATGAGGAGTACTTCACAGTAAAATCTCCAGCAGGTAGTGAATGTGGATATCAGCCATAAAATGCAGATAAAACGGCATATTTGAGGAGCGGAAAACAGCTTATCAACATCAGAAAACCATCGTCATAATGACGAAGCGCGGAGCCTGTCGAATTCGCCAAAAACAAGGAGATACTGTATAATATAAGCATCTTAAAGAAAGGCGAAATCACGGTTTGGAGCATTTACAGGAACAACTTATCAAGACTCTTACAGAGACATTGGAGACACAGAAGCAGGCAAATGAGCTTCTCGTGAAGCAGAATGCTGCGCTGCAGGAGAAGGTAGATAAGTTAGAGGTCACCATAGCAAATCTAAACGAGACGATAGAATATCTTAAACGTAAGATATACGGTCGATCAAGCGAGAAGACCTCCGATCCGGATCCTGATCCAAATCAGATGACTATATTCGATTTCTTTAATGAGGCAGAGAAGGAAGCTAACCCTGATGAACCTGAGCCTGATAAAGATGAGTTTATAAGCTATCTTAGGAAGAAGAAAGGTAAGGGTTCAAGGAAAGATATACTTAAAGGCCTTCCGGTAGAGGAAATTGTATGCACCTTAGAAGGACGTAAATGTCCTGACTGCGGAACACCGTTACAGGTAATCGGCAAAAAGTATGACAGACAGGAGCTGTTGCTGATACCTGCGAAACTAAAGCTGATAAAGTATTATCATGAGGTATATAAATGCCCTGCCTGCAGTGAAGCTGAGGATGGAGATATCATCATAGAACCGGACGTAACAAAAGCGCTTATGCAGCACTCACTTGCATCACCGTCGACCGTCGCTTATATCATGTATAGAAAGTATGCAATGTATGAGCCGCTGTATCGATTGGAGAAGGAATACGCACAGATGGGAGCCAGGATAAGCCGAGGCGTCATGGCAAACTGGGTGATATATACCTCGCTTAATTATCTGAAGCCTGTGTACGAGTTACTGCATCAGGAATTCCTAAAGCGTGACATAGGACACGCAGACGAGGTTCCGTGCCAGGTGCTTAAGGAACCCGGCAGAAAAGCTCAGTCCAAGTCATATATGTGGGTTTATCTTACGGGAAATGACGGACTGCCGGGTATAGTGCTGTATGACTACAGACCAGGTCGCAGCGGAAACTATGCTAGGGAATTCCTGAAAGGCTTCAACGGATATCTGCATTGCGACGGATATGCTGGTTATAACAGCCTTGAGGATGTAGTGAGGATAGGGTGCCTCGCCCATGCAAGGAGATATTTCTTTGATGCTCTCCCAAAGAAGGCTGCAACGGATTCCAGAACGGCAGCACAGACCGGAGTCGCATACTACGACAGGCTGTTTATGATAGAGAGAGCCATAAGGGATCTCCCGCCTGATGAGATAAAGAGACAGCGAGAGGAAAAGGAAGCCCCCATATTGGAGGAGTTCTTTGAGTGGATAAAAACACTCCATCCGTCGTCAGGAAGCAGATTGGATAAGGCAGTAAAATACTCCATTAATCAGAAACAGAGTCTCTACGGCTATCTGAAGGATGGCAGACTTGAAGCCTCCAATAATGCGGCAGAGCGCCGCTGCAAGAGCTATGTGATGGGAAGAAAGAATTTCCTGTTCCATGATCAGGTAGACGGAGCAGAGGCAAGTGCCATAGTCTATTCAATAGTTGAGACAGCAAAAATAAACGGACTGAATATCTACAGCTATCTGTACCAGCTGCTAAAGAACATGCCTGGCCTTATTAATTCGTCAAAGGGCATAGAGAAGATGCTGCCATGGTCAGAATACATGCAGAGAAACTGTCCAAAAATAGAGGAAACAAAGAAAGAGCTCAGACCGGTTGGAATGAAGTAGAGTAATTCACTCCAAAAGCCTGAGCATGGTTGTCAACCCGTGTGGTTATAAAGCGCTTACGTTACATCGCTTTGCGATGCACGATGTGGCGGTTCAAAGGCGCGATGCGCCTTGCCCGCCACCCCAAAAAATGAAT
>CAVLAA010000145.1:0-2947 GCA_963660835.1 bacterium
GGACGGTGTTATATATCACGGAAACAAGATATTAGACGGCGTAGCTGAATTTGTAAACTGGCTTCAGAATGAAAATAAGGATTATTTATTTTTAACAAATAACAGCGGACTTACTCCTAAGGAACTTCAGCAAAAGCTATTTAGAATGGGACTTGATGTTCCAGAGGAGCATTTTTATACAAGTGCACTTGCAACAGCTCAGTTTCTTAAAACACAGGCACCGGGATGCTCGGTATTTGCAATAGGAGAGGCAGGGCTTTTAAATGCATTGTATGATGTCGGAATAACAATGAATGACGTCAATCCGGATTATGTAGTTGTAGGGGAGGGAAGGACATATTCTCTTGAGACACTGACAAAGGCTGTCAATCTTGTTATGAATGGCGCAAGGCTTATCGGAGCCAATTCAGATGTGTCAGGTCCGATTGAAAACGGAATAGCTCCGGCATGCAGGGCACTTACAGCTCCTATAGAAATGGCAACAGGAAAGAAGGCATATTTTTGCGGCAAACCGAATCCTTTGATGATGAGAACCGGATTGAGGATCTTAGGATGTCATTCTGAGGATGCAGTTATTGTAGGTGACAGAATGGATACGGATATTGTAGCAGGAACAGAAAGCGGAACATCTACGGTGCTCGTGCTTTCAGGAGTATCCACAAGAGAGACACCGAAGATGTATGCATATCAGCCAAGCATTATATTGGAGAATGTTGGTGAAATAGTTAAGCTTGCAACTGCATTGTAATCATTTTGGGATCTTTTTCCAAAGTCCCTTATTTAGAAATGCAAGAGAAATAACAGTAGCTACGCTCCAGCCGACAGGCCATGCACACCATATACCTATATATTGGAGAGTTGTTCTTGAAAACAGATAAGCAAGGCCTACTCGAAGCAGAAGATCTGTAAATGTACTTGTCATGAAATATTTCATGAGAGATACACCACGCAGAACTCCATCTGCAACTATCTTTACAGATACAATAAAATAAAATGGTGAAACTATTTTTAAAAACATCAGGCCCGAATAAAGAGCAGTTTCTGTTGGATTTTCAAGGAAAAGTCCAAGAAGGATATTTCCTGCAAACATATATAAGATAAATATAGGTATGCAAATTATCAAAACAAGCTTAATGGCAGCCTTAAATCCGGCAGATATCCTTGGAAGTTTATTTGCACCGTAATTCTGAGATGAATAATTAGACACGCCATTTGCAAGCGTACTGAATGAGGTTATAACCAGATTGTTGAGCTTTATGCTGGCTGAATAGCCTGCCATAACACTTGCACCGAAACTGTTTATCATACCTTGTATCAGGATATTACCGATAGAGATAAAACTTTGCTGGAGCGTACTCGGTATAGCAATCGAGAAAAACTGCTTCAGCATTTTTATTGAGAATGGAATTGCTTTGCATCCTGTCTCTATATCCTTCATTCTTTTGTATACAAATAAAAGAACAAGGATACAGCTTATACCCTGGCAAAGGAAAGTAGCCCATGCAACACCGGCAACACCCATATTAAACCGGGTGACAAAGAGGATATCTACACCTACGTTGCTTACAGATGATATTGCAAGAAATATGAAGGGGGTCTTTGAGTCACCAAGTGCAGAGAAGATACCGGTTGCAAGATTATAAAAAAATACAAAAGGAAGTCCCCATATATATATATCTAGATATGTTTTTGAATCGGCAAAAACCTCAGTTGGTGTATTTATAAGCTGAAGAAGAGCATTGCAGCATAAAATGCCAATAAGCATGAGAACAAGGCATACAGCAGCACTTGAGATAAGAGATGTAGATACGGCGGTCTTCATTGCAGAATAATCCTTTGAACCGAAATATCTTGATGTGATAACGGAGCAGGCAATATTACATCCAAATGCAAATGCAAGAAATATAAGAGTTATCTCATAGCTGTTTCCGACAGCCGCAAGTGCATTTTCGCTTACAAATTTACCTACAACAAGACTGTCAGCGATATTATATAATTGCTGAAAAATAATGCTTGCATATAATGGAAGGCAAAATCTCCATAATACCTTTTGCGGATCGCCTACTGTAAGATCTTTATTCATTGATAATCGCCTCTGTTATAATATAATAATATTTAAATCAAAATGATCTGATCTCAACAGCATTATATGACAAAGACAAAATAAATCAAGATGATAGTATAGGGAGCATAAAGCAGCAGGGCGATTTTTTGCATCCTTATTGTTATAAAAAGTAGAGAGGAAAGTATGGCACAAAATAGAAAAATTGTAAAATCCTGCAGATTGCAGGGAAAATGCGGTGGCTGTAAATATTTAAATCTGCCATATGATGAACAGTTAAAAAAGAAACAGATTGAAATAAAAAAAATATTAGGAAAATATGGAGAAATAGAAGAAATCATAGGCATGGAGAACCCATATTACTATAGAAATAAGGTGCACCATGCTTTTACGAGAGACAGAAGCGGAAACATTATTTCAGGCCCGTATGAAGCAAATTCGCATTGGGTATTAAACTGCGAAAACTGCTTTATAGAGGATAAAAAAAGCCAAGAGATCATACATGAAATAAGAAGTCTTATTAAGAAATTTAAAATAAGGACATATGATGAGGATAAGAATTATGGAGTTTTAAGGCATGTGCTTGTCAGAAGAGGTTTTGAAACCGGAGAAATAATGGTTGTTATTGTTATTGGAAGTGATTTTTTTCCATATGCAAAGGACTTTGTAAGGACTCTGGTAAAAAACAAACCTGAAATTACAACAGTGGTGCTGAATTATAACAGTAAAAAAACAAGTATGATACTTGGAGAAAAGGAAAAGGTGCTTTATGGGCCTGGATTTATATATGATGAACTATGCGGAAAAAGATTTCGTATATCATCCAGGTCATTTTATCAGGTAAATCCCGTGCAGACAGAAAAGTTATATAATACAGCACTTGAC
>CAVLAA010000146.1:0-2875 GCA_963660835.1 bacterium
CGCCAGCCGAAAGGCTGGCGTTATTATTTTGATGGACTGATTATTTACCATTTACAATTGAATAACCGAGGATTCCTGCTTATTACCAAATTAAAAAAGCTGCCACAAAAAATATCCCTTTAGATATTCTTTGTGACAGCTTATATTTAAGCTTTATTCATGCATATAATAGTTCTGTCAATTCTCGCAAATAGGGAGTGTAGCTCCTCCAAATGGCATTGCTATTACCTTTGCATCAGGTCCGTATTCCTTCATCGCCTCATCAAAAGCCTCCTGAGCCGAATGCTTTGGCTCCATAAATATGCTTCTGACAAAGTCATCATCCATTTCCGATACAAGATCGATCTTTGCATATTCAAGAATCATTGCAATTGCAGCAGCCTTATGGCCGCCAAGCTGAAAGTCTCTTCCGATCCTTTCTACCATTTCATGCGATGTCTTTGAATTTACAAGCCATTCTTCGAATTTGGAACTTCCAAGACCTTCATTACATGCTCCTATAAGAATGATCGTTCCGCCATCCTTTACAGCATGCTTTGAATTATCAAGTGCCTTCTGTGTCTGATACAGATTTGCATCCTTAGGTGCTCCGCCCTGTGATACAAGAACTATATCTGCCTTCTGTGGAATAGGCTTTCTGTACATCTTATCGAGATATGCACATGCATTTCGATGTGCTGTTATAACATCCCCTGCAGCAGCATAAACAATGTGCTTATGCTCATCAAGAACTGCATTGACGATATAATGTATCGGGCAAAGCTTGCCTGCTTCCTCGATATCTTCTCTTATAGGATTGCCTTCAAGCTTACCGGCACATGCATCATTTGATACCATAAGCCTATGATTTGCCTGAATAGCAGCCGGTGTTGAAACTCCCGGCATAAGTGCCTTGTTTCCGCCTGAATATCCTGCAAAATAGTGAAATTCAACATTTCCGAGTGCAATCCTGAAGTCTGCCTCTGCAACAACTCTGGTTATATCTACAGGTGTTCCGCTCGGTGTTGTTCCCATCGAAATGCAGTCCTCAGGTGTACTGTCCATGCATTTAACCTCATTAAATGCACGCTCACCTACAAGATGCTTCATCTCCTCTTCGGTCTGCTTTCTATGAGAGCCAAGTCCAAATACTATTGTAATATTTTCCTTTGGAACGCCTCCCTTATAAAGCTCATCTAAAACCGAAGGAACAACATCAAAGCTTGGAAGAGGTCTCGAAATATCACTTGTAATAATAACTATCTTCTGATCCGGGCCTACAAGTGTATGAAGCTTAGGTGCTCCTATAGGATTCTCAAGTGCATAATCTACTGCATCCTTGCCTCTTCTTTCATGCTCCATAGGATTTGACATAAGAACATCTATAAGATTTTCATCAGGAACATTTACTGTCTGTATTCCTTTTCCGTATCCGAATTCTATATTCATATGCGCCTCAACATCCTTCTTTTATCTATTATACTGTAGCTCCGTGTCTGAGAGCCTTAACAACAGGAAGCTCCTCACCTGTAAGGAAACGGATAAGTGCGCCGCCGCCTGTACAAATATAGGAAATATCATCTGTCTTTTTATATTTTGTAGTAGCTGTGATGCTGTCGCCGCCGCCTACAACTGTATATGCCTTAGTATCGCCAAGTGCTTCCCATACGCCCTTTGTTCCGTACTCTGTAGGTTCCTCTTCGAAGATACCCATAGGTCCGTTTACAAATACTGTCTCTGAAGAGCGGATTATTTCCTGATATTTTGCTGTTGTCTCGGCACCTATATCAGTTATACCAACTTCAGAAGGGATTTCTCCAATCTTTGCTTCCTTACGTACCTTGTTCTCTGTCCATGCCATATCAACAGGGAATACGATCTTGTCGCCATATTCTGCAATTATTTCCTTTGCTACATCGAAATATTCTGCATAGTTATTCTTTTCAATGAAGCTCTTGCTTCCTTCTCCGATATTCTCGCCTTTTGCGATCATCATGATATTTGCAACAACTCCGCCCGGAAGAATATTGTCGGCAACGCCTGCCTTCAATACAGTTTTCATCATAAGAAATGCATCTGCAATCTTTGCTCCCCCAAGTACAAATGTACATGGACGCTTTGGTGACTCCATAAGCTCTGAAAGAACACAATATTCTTTTTCAAAAAGTCTTCCCATTGCTGAAGGAAGTACCTGCTCAAATCCGCAAAGTGAAGGCTGATCTCTGTGAGAAGCTGCAAATGCGTCACAAATATAAATATCTGCAAGAGGTGCAAGCTTGCGTACAAGAACAGTCTGTGCCTGCTGCTCATGTGTAAGACAAAGCTTTAATTCGAACAGTGTCTGCTCCTCAGCCATATATCTGACATTTTCAAGAAGAAGGACATCTCCTGATTTCAGGCTCTTTATCTTCTCGATAGCTGCCGGTCCGCATACGTCCTCTATAAAATCAACCTTTTTACCAAGCAGTTCTGAAAGAACCTTGCTGTGCGGCTCAAGTGTATAATAATTTTTATACTCGATATCGCTTCCCTGATGTGCCATAAGAACTACCTTGGCACCTTTATCTGAAAGTTCCTTGATCGTAGGAACACATGCCTTGATCCTGGCTGTACTTTTAAGTGTATTTGTTGCCTTATCAACAGGCTGATTGATATCAACACGACAAAGAACTGTCTTGTCCTTTACGTCAAAATCATCTATTGTTCTAATTCCGAAACGCATTTTTTCTCCTTTCAAATTGAATTAGGGAGCGGCGCTAACGTCCGCCCCCTATATACAGGTTTATTGTAAATTCTATAAATTATTTAAAATTTCCGATTCCGAGATATTTGTTTGTCTCGGCTGTTCCTTCTTCTCTTGTCTTCTGAAGGCCTGTAGCTGCACGGATCGCATCCA
>CAVLAA010000147.1:0-2868 GCA_963660835.1 bacterium
CAGAGCCGTTTACACTACCGGAGCATTTTATAAATGCTACCGATTGCTTGCAAAGGTTATTCCGCATACACTTCTTGTTAAATTTGCAGGTCTTGGATAAGGAGACAGATTATGATTTTATATTTTTCAGCAACCGGAAACAGCGAATACGTTGCCAAAAGAATTGCAGCCGAAACAGGAGATGTTGTTGCGTCTATTACAGATTTTTATAAAAAGAAACTTTTTTCTTTTAATGAGAGATACGAAACACTTGGTATAGTAAGCCCTACATACTCTTGGGGATTGCCTATTATTGTAACTGAATTTTTAAAAAGATTAGATTTAATCTGTAAACCAGATTATATATATTTCATCGCAACTTACGGAACAACTCCGGGACAAACCGGAAAATTTGCAGATAATATTCTTGCTCATAAAGGCTTGCCATTGTTCGCAAAATTTAGTGTAAAAATGCCGGATACCTGGACTCCGATTTTTGATTTGAGCAATAAAGAAAAGGTTCAGCGTATAAATGACAATGCTGAGCTTGAAATTGATTATATTATCAAGCAAATAAAGAATTTTACTGTAGGGGATTTTATGAAAAATAAACTGCCTTATCCGGTTGCAAAGATAGGATATAAAATTGAATATGATTCGATGCGAAAAACAAAGCACTTTTCGGTTGATGATACTTGCGTTGAGTGTGGATTGTGTGCAAAAAACTGCCCTGTTACCGCTATTAAACTCAAAAGCCACAAACCTGAATGGATTAAAGAGCAATGCGTAATGTGCTTGGCTTGCTTACATCGCTGTCCTAAATTTGCTATTCAATATGGTAAAAATACAAAGAAGCATGGACAGTATGTACATTCTCTTGATTTGCAAGGAGAAAATTTGTGATACCAAAAAGATAATTGATAGAGAAAGACTCTTTAAAATATCAAAACACTGATATTCCAAAGAGTCTTCTTGAGGTTATGAATTATTATAATTCTAATGAAGCTTCTGCATCTACCTACATCTGCAAATTTCCATCAAGATATAATCTTGCATATTCAAGCGGTTCATCAACTGCAAGTGAAGTTAATACACAGTCTGATCTGGGTGTGGTTTTGAATTTTTCCTTATTATATTATCATACCACATTGAATATATTCTGTCAGCAGCATAAATACCCATCACTCATCATTTGTCTGCTGCAGATAATTCATCAGTGAGATCATCAGATATATCTTGGTATCAAGGCGTGAAAGGTCACAGTCAAGGATTTCTTCGATGCGGTGTATCTTGTAATGTACGGTATTTTTATGAATGAACATTTTCTCTGAAATTTCCTTTATATGTCCGTCGCATTTTAAATAGGTAGTAATAAATGAAATATAATCGGTTCCGCAGGCATGATCGTACTCTATAAGCGGCTTGAGATAATCCTCATGGATCTGATTCAGGATGTCCTGGTTTTCAAGACCCAGTATGATCTTATATAAGCCAAGTTCGTCGTAGCCGATTATCCGCTTTGGAAGCTGACCTGAGATCTTCATTGAAAGTATCTTTTGCGCCAGCAGGTAGCTTTTTCTAAGGCAGCGTATACTTTTGGTGCTTCTTCCGATGCTGAATACATAGTTTGAAGCATCATAGCAGGAAAGAAAATACCGCATTTTGTCCTCGGCATCCTTTGAGGATATATTGGCAAATATAACTATTACATCCTGACCGAATACATATGTAAATATAAATTCACCGCTATCTGATATGCATTTTGCTATATGACGTGAGATTTCCTCAGATGAAACAGCATCAGGACCGGTCGGATCCATTGGATGAACAAGGCATACGCAGTATTTCCAGTTGCGGGAGTATCCCTTGCTTTCTATCTGGTATTCATAGAGGTCGCGTCTTTCAGGAAAGCGTATGGCATTATCAAAAATGGTTTCAAGCACGGGATCGGCAGAATATTCATTTGATAATATGCTGTAGACGGCCTGCAGCAATTCCTCTATATGGATATGCCACGGAACTTGAAAAAGCGGAAAATCCCGTTTGTTGCAAAAAGCTATAAGCTCATCTGAGATTTCCTTTATATATGGACCTGTGTTTACAACAAATGCCGCTGCCTTGGCTGCATAGCTGAATTTTGCTATCTCAAAAAGCTCGCCCGGCTTTTCAAGAGCTACACCTGTTGTAAAAATAATATCCCTGCCCTCGAGAAATTCCGAAAATGATGGCTTTTCGATTATATGAGAGCTGGAAACCGTATTTGCAAGCCCTTTTTTTCCGGCGATAATCTTTACTTCTTTATCTTTAACAATTCTAAACCAATCCGATACACGTGCCGGCATACATTAAACCTCCGACCTTAATTTATATTGTACTGCTTAAGCAGCAGAGTCTTAAAATGAATCGAGCAGGCTGACTCCTACTCGCCATGCAAAACTTGGGAGTCGCTTTGGAGTTCGTTGGCAACTACGCCCCACGTGGACTCTCATCACAGATTGACGGCATGCCCGTCATACCAAAAAAGGCAAAAACGCCAAGAAAGCGCCTTTGCCTTATCTGAAGAATATTAGCAGAAAAGCCGGATTTGTCAATATATGGAATGTGATGATAAAAGAAACTCATTGCTTAAATATATAAGATATGTTAGGCTATAAAACGCAAACAAAAAGCATATTCAGATGGAATGCGGCCAATCTCCGCAGCGGCGTCCTTGCCACCGTAAAGTCGGGTCTTTCTGTTTATTGCTTATAGACGAATTGGAGCTCAGGGGCGCTTCAATTTTGTTTTTATCATGAATTTACGTTCATGATCTTTTTTGGTGTCCCTAAAAAGGGGCATTTTTTCATTTTAAGGAGGAAAATATGA
This sequence comes from bacterium, assembly GCA_963660835.1. Taxonomy (GTDB): domain Bacteria; phylum Bacillota; class Clostridia; order Lachnospirales; family Lachnospiraceae; genus Alectryocaccobium. The sequence goes on from CAVLAA010000147.1 coordinate 2,845, forward strand.
GGAGAAAAATGTTCAGGCTTTTAT
>CAVLAA010000148.1:0-2744 GCA_963660835.1 bacterium
CATTATGTCTATATATACACAATTTTCAGTGTTCTTCTTTATTTATATTGCATATATTATGTGAAATATATAGTCAGCCCAAATCAAGATTTTAAGGTTTTTTGCGAATAAATGTTTGCGTTTTATGCATTTGGTGTTATTATATTATAAATATGAATTTTTACGGAGGTAGATCATGCGAGATAAATCAAAGCTGACACCGAAGCAATCTGAGATTTTAAGCTTTTTAAAATCTTCTATACTTGCTAAGGGTTATCCGCCAAGCATAAGAGAGATATGTGTGGCAGTTAACCTCAAATCCACATCATCGGTTCATGCTTATCTTGAAGCATTGGAAAATAAAGGTTACATTATAAAAGACAGTCACAACTCACGTTCAATAAGGCTTACCGAAAAAGCTTATCCTGACAAAAGCGAGATTCCTCATCAGCTCCCGGCTTCGGAAGAAGTCTCTGTCCCGTCTGCAGATTCTTCTGTTGTTATGGTTCCTGTTATCGGAACTGTTGCTGCAGGTACTCCGATCCTTGCAGCTGAACAAATCGAATCCTACTATCCTGTTCCGGTTGACAGACTTCCAAACCGTCAGACATTCTTTCTTCGTGTAAAGGGAGACAGCATGGTAAATATCGGGATAATGGATAAAGATCTTGTTCTTGTTGAACAAAAAAATACAGCTGATAACGGTGATGTAGTCGTTGCACTTATTGATGACTCCGCTACTGTAAAAACATTTTATAAAGAAAAGGATCATATACGTCTTCAGCCTGAAAATGACTTTATGGATCCTATTATCGTTAAAAAAGAGCTTTCTATTCTTGGAAAGGTTATCGGAGATCTGAGATTCTTTTAAAAAAAGGTGTCGCTTGTGCGGCACCTTTTTTTAGCTTTATTAAAGAATTATTTACGAGAAATAGCCTTCTTTGCAGCTGCAACGATATCGTCAGCTGTAAGGTTGTATTCCTTCATAAGGAATCCCTGATCTCCAACCTGACCGAAACGGTTCTGGATTCCTATCATTTCCATAGGAACAGGATTGTTCTTTACAAGAACGTTTGCTACTGCTGATCCGAGACCACAGCCTACCTGATGGTTCTCAGCTGTTACAACGCAGCCTGTTTCCTTTGCAGATGAGATTATAAGTTCCTCATCTATAGGCTTCCAGCAGAACATGTCGATAACCTTTGCTGAGATTCCTTCTGCCTTAAGTGCTTCCTCTGCCTTAAGTGCCTCGTCAAGTACAACTCCTGATGAGATGATAGTTACATCCTTTCCTTCTCTAAGAGTAACACCCTTTCCTATCTCAAATTCAGATCCGTCAGCATATACTGTTGTGAATCCTTTTCTTATAAGACGAAGGTAAGAAATATTCTTGTATCCTGCGCACTGCTTTGTAAGTGAGTATGTCTGTGCAAAGTCACATGAATCAAGCACTACTGCATTTGGAATTGTCATATAAAGTGCTGCATCCTCGAAAGGCATATGAGTTGCGCCGTTGAAAGCAGCTGCAACACCCGGATCAGATCCGATAACGTGAACAGGAAGCTCTGAATATCCTGCTGCAAGGAAAGCCTGGTCAAATGCTCTTCTTGATGCGAAGCATCCGAATGAATGGATAAATACATTGTAGCCTGTTGCTGCAAGGCCTGAAGCTACTCCCATTGCATTCTGCTCTGCGATTCCTGCATTAAATACTCTCTCAGGAAATTCCTTTGCGATCTTTCCTACATTTATGCATCCCTCAAGGTCACAATCGATATGTGCAACTTTGTCATCCTTTCCCATAAGGTCGATCATCGCTGTAACATATCCGTCTCTGTTTGCTCTTTTATCTTTTTCGTGTTTTCCGATTAATGTATAGCTCATTTTTCCACTGCCTCCCGTATCAAGCGTTTTTTATTGCTTCGTAAGCAGCTTCTACTGCTGCAATTCCTTCATCCCACTCTTCTTTTGAAGGCTGTGATGAATGTGCTCCTGTTGGCTCTGCAAAGGTTGCTCCCTTTCCTTTTACTGTATTGAGTATAAGGCATGTAGGTACTCCCTTTGTTTCATATGCTTTTGCTATAGCATCATATATCTCTTCTACGTCATTTCCGTCCTTAACGTCGATCACGTTCCATCCGAGTGAATCGAATCTTGCTCCGACACCCTTCTTGTGGCTCATGATCTGCTCTGTAGGTCCGTCAAGCTGGCGTTTGTTGTTATCAACAAGGCAGATAAGATTGTCAAGGTTATAATGAGCTGCAAACTGAGCTGCCTCCCATACCTGTCCTTCATCCGACTCTCCGTCTCCGACTGCAACAAAGACTTTATTGTCTTTTTTCTGAAGCTTAAGACCTAAAGCTGCGCCGACTGCCTCACTGATTCCCTGTCCGAGAGATCCTGTTGTAAGGTCAACACCCTTTGTTTTGTTTCTGTCTGTATGTGACGGGAAGTCTGTTCCCGGCTGATTGAGCTGATATGCATCGCTCACTGGGTAATATCCCATGATTCCAAGTGTAGCATACATTACAGGGCCTGCATGTCCCTTTGAAAGTACAAACCAGTCTCTGTCTTCCCATCTCGGATTCTTAGGATCGATCTTCATATATGCGCCGTAAACAACTGCCATAGCATCTGCCATTGACATTGATCCGCCTACATGTCCGAATCCTCTTGCACCGATTATTTTCATTGTCTCCATACGGATCTGTGCTGCAAGAACCTTAAGCTCATGCATTTTCTTCTGCTTATCCATTTTTCCCTCC
>CAVLAA010000149.1:0-855 GCA_963660835.1 bacterium
GCATCCTACAAGAGGCCTTGATATAGGTGCCGCCAATTTTATCCATAGCAGTCTTATTGAAGCAAGGGACAAAGGAAAAGGCGTAGTTGTCGTCTCTGCTGATATTGATGAGGTAATAAAAATTTCTGACAGAATCATTGTTATGTTCGAAGGGAAAATAATGGGTGAAATATCCGGTAGCAACCCAGATATGAACATGATTTCAGCAATGATGGGAGGTAAAGAATATGAAAAAATCAGCAACTAAATCAATTCTGAAAATAGCCGTTCCCATAGTGTCAGTCTTACTTGCTCTTGTTATCGGAATTATTATTATCGAACTTACAGGAAACAATGCATTTGAATCATATGGTTACATGTTTAATGGGGCTTTTGGCTCAGGAAACAGTATTTGTGAGCTACTTACCATTTCAGTTCCCCTTATTCTCTGTGGTCTTGCAATCACCTTTGCTTATAAATCTGGTGTACTGACGATAGGCGTTGACGGCCAGCTTATAATGGGTGCGATCAGCGCAGCATGTTTTTTAAAAGCATTTCCAAATCTTCCATCACCTATTCTTACGATAGGTGCGATTTTAGTAGGTATGCTTGTCGGCGCAATCTGGGGTGCAATTGCAGGTATTTTAAAAGCATATAGAAATGTAAATGAAATTGTAAGCACACTTTTAATGAATTATATAGCACTTTATCTGGCAAGCTATCTTTACACATATCCCCTTGCTGCAGCAGACAGCAAGATTCCACAGACTGAGGAAGTAACAGAAACAGTAAGGCTTGCAAAACTTATTCCCGGTACAAGGCTTCACATAGGACTTATAATCGCACTAGTCGTAGCGTTACTAATATGGTATGTGC
>CAVLAA010000149.1:865-2698 GCA_963660835.1 bacterium
GTCATATGGAATTAAATTTAGGGCTGTCGGTATCAATTCAGTTGCAGCAAAATGCAATGGTATTCCGGTAAGGAAATATCTGATTATGTCCATTGCGATTTCAGGTGCGATCGGTGGCCTTGCCGGTACTCTTGAACTCCTTGGCACACAATTCAAAATACAGAGCGGTTTCTGTACAGATTACGGTTTTGATGGAATTGCGATAGCATTGATCGGTCAATTAAATCCGGTGGGAACTGTTATCGCAGCGCTATTCTATGCAGCTTTAAATGTAGGCTCAAACTCAATGGAACTTATGACAAATGTTCCTTCTTCCATTGCAAGTATTATTCAGGCAATAATTATATTTTTTGTCGTAGGTGGTAGTGTGCTTGTAGAAAAAGATAAATTCAAGCAGTTCTTTAAATCAAAAATTAAAGGAGGCAGGACGAATGAGTAGTATATTCTCTTTAGCGTTTCTTTCGGGTCTTTTGATAGCAACCATGCGAATCCTTCCGCCACTGTTGCTTGGGGCCACAGGTGAAATGTTTTCGGAAAGATGCGGGCTTACAAATATTGGACTTGAAGGCATTATGTCAGTAGGTGCGATTATCGGTTTTATTACTTCTTATTTCACCAGTAATCCATACCTTGGGATGTTTGCCGGTATAGCAGCGGGCTGGGGAGTAAATATGATATATGCTTTTCTGACCATTAATCTTAATGCGGATCAAGTTATTGTCGGAAACGCTATGAATATCTTAGGGCTCGCTATTGCATCCCTTGTATATACCTCTATATCAAAAAAACAATCTGGGGTTATGCAGTCAGTGACAACAGACAATTATTCACTTCTTGTAGTCTCTGTTGTAATAACAATTATTATAGGTTTTTATCTTTATAAAACAAAGGCCGGGCTTGCATTTAGGGCAGTAGGTGAATTTCCAAGAGCAGCTGAAACACTAGGTATAAATATTAGTAAAAAGAAATATTTAGCTTGTTCTGTCAATGGTGTATTATGTGGACTTGCCGGTGCATATCTTACAACCGTTTATATATCATCTTATGTAAATGGTATTGTGTCAGGACGTGGATATATAGCTCTTGCAGCGGTTATTTTCGGTAAATGGAAACCGAAAGGAGTCCTTTTAGCTTGTGTATTTTTTGCATTTCTTGATGCACTGCAGTTAAGGCTTCAAGTAGTAAGCGATGCTATTCCTTACCAGTTTTTACAGATGCTTCCTTACCTTGCAACACTGATAGTGCTTTCTTTCTTTATGAAACCCGGTTCAGAGCCAAAAGCAAACGGAAAACCTTATACAAGAGAATCAAGATAAAGGGAGGGATATAGATATGACATTGAATACAGTCTGGTTATTGATTTGCGGAAGTCTGATTTTCTTCATGCAGGCAGGTTTTGCAATGATCGAGACAGGCTTTACTAGAGCAAAAAATGCCGGAAATATAGTAATGAAAAATATCATTGATATATGCATAGGTGCTCCGGTTTTCTTCTTTATCGGATTTGGTTTTATGTTCGGAAATAACAGCGGTTTTATCGGAAATCTGGATCTGTTCATCCGCGATAATTACTCTTTCCTTCTGCCTGATGGAATATCACTTTACAGCTTCGTCTTTTTTCAGATTGCTTTCTGCGCTACTGCTGCAACTATTGTTTCCGGAGCCATGGCAGAACGTACAAAATTCTCAGCATACTGCATATACAGCGTAGTCATTTCTATGTTTGTGTATCCTATCATAGGCCACTGGATATGGGGCGGTGGTTGGCTTGCAGATCTTGGCTTCCATGATTTTGCAGGCTCCACCGCAGTTCATATGGTTGGTGGTGTTGCC
>CAVLAA010000150.1:0-2684 GCA_963660835.1 bacterium
GCACTAATAACAGTAAACATTTTTTCAGGACTCATTCTATGGTTGATGTTATAACCGTCCCACGTGCCGTTTGTACCATTGATGCCGTTATAATATTTCACACCGATAAAGCCCGGAACAGTTTCCCATTCATGCAGGTTTTTAGAAAAATCATCAATAAGAATGCTTGGTTTGTTGTTATTGACCCAATGAGTTTTCTTCTGCCCATATGGACAAAAGATTTTATCAATCCTGTTAATTTTATTCAGTCTTAACCAATCCGCTTTGTCTGCTTTTGCTGTGCCTTCGGTATAAACAGATGATAAAATTGAAACGTCATAACATTCATTAAGCATTTCAAGAAGAGCCTTGATCTTTTCATCGACTTGTCGGAAAAGAAAATAGCCGGATTTGTAGGTATCCTCAACGCTGGCCGCTGTATCCCATTTAGCAAGAACGCCATCCATGTCAAAGAATATTTTTACATTACTCATATGTTTCCTCCTCTCATATATAAGAAATTTAAAATTATTAGATATAAGAAGAGTGACTGTTTTCGGATTTCTTATAAACTAAAAAACCACCAACCAAAATCGGCTGATGGTTTTATGATATTTATATGCGTCGGATTCAAGGCGCAACTCTGCTCACATCTCGTTTCTCATGCCATCCTTTGGCCTCAACTCCCATATCTGTTTGCCGCTTGCTTTGAAGTACAACAGATCTGAAAAGTTGACGGTCACACCATAAACGGTCAGTTCAGAAGGGATAGCTCCCTCTACATCACACAGGAATTCTTTACAAAAATCGTCCACTTGGTGTGGCTCGATCAAAATACCTACATCGAACTTTTCTGGCTTATTCCATGAGAACAGATTATTTTCCTGCACAAATCGCCATACGGCTTTTATATCCTCAGCATCATAATCTCCTATGGGATAATCTTCTTCCGGATGGTCCTCGTCGTATATATTGACGCCGGTTTCTTTTCGCAACCAGTTAAAACCATCTGCTGTAAGATGATAGCTCACACCTCGTTCGTAGGCATTTCTCGTTGCCAAACCGTGTTTTACGAGATCATCCCAGTCTGAATCTCCGTCCGGGCCTACGGAATAATAATTACGATAAGAGATAAAACATTTTCTACCATATTTTTCAAAAATTTCTCTGTTACTCATTCCTATGGCATGTTTAGCCATATCTATAATCCTATTCATTTTGATTCCTCCCTGCGTTTAGCAAAAAACCGAAGCTGAAAAGTACCTTATATTTGCTCTTTGCATTTTCATAGCATCGACACCATTGATGATTATATGATATTCGTTTTCACTTGCATTCGGTAGCTTCAAATAATAATCCATGAATGGTCCATATCCGTTTTCGCCTTCGTAGACTTTGTATACTTCGAGTACACCTTGCTTTGCGTATGGAAAATCAGGCGAGTATATATACTTCTCTCTCAACTTTCCACTTGAGATGTACTCTGTATTTTTCTTTGCCCGTCTCCAAACAAACATGTCTCCGACAGCGATCTTGCCTTTTTCTGCATAAGTTTCAATCTGTTTCTTATGTTCCATATTTAAGTATTCCACAGGCCCTTGCAAAAACTTATACTCGACAAAATTGCATCCATGAGTGTCTTTTTCGGAAAGCCATCTAAAACCATCTTTCGTTAACCAAAAGGTAATGGAATCTTTTGCATTCGGTTTTTTTAACGGATCATAATCGATCTGTCTGCTTATATCAGAATACATAAGACCACAAAGCTCAAGCTCGCGGTAACGGCTATAACGCTTATCAATCCTGTTTGTTACGACCTTATTTCTGATCAGCCTATATATGGTCTTTTGTCCTCTTTTTGTAGATTTGGGACAGTTGTAAGCGAAAAGGCCAAGACATTCCTTGAGAATGTCCATGTATTTTGAAAGCTCATCGGTTTTCTGTTCAAGACAATCCAAGGCATACGCCTTTGCCATCCCTTCGTAGTATAAGCTTTCCATTTCTTCAGCCTTTTCAACTCTTTTTCTGATTGTTTTTTCACTTAAGCAGCAACCGGCGCCTTCTTTAAAATCTCGCCAGTTTTCTTCCGGTTGTATGAGACAATATTCTTCCGGATATTCGTATCCTTCACAGCGAAGTGCCGGACAATTTTCACATAACATTTAATTACTCCTCTCTTTACGAGATGTTAAGATAGTCTCTGCATTAACCATTAATCGGACATCAGATATAGTTAATGATAGAAACATTGAACAAAAACATATTTTTCAGGATAATTCAAAGCATTTTTTCTACTTCTTTTGGGAGATATGTACACCATCCATAATCTTCTGAAAAATAAAGGCAATCTTGACCATAAGTAAAATGTCCGGTCATTGCACAAAGAGCTGTTCTGAAATTATAGAAGTCGATATCGATATACATATCTTTTGAAATATATTCAGCTATGTGCTTTACTCCATGTTCATTTAACTTTTTCTTAATATTTTTCTCTGAAAACAATAATTGCTCTGCAAGACCTTTGTTCCATCCTTTTACAATGTGCTTCATTTCATTTGGCTTATCTTTTCCCAAAAAAGAATCATTCGATTCATTCCATAAAGAAAAATAATCAAAAACACCACCAAAACTTTCAAACAATTCTCCATTTGTGAAGCCTCACACGACTAAAGTCGCGTGCTTCCTATAGCAGCCTTACGGCTGCG
>CAVLAA010000151.1:0-2657 GCA_963660835.1 bacterium
TCTGCAGTTACGGCAGTATGCTCTGTTGTATCCTATTTCTTCTTGAAACAGCTTCCTGTCATTTCAGAAATGAAAAATGCAGGAGAGCTTTCGAATTTAGAGATAGTAAAAAGTGCAATCGGATCCATTACGGGAAATTTAGAGCTTTTGATGAATGCTATCGTATTTGCAGCAGTTGTTTTGATTGTATATTTTATACGCAAATTATGCACAACTTACGGATGGCTGATCTCTATAATCATCGGAACAGCAGTATATATCTCACTTGTTATGTGCGGATCTGTATTTCTTGATATTGATTTTAATATAATACAGCACTTGATAGGTTCTGTAATATCAATATTTATCTCGCTTATAATTGCATTTTTTAAGATGGATGCAAATTATAAGGGCTCACAATATCTTCAATTTGAGGATGATGACTATTATTATTATGTAAAAGCCATTCCCAAAAATAAATCTGATGATTTTTATGATGATTATGACGAAGAAGATGAAGAAGAATATTTTGATGCCGACATCGACGAGGAATAAATAATTATCTAAGAAAGGAGTTTTGTATATGGAAGAAGCATGGAGCTGGTTTCAAATAAATGTCCTTCAGTGGCTTTATCCGCCAAAGCAGATTGAGATAATTGATATTATCCAGGTTGCTTTGATTGCTTATTTCGTATATCATCTTATCCTTTGGTTTAATAATACAAGAGCATATGCCTTATTAAAGGGAATTCTTTTTGTGATCGGATTTGTTATCCTGGCAAATATTCTGCATATGGATACCATAGTATGGCTTATAAATAACTTAAGTGTAGTTGCAATAACTGCCCTGGTCATTATATTCCAGCCCGAGCTTAGAAAGGTTCTTGAAAAAATGGGGCATAAGAACCCGTTTGTAGCACTCTTTTCATTTGGAAGATACTCAGGAGAGGCGCCAAAGCGATTTTCGGATGCATCATTAAATGAAATAATAAGATCGGTTTATGAAATGGCTGAAATGAAGACGGGTGCATTGATTGTTATAGAGGAAAATGTGAAGCTGAATGAATATGTACAGACCGGCATCATGATAGATGCGGCGATTTCGAGTCAGCTCATCTCAAATATATTCGAACACAATACACCTCTTCATGATGGTGCTGTGATAATCCGTGATGACAGAGTAGTTGCGGCTACATGCTATTTGCCGCTGTCAGAAAACATGGATATCAATAAGAAGCTGGGAACCAGACACAGGGCAGGTCTTGGAATATCTGAGATTTCAGACAGTTTTACTATTATAGTTTCTGAGGAGACAGGTAAAGTGTCTTATGCTCATGAGGGTCGGCTCGTGACAGGTGTTGTGCTTAGTGATCTTCGTGAAAAACTGCACAAGGTTCAGCTTATAGGAAACCAGGAAAGTTCTCTTTTCAGAAGAATGGAGGATGACTAATGGGACGTTTTATCAGTGTAATAACAAAAAATTTTCCAATTAAGATCATATCTGTTTTCATAGCAGTTGTAATATGGTATATGGTTGTATACAATAACGACCCTATCATTACACAAAGCTATCAGGTACATATCAATGTAGAAAATGAATCATACATTGCAAACGGAAAACAGCTTTATATGATCGATGAAGAATATAAAACAGTTACGGTATATGTAAAGGCAAACAGATCGCAGCTTGACAGTATAAGTGCGGACGACATAAATGTTACGGCAGATCTTACACAGATCGTCGATCTTGACAGGACACCTGTAATGGTTCCACTCAGTGTATCATGCGATGGTATTGATCAGACTGATATTTCTCTTTCACGCAATGCTATTCCTATAACGATCGAAAATGTAGAAAGCAAGGAATTGTCAGTATCTGTTTCAACAGAAGAGACTGTAGTCAATAAGGATTATGAAATAGGAAAAATGACACCTTCTCCTTCTGCAATAACAATATATGGACCGGAATCAGTTATCAATAATATAGAAAGTGCAGTAGTAAAAATAGATGTTTCGGGCCTTGCGGAGGATAAAACGCTAACAGGAAAACTTGCATTCATAGATAAAAATCAGGATGAGATTTCTGACACGATCATGCAGGATGATATAACGATCGAGGGCGGTGAGCCTGACATGACAGTTGATGTAGAACTTTGGAAAAAGCAGTCAGATATTTCGATTCAGGTTGGATACAGTGGTTCTCCGGCAAACGGATATCAGATCGGAACAATAACGACAACACCCGATAATCTTACACTGGCAGGCACGGATGATGCTTTGAAGCTTTTAGCTCAGAATGGCAATAAGATCGTTATTCCATCCAGTGTTGTTGATGTGACAGGCTTGTCATCTGATAAGCAGATAGAAATAGATCTTGCAGAGTATTTGCCTGAAAATACAAAGCTGTCATCTTCGATGAATGAAACAGCAACGATTTATATAACAGTATTGCCTGTCGGAGCTATAGAGTTCTCTTTGGATGTGGATGATATTGAAGTGAAGAATCTGGCTTCATCACTGACTGTATCTTATGATAAGAAGAGCGTAGTAATGCGTATAAGCGGTGATTCTGATGTCTTGAATGCTCTAAAGGCTGAGAATATTAAGGCATCGATCGATCTGAAAAATTATACAGTGGGAGATTATTCAATACCTATAAGCATTACTCTCCCTGATGG
>CAVLAA010000152.1:0-2651 GCA_963660835.1 bacterium
ATCTAACGAAAAGGAAAACGAAACCGATAAGGTAAAACTTGAAAAGGGTGAGGAAAAAGGTGATAACCAAAAGATAGAGAAAAATCCTCAAAATATAGAAGTTAAATCTGAACAAGAACTTGATGCCACAAAATATGCAGAAGACAAAACAATACAAGAGAATATAAAAGAATCAGATCAAACGGCAAAAGATCAAGAGGAAATACAACTTGAAAATAATCCGGAACAGGAAGTAGATGGTCAAAAGGAATTAGAAGAGCAGATAACAGATAATCCGGAAGATACTTCTATAGAACCAATTCAGGAAGAAATTGCAGAAGAGTCTTTAATTCCGGAAGATGCTGTTAATGATAACGAAGTTTCAATAGATGATAAGATAGACGGGGACACTCAAGAAATTGATCCGGCAGATTTTGGTGAAAATCCATCTGAAGATAGTAAAAAAAAGGATGTTTCAGAAGAAACTGCTGATAAGGTTAAGGCAAATATTGAGGAAAAGATGAATGCCCTTGCAGGAGCGGATGTTGCAGATTATGAAGAAAAGTACGATGATGCCATGAGCGAAATAGCAGATGCGTTAAGTGCAAGTATTCTTTCATTTGAAGAAATTGATACTGTTGTGGTTGATGCAATAAATGATATGCCTGAAAGCATAGATAATGATACGAAAAATGAAAGAGCCGGAGATATAATCGGAAACGTGGCGCAAATGGAGGCAGAAGCTGCAAGGGGCCAGGATGAAATTGAAAAAGAATTAAATATTGAAACAAGCGATTTTAATAAAGAAGTAGAAAATGAAATAGATTCCGGCGATTCAAATAGTGATTTGCTCACAGGAAATGCAAATGATTATATTTTTGATAATAATTCTGATATAAATGACGAATATAGTAAGATTAATGATTTAATCACGGAACTTGACAGCAATTCTTTTGATTTGTCTGCTGTTGAATCTCAAGCAATAGATTTTTTAAATGAAAATAATAAAGTTGATGTAGAGGTAGGATACAAAGAAGAAATCATTCCTTTAGATAGTGCTGATAAATTCGAATCTGAAATATACAAACCTGTAGATAATGATCATACATATAATGATATTGATGCTGAAATATCACAAAATGTAGATAACAGTAATAACAATGATTTAATTAGCGAAATTGATATTCCGACAAATGATCAAGAAAATGCCGATACAGGGACAGATATCAGAGATATGTCGGATCTTGAACTTGCACAAAAAGTTTGCAGCGATTTGGAATCTATCGCTAACAAAGATCAGGCATCATATACACCTGAAGATATAGTAAAAGATATAATTAATCTTACAACAGATGAAAAAGCTGAATTTTTAGATTTACTTGAATCAGGAGATACTTTGGGTGCTGTTACATCAGTATTGTCTAATGGAGCAGTTGCTTCCGGGGTAGATGCATTGTTGTCTTTACTATAATTAATAATTAACAAGAGAAAGGAACCTTAAAAAGAGGTTCTTTTCTTTTTCTCGACATTTCTCAGCCACTCTTTACATATAACGAAAAAAGGAGGCAGTACTGATGCAAGTAATAACATTAATTTTTATATTGATTGTTTTTCTTATCGGTTTCTTTATAGGTCTTATCTGTATGTCCACACTTCTTCAATACATATCCGGCCAATTTGTTAAGAAAATCAAGAAAAAACCTAAAAAGCATAGTGCTAAGTATTATAAAAACAAAAGAAAAGAAATGGAAGAATTAAAAACAATTCATTCAAAAGGAATAGATGATAGGTCGGAAAAAGCAGGGAATCGACTTGGTGGTATTTCAAAAAAAACTTCTTATCTTGATAATGTATCAGAAGATGAAGAAGAACCCTCCAGATATGTAAATGAATATAGACACAGACAAGGTGATGCTTATAATTTTGCCAAGAAAAAGAAGTTGGAATCCCTTGCTAATGCAAAAGACTGATGAAAGGTGATTTGACTTATGGATGTAAAAATATCAAAGGACTGTATGGTTCCCAAAACTAATGTTAATTATTATGTGTCATACGATATAAACATGGTAAAACTTGATGTAAGAAAAAAGAAAAAAAATACAGAATTGGTAAAAGACTTTACAAGAGGAAAGAAAATCAATACTGTTATTTACCTTAAATCAGGAGAAATGCTTCTTACAAATCTTTCCTTAGACACGATATCAGCCAGGATGAAGGATGGTGATGATCAATGATGATGCTTCTTGTTTTTTTGTTTGGAATAGTATCGGGATTAGCAACGATGTTCATTATGTATTTAAAGAGATCAAAACAAAAAAAATACAGACATAAATTCTCTGATGCTTATGAAGTTTATAAGCCGCAAGCAAACACGAAAATAACAAGCAAAACCAGAAGAGATAATTCAATCAAGAGTTTTCGTTAGAAAGGGAGCCTTCGCTCCTTTTTTTGTTTTACGTAAATCATAACTTTGACAAACACTCTTAATATAAGGAATTAAAATTTTGAAAGGAGAAATCTTAAATGAAGAGATATACAGCGTTGCCTGCTCTTGGTGTTACTGTTATGGCAATATTTGGCTCATCAGCTCCAATATTTGCAGCCGAAATCCCAACAGAAATAACACAGGAAATAGATTCATTTTCAAAAGAAGACGAAGAACAGGTTTACAC
>CAVLAA010000153.1:0-2618 GCA_963660835.1 bacterium
TCTGATATGTCCTTGAATACCTTTATTTCACTGCTTGTCATGATCTGCCTCCTTTTCCATAAGTATCATGAATTTATCGAAATATTCTTTCACACAACTTGATAATTCTATATAACTCTTTGATTCCTCCGGAAAAGTATGTATCGCAAAATGACTTTCGCTAAGCAAATACAATGCTGTAAATCCATAAGGTTCAAAGAATTCATATATTTCTTTTTTGATATGAAATCCGCTTTTAATCAATAGTTTTTTATAAAATGCATTTAAATAATCAGGACGTGTTTCCTTTATCCATCCATTCCAGTTATACATCTTCGCCTGCATCCGACACCTCATCTTTAATTTCTAATGCACTAAAATTTTTAGGAATATTAGCTGTATTGCCTTTGTAAAATATCAATACATTTTGATGTACCTTAACAAGCTTTCTTGTATGCATACACCTTGATGCTCGTATAGCAGCTGTTCCAATGGAATCCAACAAAATTGCTTCGTTGTATAAAAGCATTCCTTCTCTTTTGAATGTTTCTTTTACTCTGCCCATAAAATCATAATAGTGTCCGTCCTTTTTACTTCTGACATCACCTACAACTATTACTGCAAATCTGTCATTTTTCAGACACTGTATAGCTTCTGAAAAAGCCTTATCCAGTATTTTATAAAAATCTTCAAAAGTCTTTTGATTACTTGCATCATTTTCATTATCGCTATACACTTCTAAATCAAAATAAGGCGGACAACTAAAAAGTAAATCCTGTGAATCATCATATATGTGCCTTCTTACATTTCTGCCATCATCGCATATATAAACAGAATCCGCATTTACATGACTAACTCTGTCATTATTAAAATCTGCCTGCTCTTTTCTTAATTCTATTCCAGTGAAATTTTTTCCCAATTTACTTGATACAAATCCGAAAACTGTATCACCTGCAAAAACATCAAAACAATTTGAACCTTGTTCTTCATCCGGCATAAAATATCTGACTATTACTTCAGATAAAACAGGATCTAACAAGCTTACATCCGCAAATCCTTCTGTAATAGAGCCTGTTATAAGTTTAGCGTCTCCTCTTGTTGAACCATCATCTAAAATAATGCTCCGCCATGCTCTTTTTTGTTCCTGCCAGTAGCCCTGTCTTGTATCAAATACTGAAAAAGGCGGTACTAAAAATGTATCTTTAAGACTGCCTTTTTCGGAGTTTGGTATGTCATAAGGCGAACTTTCAAAATCTAAATCGAATCCAAAGTCTGTCATATCAATATTTAATATATCTTCCAATTCTTCTGTCAGAAAATCTAAATCCCATTCGGATTTTTCTGCGACCTTATTATCAGCAAGTCGGAAAGCCTTTATCTGCTCTTCTGATAGATCATCTGCAGTAATGCAGGGTACTTCATCCATCCTTAATTTTTTTGCTGCTTTATATCTTGTATGTCCTGCTACTATTACTCCGTCTTTATCAATAATTATTGGAACCTTGAATCCAAATTTCTTGATACTGTTTGCAACGTATTCAACAGCATCATCATTTTTTCTTGGATTTTTTTCATATGGAGTAATATCTGATATTTTTTTGTATTGTATATCCATTCAGTCTCCTTTCTGCATGAAAAAAGCACCCTTTGCAGAGTGCTTATATACAACCTAATTCATTAAATACTTTTTCAATTTTAGGAAACTGCAATGCTATCCAATCAACAAGTGTTTCATCAGTTCCCCAACTGCTTTCAACATCAAGCCCGCTTTCGTAAAAAAATGCATGTATTATTTCGTGCCGCATAACTCTTTTTTCTTCTGAAATAACATCAACACCGCTGCCCAACTCAGGTTTTAATTTACTTACTACAATATTCTTTGTAGTATTATCACAATACCCTGCTCTCGTTTCTAACAAATCATCTTCATAGGCATTCTTTTTTATCAATTCGTATTCTGTTCCTAAAATTTTGATTTTCATTACACATCTCCTCATGATAAACTCTAATTGTGCTGCACTTAAAGGAAGGTGATATTATAGCAACTAAAGGTAATTGTTCAGAAAAGCCGCCCCGTAAAGGTCCTATGACTGTAAAGGTAAAAGGATATACTAAAAAAGACGGAACAAAAGTAGCTTCACATAAACGGCATAAACCTAAGTAAATATTAATTTTTTCAGTGCAGCACATAATAAAAGCACCCTTGCGGATGCTTAAATTGATTTACTTCACTTCAATAGCAGGTTCATAATGATAATGATCACCACAATAATTGCATTGAAACCAATAGTTAATCTTTGCAGCTGAATTAACTGGTTTATATATTCCTTTTTTGCATTTGCAGCACTTCACTTCTTCACCGTTACGCAGTTTTTCAATCATATAATCGTATTTTTGAATAGTCTCCATAGCCTCCTGCCTCCCATTTGAGGTCTGTATAATTGTCGATAGCTAATTTCTTTACATAGTTCCATTCTTCTAATGTGAGTTTCTCATTCCTTGTTATATGCAATTTTTCTAATCCAAAGCAAATAGCTTCAGCGTGTTGACATAGCCCAATATTATAATGATAATGACCCATTTCATGTTTTCGGTAAAATGAAAGTATCGCAAAAGGTCTCGAAAAAGTTAGCACCCCA
>CAVLAA010000154.1:0-2617 GCA_963660835.1 bacterium
TATTAACACACTTTCGAAGCATAGTCGAATAAATCATACTCTCCCTTACCCTTTTTCCGGTACTTTTCTCGAGTGCCTTTGCATATAGCTGAAGCTGCAATGCATATCGTTCTCTGAGGATATTTTCATTATCTGTCGGTATATAATCTGTCTTGTAATCAACAAGGATATAGTCCCCATCCTCAATAAAATATGCATCTATTATTCCCTGTATAAGGATAGGTTCATCTGTATTCCATTCATCCCTTACTTCTTTTGCGCTTATCTGCATTGTAAACGGCTGTTCTCTGTATAGCTCGTTTCTTAATGCAGCATTCATCATGCGATTTCCCAGATCAGATTTTATAAATGCAAAAATGTCATCATCATATACTGCTTCTCTTTCCTCATCTGTAAGGAATTTTTTTTCTAAAAGGCTATCCAGCATATCCTTAATATCCTTTTTATTTATCATCTTTGATGCAATACTGTAGTCAATATATCTGAATACTTTATGATATGCTGTTCCGCGCATTGCCCCTGTCAGCTCTTTCTTATCCTCCTGAATGAACTTAGGGATATAAGGAATGATCTCCTCTTCTTTATACAGTCTTTCGCTGTCATCATCTTCATTTTCTGTCTGCATACTCTTTAAAATAGAGACTGTGATTTTTTCCGGTATATTGGCTTCAGCCTTATACTTATAATCAAATTCTGCTATTCCATTTAAAATTTCATATATACTTTCATCATATATACGTGCATTATCTTTTGGCGCAACATGTTCTATATTTTCCTTTATCTTGATGAGCTTTTCGGCTTCATTTTTTATAACACTTCCTACAGCAATTCTTTTGATTTTTATAAAATCACATTTTTTCTGTTCTAATGACGGAGTATTTTGATAATTAGCCGGCATTTTAAAACAGCTGTATGACGCAAGAACAGGCAGCAGCCAGTCAAGATATGAGCTTGTTTTTGAAAAGAAAGCATATTCGGCATTTTCAAAGACACCTCTGTTCTGCATGGCATTTACCATCTGATTTTCCAAATTTGAAGATATACCGGTAAATATAAGCTTCTCCTTCGCTCTCGTCATCGCAACATATAATATTCTGAGTTCCTCCTGCAGAAGATCCTTTTTTATTTCATTGTATATGATCTTTTTGTAAAAGCCTTTCTTCTTTTTGCTGTTCTCATAATCAACTGCATCTATTCCGATTCCGAGATTTTTATGGATCAAAATCCCCTTATTCATATCGTTAAAATTAAATTTATGGTTTATACCGCTTATGAATACAACCGGGAACTCAAGTCCCTTGCTTTTGTGGATCGTCATTATCCTTACAGCATCGGAGTTGTCAGAAAATATATTTGCCTCACCAAAGTCCTCAGATGCACTTTCTATCTCATCTATATATCTTACAAAATTGAATACTCCGCTGTAGCTTGTCTTTTCAAAGGCTGCTGCTTTCTGAAGAAGCATTCTAAGATTTGCGGCTCTTTGTATACCGGCCGGCATTGCAGATGCAAACGACAATATATCTGTTTTTTCATATATTTCATTTATCAGATTGAATACGCTTTCATATTTGGCCTTTTGAGAAAAATGATCAAGCATATCTAAAAAGCTATCTGTCTTTTTTACAAGATCAGCATCATCGCCTGCTTCTATATAATCCTTAAGTGCCTTATATAGTCTGTCATTTTTATTTAATATCCTGATCTTTGCAAGCTCATTTGTCGTAAAGTCAGCAATAGGCGAAAGCATAACAGATGCAAGTGCAATATCCTGAAGCGGATTATCTATTATCCTAAGATAATTTAAAACTATCTGAACTTCAAAGGCTGAAAAATATCCTGTCCTTGATGCCGCATGTGCCGGAACTCCTGCTGACTGCAGAACTCTCGAAAATATTTCAAAATAATTTGTTGTAGATCTTACCAGAATTGCAAAATCGCTGTATCTTGGCTTTCTGTATGTCTCAAGCTCTGCATCGTAGATCTTCATGCTCTCCTTAAGCTGTTTTATCCTTTGAGCTATCATAAAAGCCTCTGTCTCTAACATCTCAGTTTTACTGTTTGGATTTTCAATATCAGGATCCTTTTTATCTATCAGCATAAGTTCAGTATTATGATCATACTCTTCATCCGCTTTGCCAAAAGAAGCGCCACAATTTAAACGCTGTCTTTCATCATACAAAACTCCTCCTGTCTCAAGATTCATCAGGCTGTTAAAAAACAGATTGACAGTATCTACTACTTCATCCCTGCTTCTGTAATTGACATGAAGGTCTATAACTTCACTTGATGATGTGTTTTCTCCATATTGAGCATATTTTTCCGAAAAAAGCTCAGGGCATGCATGTCTGAATCCGTAAATCGATTGTTTAATATCACCTACCATAAAACGATTATACGTTTTTTCTTCTTCACGCGATATACTTTGAAGGATCAGCTCCTGGATCTCGTTACTATCCTGGTATTCATCGGTCATTATATGATCAAAATGCGATGCAATTTCCTTTGCAGCATCTGTTCTTATTATTCTTCCGTCTTCTTTTTTCAAAAGGATATTAAGTGCAAAATGCTCCAAGTCTCCATAATCAATGAGATTGCTTCTTCGTTTCTTTTCATC
>CAVLAA010000155.1:0-2495 GCA_963660835.1 bacterium
GGACTTAGAGCTACATTTGAAGCAAGAGGATATACAGCTTGGGATCCTACATCATATGCATTTATTAAAGGAAAGACATTATGTATTCCTACAGCATTTTGTTCTTATGGCGGTGAAGCGCTTGATAAGAAGACACCATTACTTAGATCAATGGAGGCTCTCAGCAAGCAGGCTATAAGAATCTTAAAGCTTTTCGGAAACGACAGCGTAAAATGTGTTCGCACATCAGTTGGACCGGAGCAGGAATATTTCTTAGTAGACAGAGATCTTTACAATAAGAGAAAAGATCTTATCTTTACAGGCAGAACTCTTTTTGGTGCTAAATCACCAAAGGGACAGGAAATGGATGATCATTATTTCGGAGTTATCAAGCCAAGAGTTGCAGCTTATATGGCTGATTTAAATAAAGAACTCTGGAAACTTGGCATCCTTGCAAAGACAGAGCACAATGAGGTTGCACCTGCTCAGCACGAGCTTGCACCTATTTATACAACAACAAATATTGCAACTGATCACAATCAGTTAACAATGGAAATAATGCAGAAGGTTGCTTTAAAGCACAACTTGGTTTGCTTACTGCATGAGAAACCATTTGCAGGAGTAAACGGATCAGGAAAGCATAATAACTGGTCTATCGCAACTGATCAGGGTGTTAATCTTTTATCCCCTGGAGAAACACCATATGAAAATGCTCAGTTCCTGTTATTCTTATGTGCAGTTATCAAGGCAGTAGATGATTATCAGGATCTTTTGAGAATCTCTGTTGCTACAGCAGGAAATGATCACAGACTTGGAGCCAATGAGGCACCTCCGGCAGTTGTTTCTATATTCTTAGGAGATGAATTAAATGCAGTTCTTGATGCTATAGAGAATGATAAGCCTTATGAAGGAGCCGAGAAGGCAATCATGAAGCTTGGTGTTGATGTGCTTCCTAAGTTTGCAAAGGATACAACAGACAGAAACCGTACATCACCATTTGCGTTTACAGGAAATAAATTTGAATTCCGTATGCTTGGTTCTTCAAATTCTATCGCTTGTGCAAATATCATGCTTAATACAGCAGTAGCTGAATCACTTAAGATATATGCAGATCGTCTTGAGAAAGCTGATGATTTTGAATCAGCACTCCAGGAAATGATCAAAAAGACAATAAAGGATCATAAGAAGATTATCTTCAACGGAAACGGATATGATGATTCATGGATTGAAGAAGCAACTGAAAAGAGAGGACTTCTCAATTACCGTACAACACCTGATTGTATGCCTCATCTTCTTGATAAGAAGAATGTCGATATGCTTACATCTCATGGTGTAATGTCAGTAAAAGAAATTGAATCAAGATGTGAGATCATGCTTGAGAACTACTGCAAGAGTGTTCTTATTGAAGCAAACACTATGATAGATATGACAAAGAAGCAGATCTTACCTGCAATTGAAGGATATTTATCAGAAATAGCTTCTGCTGCTGCATGCAAAAAGGAAATTTCAGCAGATCTTGTAAGCAGTTACGAAAAGAAAACTATTGCTAAGCTTTCATCACTTTCAGATCAGATCGATATGAAGGTAGAGGAACTTGAGAAAGCAGTTATGAAGGTAAATGTTGTTGAGGATGTAATTGAACAGGGATATGAGATCAGAGATAACTTACTTCAGACTATGAGTGAACTTCGTGTTGCTTGTGATGAGGCTGAAATGAATGTCGGATCAGAATATTGGCCATTCCCAACATACGGAGAGCTTTTATTCGGAGTTTGTTAATTAAAATTTCTATAGTTCTAATTAAGAGGGGAGATAATTATTATGACAGTAGAATTTTGGTTTTTGATCGGCGCGGCGCTAGTGTTCTGGATGCAGGCAGGATTTGCAATGGTTGAAACTGGTTTTACCAGAGCAAAAAATGCCGGAAACATTATCATGAAAAACCTGATGGATTTCTGTATAGGAACTGTTGTTTTTTCATTACTTGGATACTCACTTATGATGGGTACTGATGCCCTTGGCGGTTTTATCGGTATACCTAACTGGGATCTGTTCACAAACTTTAGCGGTTTTATTGCAGAGGGAGCGGATGGACAGTTTACACTTGCCTCAACATTTGTATTCAACCTTGTTTTCTGTGCAACTACAGCTACTATAGTTTCAGGATCAATGGCTGAAAGAACTAAGTTTTCATCATATTGTATTTATTCAGCTGTAATTTCACTTTTGATCTATCCTATCGAGGCACACTGGATCTGGGGCGGCGGCTGGCTGTCACAGCTTGGATTCCATGATTATGCAGGCTCATGTGCAATTCACATGGTTGGCGGTATTGCAGCTCTTGTAGGCGCTATCATGGTTGGTCCTCGTATTGGAAAATATGTTAAGGACAAAAAAGGAAAAGTTATCAAGGTTAATGCATTCCCTGGACATTCAATTCCTCTTGGTGCACTTGGTGTATTTATTCTTTGGCTTGGCTGGTACGGATTCAACGGTGCAGCAGCAACATCACCATC
>CAVLAA010000156.1:0-2483 GCA_963660835.1 bacterium
CAAAAAACGGGTGTTGTCAATCACCCGGCGATGTATCCACAGTCCCATGTACCTGGGGACACATGTTAATGTGCAGTCTGGGAGCGCTCCTCGCGAGTGACGTTAGGACCAGATGGGTGAGATACAAATCTCGTAATAAAAGGGAGCACCAAGGGGGCTTAGCAAGCCCCGATCCCTTTTAGGGTCGTGGTAATTGACTTTCTAATTAATTCCGATATTATCCTTGCATATTCCTTTTCTGAACATTTATTTTCAAGGAAATCCCTTAATTCATTTATATATTTATCTCTTTTTTGTGGGTTCTTCAAAAAATATTTAATGGCACCTTTCCAATCTTCCAAGTCTTTTCCAAGCAAAATCCCTTTCTTGTTCGAAAAATATTCTGTAGTTGTGATGGTGTCAGATGTGATGATCAGCTTATTGTTAGCGGCAGCCTGGAATAAAGCTATGAGCCCTGCGGGAGCTTCTGTATCAAGTGGCATAACAACTATTTCTGATTGACACATAAATTTTAAATATTCATCTTCGGAGATATCTGTCTTTATATTCATATTTTTTGAGAAAGATTCTTTGTATTGCTCAAATTTATCTTTTGGCATCACACAATTAAATGTTACTTCATGTAAGCTTTGAGCAAGCTTTATCAGAAAATCCCAGTCCCTGCCATTTCTTCCTCCACAAAAAACAGAATTCTTAATAACTTCTCCTTGATATGAGATATCATAGGTATCATGATAAACATCATGAAGTAAAACAAAATTTCTTTCTATCCCAAGCATATTCTTTATATACTCTCCGTATTCTTTGGACGTAACAGTTGCCTTGATAGAGTTAAGAACCGGTTTATATAAAATCTTTGCTATTTTATTTTTTAAGGAGTTTTTATCTTTTAATAAGATATTTAACGCAATGATCTTTCTATTCTTAAATTGAAATTTACATATCCACCAACAGATAACAGCCATGAAATCACACCAACAGATAATAGCATCTCCTTTTGAGGACTGTTTTATCATATCCTTGCAAACTCTATACATTTCTTTTGGAGACTTGCATTGCTTTTGAGGATATATTTGCTTAATTGCTGATGTCTCAGGGTACTTATTTAAGAACACCAGTTTACTCTTGTCAGAAGGGTTATCAAATAGCATATAAACCATCAGAAATCCTCCTCATAAATGTTTAGAAGTTTTTGACAATATTCTTCAGCAGTATCAAAGCTTATGTCCCTACAGTTCTGTCCATATTCATCACATAGTTTTCTATCATTCCAAAGTTTTTGGATCTTTTCTTTTAACATAGCTTTATTTCCCGGCTCAAATAATTCTCCTGTTTTTCCTACTGAAATCAATTCAGGAATCCCTCCGATATTTGAGCCTAAAACCGGTGTACCATACATTTGAGATTCCATTACAGAAAACGGACAATTCTCATACCATTCAGATGGATATATTGAAAATCTTGCTTCTCTGATAAGCTTCTTTAATTCCTCGCCTTTCTTAAATCCAACATTCTTGATATTTTTTGCACCTTTTATTGATCTTTCGAGTGGGCCGGAACCGGCAAAGATAAATGGAATATTAGGAAGTTCTGAACACACATTTATAAGAGTTCTTATTCCTTTTTCTTCTGAATAACGTCCAAAGTATAAAATATAATCTTTCTTTACTGTTTCTTTCCATTCGATCTTTTCAATGAAATTATGCATCGATATTGTTTTATCTTTAAATAAAAGATTGGTATCCATTTTATTCTTCATAAACTCCGAACAACAAACTATTGCATCTATATACTTATACGTTTTTTTTATATTCCAAAATGTAGCTTCCATTGTCCCAATAAAACTCTTTGCTACAGAACCATGAATACATTTATTTTGAGTGCAATTAAAAAAGTGTCCCCCTATGCATTTTTCACAATTTTCATGAGTGTTAGGATTATTAAGCATATGGTTGGGACATATCAATTGATAGTCATGCGCGGTAAACACTATCCTGCATTTTCTGCCCATGTCATTTCTCCATTTAACTATCTCCAGGATAATAGATGGAGTTAATTGATAGTTGAAATTATTAAGGTGGCAGACATCCGGCTGGAAATCGTTAAGAACTTTACGGATCTGTCTTCTGGCTTCTTTACTGTAAATAATTTTTATTGGATATATTAATTTTGACAGTTTACTTCCTTCATGAAAATCCATATCTGATGTATAAGCATTTACATCGTTTCCCACAACACGTCCTTCGTGTTCCATTCCAAAATACTGAACCTCGTGTCCGACATTTTTTAAATATCTTCCAAGTTTAAATATATAGGTTTCACTGCCTCCGTTTGGATGCAGAAATTTATTGATCATTAAAATTTTCATACAATAAACAAATCTCCTAAACAATGTCTTTCTCATTCTCTCCTCAAAGAGCGAGCTTTCGTGAAGCCTCACACGACTAAAGTCGCGTGCTTCCTATAGCAGCCTTACGGCTGCG
>CAVLAA010000157.1:0-2434 GCA_963660835.1 bacterium
GGTTTACACAGCGACAATAAATAAAACATTAGAACAAGATGCGAAGGAAATAACAATATGTGTATCATATCCGAATACATTTAATTGTTCATCAGCTGACTTTTATTTTGGAGGATTAAATCCAACAAAATCAAAAAGTGAAACAGATATAGTTACTAATATAACATATAAAAGTTTTACGTTCGAGAATGTTGCAGCCGGGACAGTCATCGATAGACTATCGTTTCCGGGAAAGCTTACAGGAAACGAGGATATCAGCATCACCGTAAATGGGACAATTAAATATGAAGATGCTGAAGACGATACTATCAGTGCAAGTATAACAACTACAGCAAAAAATGAATCTGAGGATAAAAAAGAAGATGACACTATTGTTTCAGAATTTGAAGAATTAGTAAATAACCTCCCATCTATATCCGACCTTTCTCTTAGCGATAAAGAAAGCGTATCAACTGCAAGAAAAATGTATGATGATATGGACGAATTACACCAGACACAGGTTTCTGAAGAATCATTAAGTAAGTTAAAGGAATTAGAAGCAAAAATTAAAGAACTTGGAGCTCAGGAAGAGGAAAACAAGCATATATTAACGCAGTTTAATGTATTAACAAATCCATCTAAAGTAGAGTATCTTGATGAAATAAATTCAACGATAACAGAGATCAATACAAAAAAAGGAAAAGATTTACCGGCAGAACTTGTTTTCGAAGCTAATATTCCGGACAGACTCCTACTTGATTCTATTACTCTTCCCAAATTTGAGAATGCTTCATATGTTTTAGAAGTCAATGGAAATACCATAAATACAGATGAAGAAACGGTAAATATCAGCTCTAATATAGAATCTATTAAACTTACTATCAAACCTAACGAGGATGCAACAAACATTGTGCAAACAAAAGGTATGATTTTTAATATGAGGAGCACAAAGAACGAGGAAGGAACAGATTCTATAGCGTATAGTTTGAAAGCTTTAGATGAAAATGGAGCGATATTAGATGAAAGAACAGCTCTGACAGATGTAAGTTTTGCTTCTGTTGTTATTCCGGAACCGGAACCGGATCCAGAACCGCAGCCAACTCCTGATCCTATCCCTATTAATCCGACCCCAACACCGGATGCAACACCTGTAACTCCTGATAAAGATAAAACGGATCAGAGCAACAAAACAGAAGATAAGACCGATGATAAAAAAGAGGATAATAAAACTCCAACAGTTACGCCTACTGCTGAAAAGAAAAAGATAGTAGTGAATCTGACAGGACATGATTCAACAGAGAAGGTTCAGCCAACAAGTACACCGGTTAAGAATGCAACAAATTCAAATAATGCAAATGGATTAAACAGTGTTGCAAGCGTTAATGTTTCAGAGTCAACTACAACAACGTCTTCTCTTATCTCAGCGTTATCTTCGCAGGATGATACAGAAGATATCATTGAATATGAGACAAATGATGATGGAACAGCATATGAGATAAACAGATCGGATTCATCCAAAGATGCAAAAGCTATTTCAGAAGATGAAACGTCCGCCGAAGAAATAACAAAAACAAAAGAAGAAAAGAAATCATCTTTTTCCAACATGATACTTCCGATTATTATCATTATAGCCGGATGTGCTGCCGTTGTAGGCGGAGTTATATACAAACTTTTCGGCAAAAAGAAAATAAGTATAGATGATCAAAAAGAAGAAAATAAATCAGACGATATTTAATCAATCATCAACAAATTAAGGCTATGTAGCGATTAGCTGCTTAGCCTTTTTCTAAAAAGTAGAAGAAAGGAACGAATTATGAGCAGTTTTTATGAAATAGGCGGAACAATTGATATTGGTCCAA
Source organism: bacterium (assembly GCA_963660835.1). Classification (GTDB taxonomy): domain Bacteria; phylum Bacillota; class Clostridia; order Lachnospirales; family Lachnospiraceae; genus Alectryocaccobium. Next base: position 1,839 of record CAVLAA010000157.1, read on the forward strand.
ACAGGGAAAGTCAAGAAGATTTTATGCAATTTAAAGAATTAGATGATGAACACATTCTATGTCTTGTGGCTGACGGAACAGGAAGTATATCAGAATATCCTAAGTCCGGACCTATTGTTGGAATGAGTATATTGGAAAGCATTGAAAGATGTTACAGCGAGGATAAAGAACTCTTCCTTGCAAATCCGTCCCTTTTCCTTAAAGAATCGTTTATTCAGGCAAACAAATTGCTTGGAGGCTTTAAGATGGGTTCAGAAGAGTTATTCAGTGGTTATGCGGCATCGGTAACAGCATTGTTACTTTGCGATGATATGAAATTTTATGCAGCTCATTGTGGCTCAACAAGGCTTTGGATATTAAGAAACGGAAAATTAATCCAGAGGACAAAAGATCATACAAAGGCAATGGATCTCTTAAATGAAAACATTATCGATATGGAAACATATTACATTCATCCTGACAGACTCGTGCTTACATCCTGTCTTGGAGCTTTGGCCAATCCTGAAATTCAGATGATAAAAGGTAAATATTCTAAGAATGATATGTTTCTGCTTTCAACGGATGGACTGCATTATGCTGTGCGTCCTGAATATATC
>CAVLAA010000158.1:0-2353 GCA_963660835.1 bacterium
TATATATATAGTATTATCATCAGCCTGCTTTTTCTCTAAAAGCGACATTGCCGTATTTAGATTTTCAAGAGCCTTGTCAACAGATGTCTGGTCTGTGGCGCTAAGTGCTTCCTCTGCCTCAGTCAATCTAAGAGAAAATACTGCCCAGCTTATCTCAGTATAATCAGACTCATTTAATTCCTTTGCCAAAGATATTTTTTCTGAAAGCTTTGCTGTATCGATCTCCTCCTGAGCCTGACCGTTTGTTGCTCTTTCTGCCTTCTTCATAGCATTTTTCACAGCCTCGATAATACCCTTTGAGCTGTAAGTTGCTCCCGATACGGTATCTACGTCAGTACTCTGTTTTTTCAATATACTGTCTATAACGCTTTTAGCTCTGCTAAAAAATGTTTCATCATCGGTATTTTTTGTTATCAGAATGTTCTTTAATGTATGATCCTGTATAACAACTGCTACTGTTATATCTCCGTTATATCCATCAGCCGTACCGTAATAAATCCCTTCATTGTATGGGATTGTTCCTGTGATCTTGCTGTCATTATTTGATGAATTGCTGTTATCTGTATTATCACTGCTGCCACTTGCTGACTGACTTATGGCTGCCTGGCTAAGCGCATTCCTTACAGCCTGGATGATCCCGACTGAACTGTAGGTTGCTCCCGATACGGTATCTACATTTGTACTCTGATTTGCGATAATAGAATTTATCAGAGATGATGCCTTTGAAATATATTCAGAGCCATCACTTGATTCAATTATTTGTATTGAAGAAATCTTTCCTCCGCTTATAACAACCTGAACCTTTAATGTTCCGCCAAAGCCGGTACCTGTTCCGTAATATGTTCCATCTTTATATGATGATGCATCCTGAACAGCTGAAACTGAGGTTGAACTGCCGGATGAAGGTGTTGCTCCGGACTGTGACTGTCCTGTCTCTCCGCTGTCCTTTTCTCCGGTCAACGCATTTTTTACTGCATTTATGATTCCGTTTGAACTGTAGGTTGCTCCCGATACAACATCAACATCAAGAGTCTGTCCCTCAATAATAAGATCTATAACCTTTTTTGCACGCGTAAAAAACTCCGCATCATCTGTAGAGCTTAAAATATCAATTGCTGTTATCTGTTTATCCTTAACTGTTACCGCAACAGTTATACTTCCTGAATATCCTGTACCTGTTCCCTGGTAAATTCCGTCATCAATATCAAATGAGCCTTTTTGTTTATTTGTTTCAGCTGATTTTTTCTCACTCTTAAGCTTGATATTTGATGCATTTTCATCGTCCTTATCTGATGAGCTTTCCTGTACTGCATAAACAGGAGCCTTATATCCGCTTAATGAAGCTGAAGTGCATACTGCAACCAATACTATGGAAATTGCAGGTGCATATGCTTTTAATTTTTTTACTGTATCCTTGACATCCATTTTCATTCTCTTTTCTGCCTCATCATTTGGAAATTATCTCGACATTACTGTCTGTCATAAAGCTGTCCTTAATTCCCTCTGTGACATATAATGTACCGTCATCAGCTTCAAGAACCGCATCGAACTCATCGCTGTGTGACTTCCAAAATTCAGCCGCCTTATCCTTGCCCATTATAAAAAGAGATGTAGACAAGCCATCTGCAAGTGTTCCGTCATTACTTACTATTGTTACGGAGATCAATCCGTTTTCTGCAGGATATCCTGTAGACGGATCAATGATATGATGATAGGTTTTGCCGTCCTGTTCAAAATATCTCTCATAGCCTCCTGAAGTAATGACTGCTTTGTCGGCTATACTTAAAATCCCGATATAATCCTCTGTATCATTTGGATTCTGGATAGCAACTCTCCAATCACTGCCATCTGTCTTAGTACCATAAGCCTGTACATTTCCGCCAAGATTTACAAGTCCGCTGTCAACTTCGTACTCCTTGAATATTTCCATTATGCGTGATGAAGTATATCCCTTGGCAATCCCGCCTAGATCTATCTCCATCCCATCCATATCAAATGAAATGCTTTTGCTTTCGCTGTCATAATTTATCTTTGATGCATCTGTAAGCTTAAGTTTTTCCTGAAGCTCATCAGTATCAGGTATCCTGTACTCCTGAGTTGTAAAGCCCCATGCTTCCATTACAGGATATATGGCAATATCAAATGCTCCGTCTGTTTCCTTATAGAGCTCCAATGACCTTTCAACAAGATATCCTGCATCCTCGCCAAGCTCTCCGCCTGAATTTTTGTTTATCTTTGCTATATCACTGTTTTCGTCGCCTGTAGATAAAATCGAATCCAGTCTTTCGATTTCGGCAACTGCTGCATCTACCGCATCAGCTGCATTACTGCCATAGGCTGTTACCGTCATATA
>CAVLAA010000159.1:0-2332 GCA_963660835.1 bacterium
AAATTCGAGTTTATGAATCAATAAACAATACACATTCATTTATAAAAAGCTATTGTCCCGAAAAAAAATGATTTGTGCAGCTGCACACAAAAAAAACCTTGCATATATTTTTATGAATTGATAAAGTATCCAAGTACAGGGACTATTTCTTGTAATTACATAAGATTTCATTTGTGCAGATCCCCTGTATATGGCAAAACAGCCATTACAGGTAACTGCACTTTTTTTATTTCTATTCAGAGAGGGAATTATTATGACTAAGTACATTTTTGTAACTGGTGGTGTCGTTTCTGGTCTTGGTAAGGGTATTACAGCAGCCTCACTGGGAAGACTTTTGAAAACACGTGGCTTGAAGGTGGCAGCTCAAAAGCTGGATCCATATATAAATGTTGATCCCGGAACAATGAGTCCGTATCAGCATGGAGAGGTTTATGTTACTGAAGATGGTGCAGAAACTGATCTTGATCTTGGACACTATGAGCGATTTATAGATGAAAATCTTAACCGTTTTTCCAATCTTACAACCGGAAAGGTTTATTGGAATGTACTTAATAAAGAAAGAAGAGGAGAATATCTTGGCTCTACTGTTCAGGTTATTCCTCATATTACAAATGAAATCAAGGATTTCGTATACAGAGTCGGAAAACAGTCTGATGCTGACGTTGTAATAACAGAAATAGGCGGAACGATCGGAGATATAGAAAGCCAGCCTTTCCTTGAGGCTGTCAGACAGATTTCTCTTGAGGTTGGAAGAGAGAACAGTTTATTTATACATGTAACGCTTGTTCCGTATCTTAGCGGCTCTGACGAGCATAAATCAAAGCCTACACAGCATTCTGTAAAAGAGCTTCAGGGAATGGGAATCAATCCTAATATAATTGTATTAAGATGTGACAGACACCTTGAGGAGTCTATATTCAAGAAAATATCTATGTTTTGTAATGTTAAGCCGGACTGCGTTATTGAAAATATAACACTTCCTTGCTTATATGAAGCTCCTCTCATGCTCGAAGAGGCTAACTTTTCTGAGATCGTATGCAGAGAACTTAATATTAAAGCTAAAAAGCCTAAGCTTACAGAGTGGGAGCAGATGGTTGAAAGAATCAAAAACAGTACACAGAAGGTTACTATAGCGCTTGTTGGAAAGTATGTTCAGCTTCATGACGCATATCTTTCGGTTGCAGAGGCATTAAGGCATGCGGGGTATGATTACGAGACATCTGTTGAAATAGAGTGGATTGATTCAGAAACTCTTAAGGATGAAAATTATGAAGAAGTTCTTAAGGGATACAATGGTATTATAATTCCGGGCGGCTTTGGCGAAAGAGGAATTGAGGGCATGATCCTTGCAGCAAAATATGCCAGAGAAAACAGAGTACCTTTCTTAGGACTTTGCCTTGGAATGCAGATCTGCGTTATTGAGTTTGCAAGAAATGTTGCCGGATTAAAGGATGCTAATTCAGGTGAATTTGATCTGTTATGTAAAAACAAGGTTATCGATTTTATGCCCGGACAAAGCTCTGAGATTGATAAAGGCGGTACGTTAAGATTGGGCGCTTATCAATGCAATATCGCTAAGGGAACAACCATGGAAAGATGCTACGGTACAAATACAATAAGCGAAAGACATCGTCATCGTTATGAGTTTAATAACGATTATAGAGACATCCTTCAGAAGGCAGGGCTTACTCTTAGCGGAATTTCTCCGGATGGAAGATTAGTAGAAACAGTAGAACTTACAGACAGAGATTTTCATGTAGCTGTACAGTATCATCCTGAGTTTAAGAGTCGTCCAAATAAGCCGCATCCATTATTTAAGGGCTTCATTTCGGCAGCTATAAAAATGCTTTAAAAGCCGTTTCACACTTTTTCAAAATTTTTTAAAAAAAGTTTTGAAAAAGTGTTGACAATATAATATATAGGTGTTATTATCTCATTGTTGCTTGCGAGAGCACAGCAAACAAAGCAAATGCGGAAGTGTCGGAACTGGCAGACGAGCAAGACTAAGGATCTTGTGGCTATTGCAGTCGTGTGGGTTCAAGTCCCATCTTCCGCATTTTTTTATTGCCTATAAACCTATTTTAGGAATATAGAAATATTCTCTAGCATTTCAGCATAATTTCCATTTGAAATTTTTAAATTAATATAAATCTCTTTTGTGGCTCCATCAGTGCAATACTTATTTTACACTGTTTTGGAGCTGTCATTTTTACTTCAAAATAGCGTGCTCTGTGTGTTAGAAAGAAGAAATAATCGAAAGTGCTTCTAATTAAGTGGGCTTAGAGTAAAATTTTAATTGGCAAAATAAGGAAGAGGTCGAAACCTCTTCCCA
>CAVLAA010000160.1:0-2330 GCA_963660835.1 bacterium
GAATATTTCGATGAAAACGGAATGGATGTTGAGGGTATGAGCAATGATGAGATTGAAGAACAAGCAGAAGTATTTGCACTTCCTGATGGAACATATCTCATCGTAGAAGCTTAAATATAAAGGAAGGTGCTGCACTTGTGTGCTGACACCTTCTTTTATTTGGAATAAGAAAGTCTCATGCCTCAATGGCAAATATCTGTTTAACCGGAAAACTTACATTCTGTTAAGTTTAATAATCTTCGAATTTGAATGCGGCACTATACAATACAACTAAAATAAATATATGATAATTATAAAATGTGGTTATAGTGACGAAAAAATATTATAAAATAAAATATTTGAAGTGCATTATATACTAAAATGCATTTACTGACCACTTGAGAATGAACAAAGTGTATGATAAGCTTAAATTGATTTTGGATCATAGCCTAAAACACGCGTGAACATAGGTAATGGTAAGGCACATAGGAAGTATTTAGCGGGGGTAATGCTAATGGATAATTCGGTAATATGGTATGCTGTCTTGGCAGTAGTAGTTGCAGCGTTGATCTATGTCCTGTTTAATTTTTTTAAGGTTAAGAAAATGGACGAGGGCAATGATGAGATGATAGAGATGGCGGCTATCATCAGAAGCGGAGCCAATACTTTTCTAAAGGCAGAGTTTAAGGTTATTATTTTAGTCGCGATCATTATAGCTGTTGTTTTCAGCTTGTTCGTTGAGGCAACAAGCGGGATAACATTTATTTTAGGCGGTCTTATGAGCAGCTTGGTTTGCGTAATAGGCATGAAAAGTGCAACATATGCAAATGTTCGTACTGCAAATAAGGCCAGGGAATCACTTTCTATAGGAGAAACAGTAAAGGTTGCTCTCTGCGGAGGAAGTGTAAGCGGTATTTCGGTACAGGCATTTGGCATTTTAGGACTTATAATTATTTTGATCATTTGGGGCGTTGATGCAAATGCAACAGGACATGGCTTAATAGCAAATCTTGAGTGCAATCCGTCAATAATGAGAGTTACTACATATTCTCTGGGATGCTCGATTGTAGCAATGTTCAACAGAGTTGCAGGAGGCAATTACACAAAAGCTGCGGATATATCATCAGATATACTTGCTAAGATACGACATGACATGCCTGAAGATGACAGCCGTGTTCCGAATGTTATTGCTGATTTTATAGGTGATAACGTAAATGATATTGCAGGCAACTGCTCGGATCTGCTTGAAAGCTTTGTTGCAACTATAGCAGCTTCTATCATGATTGCAGTTACACTGTTTATAAATACAAGTGTTCCTATTTCTCCGGAATTATTTAATAAAATGGTGCTGTTCCCTGTGATACTTGCTGGTGTAGGACTTATTGGCTGCCTTCTTGGAATGAGCTATGCTTCAGTAAAGAAAATGGGAAACGATCCGTCTAAGGAGCTTAATATTGCTACATGGCTATCAGCGGGGATTACAATCATATTAAGTCTTATAGTGGCTTATTATCTCTTTGGAAATGGCGAGGTGCTTTATTCGGATCTTAAGTGCGGATGGCTTTCACCGTGGATCTCGAGTGTGCTTGGCATTGCCAGCGGCATAGCAATAGGAAGTATTACCGAATATTATACAAGTGATAAATATAAGCCTACGAGACAGCTTGCACAGATGGCAACAGAGGGAGAAGCTTTTGTTATCACGAAGGGTGATGCGATAGGATCAAGATCATGTCTTTTGCCTATACTTATAATTGGCATTGCACTTTTTGTTTCAGGAGAGATTTCAGGAACATATGGAATTGCGATTTCAGCACTCGGTATGCTTTCATTTGTAGGAGCTACAGTTTCTATTGATGCGTTTGGACCTATTGCGGACAATGCAGGAGGTTTAGCAGAGTCATGTCATCTTGATCATAAGGTTAGGGTAATTACAGATAAGCTTGATTCTGTCGGAAATACAACAGCTGCTATCGGAAAAGGCTTTGCAATAGGCTCTGCAGCATTTGCAGCAGTTTCACTTATTGTATCATATGTAGGAAATCTTGATCTTCAGCCGGGAATTACAGGTGCAGATGTACCTGTTTTGAATATTGCGGCATTTACGGTTATTGCAGGTGCTCTTATAGGTGGTGCGCTTATCGAGTACTTTTCAGCTATACTTACAGATAATACTATCGAATCAGCTAAGCTTATGGCAGATGAAGGCGACAGGCTTTTATCTATACCCGGGGTTCTGGAAGGAACAGTAAAGCCGGATTATAACAAGCTTATTCATATGGCAGCAAACCAGGCACTGAAAAAGATGCTTCTTCCTTCTGTGCTTGCACTGTGCATCCCGGTGATCGGCG
>CAVLAA010000161.1:0-2328 GCA_963660835.1 bacterium
TATAATTCGATTCATATGGAATAATTGTCGTGTCTCCGATGCTTCTTGAATCATCATAAAGCCAATCAGAAACAGTGCTGTCATAATAATCATCATATCCGTATACAACTTGCGGTTCAGAGGAAGACATAAACCCTTTGTCAATTGCTGTCTGGCTAAATGCTTCTGTATCATTAAGACTTGCAAAAAGATCAGCATATTCTTTTGCTACTGCCATAGCCGAATTTATCTGTTCTTGTTCTTCATCCGTAAACTCTGATTTAGCCATAAGATCTTCAGAAATATTTGCACCAATATTTACTACATAATAAGAGACTTTATCATAGTTATTTTTATTCTCATTGTAGTAATTTTCAATTTCTTCATTAGAAGGCTTAATAGAATCTCGATATTCTAAAAGATATTGTTTTACGTAATCACCGTCTACAACAATATTCTTTAATTCATTGAAAGAATGTCCATATTCAGATTCGAGATACTGATTAACCGACTCATTGTATTCTTTTGCTGTTTCAGATATTTTGTCTTCGTATTCATCAATTGCTGATTGTCTGTCAAATTTAAAATTATTCTTTTTTGCATCCGCTTTTATCGCATGAATGTAAGAAATATATTCAGCTGTAGTTTTCTCTAAATAATCCTGCCATGTTAATATATCATCATGCATCTGATCTTCCGGTTTCTTATCAAGATCTACTCCATAATAAGTTGCGCCTGTTGTGCTGAAATAACTTGAATAATAATAATTATAATAGTAATCAAATTCCGCTTTTGACACAGCTTCATTCCCTACACTGAAATAGCTCGATTTATTTCCATATGAAATTAAATTGTACGAAATGATACCTGCTGCTAATGCTCCGCATGCAGTAATTGTTATTATCCTATTTCGGATTTTTCTTTTTTTCTTGTTAGAAGTCTTTCTTTTTTCAAGTTCTTTTACCATTTGTGTATGAGTTGTAAAATTATTTCCGTGTTTAAATTTTACCTTATAACTTTTATCTTTTTTTAATGGCATATATGCATACTTCCTTTCCTTGCTTATAGTTCAAGAGTGTTTTATTTTTCTTTACAATTTTCTAATAGACAGATATTATCAAAATGTTTCTTTTGCTCTGTAATCCAGTTATTCAAAAAAAAGGACTGTATTCAACAATGCAAAACATTATCGAATACAGTTCTTTATAAATTATCAGCTGCAAAACCACATACCTTTAGGTGTGTGGATACGCAGCGTCCATTATAGATACTCTGCCTTGTGGCAGGTAATGCGTACTTCGCTGCACTGTTACCATGCAACCTTTCCGACCTCAACTCGACAATGATATATAGGCTTTTTAAGCGCATGTCACAAGGCTTTGCTTACTCTGACCTAACTTAAACATGCACGATAGAGCGACGGTCTGTTGCGTCAACCGAGGGTGTCATGACCTGAATATCGTAGTCACCATTTCTGATGACTGAGTCTGGTGAACTATTTAACAGAAGCCTCAGACCTTTACGGTCTGTGGTAGTTCACTAGTAGTTTTATGCAATCTCACTGCAAAATTCACGATTTTTGTGTATCCAAAATACTTCGTCAACTACTGCTATCGCGAATTTAGCCTTGATTTCTTTAATTGGTTCAAGACCGATTTCGTTAAATTCTTCAATATCTTTGAAAATATTATGTTTTTCAGCTTCTGTAAACTCTTCGTTCATTGCATATTTCAAGAAAAACTGCCAAAGTCTCCCAAAAAATTCTTTTGAGTTTTCAAACATAATATTTTCCTCAAAGCATTTCAAAAAAATTCTATATGCTTTTTCGATTATGGGATACTGCTCACAAGCTAACAATTTCTGCATTTCCTGATTGAATGATTTACATCGAACATAATCATTTGCAATCTTTTCTTTAGAAAAAAATTCACTGGATATCAGAAACATATTATTCCAAATTGCTGCATATTTCCTTCGATCTACTACTATAACTTCATCAAAATCTTTATAAGTTTTCATAAAAATTATCCATTAAGTTGCCATAGGCGGAAACCCCGTAGCTTGCTGCGGGGAGGAAGCCTTGTAGGTTTTTGCCTAAACAACTCTCCTTTCTGTTAAATAATTACTTCGTGGTTCTAATAATCTAAGGTTTTTATATCCCGCAGACGAATTGATCCGCGTTCCGTCTAACAATCTTATATCCATATAACCTGTCGCACGTCTGCCAAAAATAAAGCATTCCGTGCCTTTAAACAAGACCTTATCGTAAAGTCTGAAGCCTTTTACCGTATATTCAGCCTGATTGCGTTTACGATAACCGCCTTTAAGGATTGTATTTTTATGGATCTG
>CAVLAA010000162.1:0-2319 GCA_963660835.1 bacterium
TATTCATATCCACAACATTACTTTTTCGCATGATGTTTAATTACTCACACCATATATCATTCATCCCACCAACTAAAGGTAGTGGGTTTTCTGGCTAATTATTATAAAGAGAAGCAACGGATGTCAGTCCCAAAAAATCATTTTCAAAATATGAAGAAAAATCAGATATGTCTTCGTTGTTCTCAATCTTTTCAATATATTCTTTCATATGCGAAATAGCTGTTTTCATCGTGATTATTGCTGTTTCTCTATCATTATCGCTTCCTTGGGATGGATAAGTTACAACAACCTCGTCAAGAGCATTCTGCATCTGTTCAAGAGAATTCTGAGCAGTTACAAGATTTGCATCATAATTAAAATTCTTTGAATTTTGAGCAAGAGCTATATGCGTTGAAAGGTTATTTGTGAACACAGTTACCTGCTTGTTCATAAATATTGAGTATTCAAGTGCAGATAGTCTTGTCTGTGTTGTATAAGTTCCATCTGTTTCAAGCGCTTTCTTACCATCTATCGTAAATCCATTATTTTCACTTCCACATCCCACTAAAGTAAGTGCAGAAAGACTTAACACGATAATGATTCTTTTTGGAGCCTTCATTGATTCTCCTCCTTAAAATTATCGGCCCTAGAGAGAAAACAATCAGCGATTATACAATTTTTTTTACAAGCAGTTACTGATATATGTGGCCATTTCTATCTTTATTAATCATATATGAATAATTGCTTATCCCTAAATATATTGCTCTCTAGAAAGAAATATATTGAGGATAAGAATAGGACTATCCATCCAAGATGCATCTTTGGCATGAATAGACATATTTTTTACAAAACAAAATCATAAGTTGCTTTAACTGGCTTGCATAAAATCTGCATAATACTATTTTGTTTTCTCTCTATTTTAAGAGTGTCGGTCATACCGAAATGAAGAAAGTATTTCTAACTACCAACCCTTCTGAAAAATGGCATAAGTAAAGCACCTACCATTTTGATAGATGCTTAGCTCAATAATTGAATATTTCCCTTAAAGCGACAATTAATAGAAAATAATATGAAATATCCTTTCTTTTTCAGACCTTCCCACCAATGAATTTGTCTATTCTAAGGCATCCGGGAAAATCCTTTGCTGTAATGCCTTTTCTAAGAAAAGTTTCTTTTAGTTCAATAATTTTTCCTGCTCCATCATTTGCCATTCTTGCAAAGATAATGACACGATATCCGGACGGATCGAAATTTGCTCTGAACTGATCTTTAAGTTTGTTAATTTCAGAAAGAGAATTAAATGAAAGCATAATGCTGTCTTTCTTTCTTGGAGCAAATTCCATGAACTTAACAAATAGCTGCAAGCTTGTCTCTTTATCATCTCCTTCTTCAATAACCTCTGTTTTGATATTTACGTTTCCTTTCACTTTCACAACAGCTCCGTCCGATATAAATTCTTTACATCTTTCGTAAGCTGTAGTAAATACACAGCATTCCATAACTCCTGTCTTATCTTCGAGATCAAAGAAAGCCATTTCCTTACCATCAGATCTTCTTTTTGTGATATGCAGATTATTAATAATTCCTGCATATGTTTTATTACCCGAATCAGCACTTCTTATATCATTTTTTTCAATAAGAGCAAATGATCCTTCATAATAATCGAGAGGATGTCCGGTAAGATATGCTCCGAGGAGTTCCTTTTCAATCTGAAGAGATTTTATGTTATCCTCCGGCACAGATCCGAATTCTATCAATTCCAACTTATCTTCAATTTCCTTAACAAGTTTTTCTGCTGCCAAAATTCGTTTATTATAACTTTCTTTTTCTTTAGCGGTCTTGCATTCACCTCTTTTTTCAATATAACCAGCAATAGTGGCTTTTTTATTACTGATGTCAGAAAGGTATTTAAGGCAAATATCTTTTATTTCAAGAAGTCCTGCCCTGTTCGATACAATTTCTTCCTTTGCCGGTATATCAAGAAAAGCGCCGGATTGAATAAGAAATGTTGTTACATTGTCTCTTTCATGTGCTCTGATAAGATAATCATAGAAGGATTTATAAGGACCGTTTTCTGTTCTTTCCTTAATTATGTTGTCTGCTGCACCTGCAATACCTTTAATCGCTCCGATTCCATAACGAATATTCCCATCATTATCTACTATAAATGATACCATTGATTTATTGATATCAGGTGGAAGTATTTTAATTCCCATTTGTTTGCATGAATTGAGAACATATGGAATTTTTTTTGTCTTTGTATGCATTAGTACAGCACACATATATTCACGAGGATAATATCTTTTCAGATATGCTGTGATATAAGATACATATGAATAT
>CAVLAA010000163.1:0-2276 GCA_963660835.1 bacterium
TGTCCGGCGAGCTGCACAGCTTCTCAAACTGACACTGAATATATGCAATAATCTCTGTCACCATTTTGAAGCGACACACAGATGCCATTATATAACAATATTTTGTCAATTAAAACAGCAAGATAAGACTGGCAGCCCGGTTAATCAATATTTGTGCCGGAACAACGCATGCGTTTTAGGACTGTGCCTGCACGACGAGGTTCACGGCGCGTTATGGTATACAAGCTTTGTGCAGGCACCACATACATTTTTTCAAAAACATATTTACAATCATTTTATATAGGTGTAATACCTGACTTTCAGAGTTGAATTTAAAATATAGTGCTAAGCTAAGGGTTAAAACCTGTGGCTTAGCATTTTTTTGATCTCTCCATCGCTAAGAAAATAGGATGTCAAGGGCAGGTTGCAAAGGGTAGAAAAATCTTTTATAAACTCAGTTCCTCGTGATAGATTTATGTATTTTCGGTCAGATATTTTTGCAACTCTGAAATCACGAATGAATTCGAATAAATCTTCTGAGCAATAGCTGTTTTTTAGTATCTTAAACTGTAATAACCTCGTGAGTAAGACTGCAAGATAACAAATCAGAAAGTGCCCGACAATGGTATTCTTTTTTTGCAGATATATCGGTCTTGCATCAAGCTGTGATTTCATAATCCGGAAGGATTCTTCTATTCTCCAAAGATTATGATAAGCAGTATAGACCTCCCTGGCACCCATAGATATTTCGGATGTAACTAACATGTTGTATCCAGCAAGTTCCAGAGATTTTTTAATCAGTTCTTCATTCATGGTAACTTTGACTCTGCCATCTGTATCATTTCCTTTTTTGTCAACAGGCGTAAATATAACATATTTTGCAGAATCACCATACTCAGATTTCTTTGCCTGCGATGCTTTTAAAAGCTTTGCTTTTTCTACTTCTTTGTTGATTTCATAAATCTGTTTTTTTGCAAGTTTCGGATTAAAAGTTACAATTCTTTTCTCTATGATTTTGTATTTCTTCAGAGAACCGGTTTCAGAATCGGTAAATTTGTATTCAAATTCATCAACGCACTCCTTTATACGATATAAAGTATTTCCTTCGGCATCTTTTACATCTTTGTAATCGGTAGGAAGCAGAACCCATACCTTTTCAGTTTCCGGAAGCTGCTTTACCGATTTTGAGAAGATATATCCATCGCCATTTTTCAGCGCATGGAAAATATTTTCAGCACAATTCAGCCCTTTATCAGCAATCTGGATGGTTCTGCCGGATATGGCGTTTCTTTTCTTTAAATCATCAATGATCTTACGCAGGACTGGCTTTTCACTCTGGTTTCCGGGAAACAGCTTCATGCCGATGGGGATCTGATTTGCATCAAGCAGGAGTCCAAGACCAACAATCGGTTCTTTTCTGTTTTCCTTGGAAGGCCCTTTTTTCCGGAAATCATCTTCCCTGTCGATCTCAAAGTAAAAGTTAGTGCAGTCAAAGTAAGTATGAGAGGTATCAAACTGATACATCTGCTGGATCTGATGATTGTAGATTTCAATGATCTTTTCGTATTCGCAGCCGATATACTCCAGCCCGTCATAGAGCTGATTTAAAGAAAAATCGTAAGATTCAAAAAGCTTTGGAATCACTTCGTCATAAGTCTTTGATTTTGAACATGGCTGGACAAGCCTTGCGTAAACAAGGGCAGAGATCATGTCAAAAACATTAAAGCGGAAGTCAGTAGCAGTCTGCATAAGATCAATATATTTTTTAACAGACAGCTTGTCGTTGATGTTTTTCATCGGAAAATATCCAATGAGTTTTTCCGGAGAATCATCTGAAATCTGCTTCGCTTTTTTTGCGGCTTTTGCAGCATTTACTTCCTGGTTCAGTCTGATAACTTCTTCTTTGTAGAAGGAGATAGGATCGTCAATGCCCTTTGCCTGAAGCTCATGAACATAACCTAAAGCTTTAAAAGAGCGGTGAGCCCCGCCTTTCCTTTCCGGGTCATAAAAACTCTCGTAAATTTGAAGATATGTACCTTTTTTGTAGTTTGATTTTTTTAAGAAATAAGCCATAAAATGCACCCTCTTATAGTATAACACTATGGCACTATATATGCAAGAGTAAAAAATGAAATTTGTCAAGTTTTTTCAAACAACAAAAAAGCCAGCAAATATGCTGACTGGCGATAACTCTATATAGATTAAACTCTCAAAAAAATATAGTGCTAAATCCTAAAGACGGGTATTTTGGGTTCAATTACTATTGCATTAATATGAAACAGCGGAAAATGTTGTGT
>CAVLAA010000164.1:0-1729 GCA_963660835.1 bacterium
CCTATGGCAACTTAATGGATAATTTTTATGAACACGATCAGTTTTAAAACAAAAACAAAAAATATAGCACTTGCTTCACCAGCTCCAAAAGATTACTGGGTTGTAGGACTTGATATTGGATATTCCGCAGTAAAGGGGATGAGCCCTAATAAGGCGTATTCATTTCCTGCTTACGCAAGAAGAATTCCGGAACGGAGAACAATTGTCAAAGCACCATCAAGCACTGATATCAGATATAGAGATGAAGAAAACGGAGAATGGGTTGTTGGAGCACTTGCTTATGATGAAGTAAATGCAAGTGAGGTAGTTGATTCTGAAAGCGAGCTTTTTGGAAGAAATCGCTATTATTCCACAATGTTTCTGGTGCTCTCAAGGGTTGGGGTTGCAATCGGAATGATGGGAAACGGAGTATGTGAGATAGGAAAAAGAGTTCTTAAAATTCAAACCGGCCTACCGCCTAAATATGAGAAACAGGATACTCCTTTTATTAAAGAAAGACTTGCAGGGCATCATTCATTTGATATTAAAATCGGAAAAAAAGACTGGGAACATATCGAATATTTCTTAACTGAGGACGACATTTTTGTGATGCCGCAGCCTATGGGGGCACTTATATCAGCGTCTATAGATAAAAATGGAAAAAATGTTCCGGAAGCATCAAAATATTTTTCTTCAAATATTATCGTATTTGATCCGGGTTTTGGAACAGTTGATGATTATACAATCAGTAAAGGAACTGTAATAGGATCAGAAACACTTTCAGAATTCGGAATGAGAGAGGTATTTGCAAGAACATGTAAGG
This sequence comes from bacterium, assembly GCA_963660835.1. GTDB lineage: Bacteria > Bacillota > Clostridia > Lachnospirales > Lachnospiraceae > Alectryocaccobium. Next base: position 803 of record CAVLAA010000164.1, read on the forward strand.
ACATCTATGAAAAATGTGGAAAGGAAATCCTTATTCCGGATCTTCAGAATTATTTAGAAAAAGGTGAGCTCTTTATCACAGATAAGAAAGCAATGAAAAGAACAAGCTTTGACTTTTCTGAAATTTTGTTTAAGAACTGTAAGGATGTCTGTATGGAAACAGTTGAAAAAATGAAGAGCATTCATGATTACTTTTCTAATTGCAATTATATCATTGCAGCAGGTGGAACCTATGAGGCATGGGCTGAGGATTTCAACGAAGTATTTAAATATATGGAAGGATTAAAGATTGTGCCGGGAAATATCAATGACATGAATCTTTCAAATATCTTCTCGAATGTTCGAGGATATTATTTTTACTTAGCAAATAAACTTAAAAGATAGATTTGGCTTGTCTCAAACCGGTATTGGAAAGGATGTGAGACTATTATGGATAAAATAGTAATGTTTTATACAAGACACGAGCCTGATCTTGTCTTACTCAAAAATTGTCCGAATTTTAATTTAACAAAAGTATTTCGCGAAGCAATTTGTGCATATGTAAGAAATGAAGAATATGTAATTAATATTCCAAAGATTCCTAATTTTGCATTTCCGTTTAAAAATGTTGCTTGCCATTTGCATTTTAATGATGAAAAAGATGCTGATGTAATACGATTTATTAATACTTTAAGAAAAAGCTATGGGACATGTGCTTTAAAGGCGATTTTCCGTTCATATCTTAACGGAATCTCTCTATCTCCTTACCTTGATAACTATTCAAGTATTTCTAAAATGGGTATAGGCGATGCTGTGATCATGGTTGTTAATGGGAGAGAAGAAGAGAAGAGAACAAGGAAGGAAAAAGGCGAAACCAAAGAAAAAATCGAAACAGATATAAAAGAAGTGATAGATAATAAAAAAGAATCATTAAAAGAAGATATACAGG
>CAVLAA010000164.1:1739-2266 GCA_963660835.1 bacterium
ATATAAGTGACGATAATGATTTTGATTTGTTTGGATCAATAGATAAGATAATGGGAGGGCTGTGATGTATTGTTTCTAGATTTTGAAATGTGTTTTGCAGCTAATAACTTATAACGAAAGAAGGAAGAAGAATTGTTTGATGTAGTTGAATATGACAAAATAAAAGAATACGATAGCCAGATTGCTCCTGTTATAGCTAAATTAAAAGAGGTATGTACTCTCGCCCGCATCCCAATGTTTGTTACGTGTGCTGTAAAAAACGGAGCAAAAGGAACAAAATATCAAAATGAAATAGTTCATGGAATTGTTGGGATAAAGCTTAGAGATGATAGGATAGCAGATATTTTATTGCGTATATCCGGATTTAAGATGAAACATCCTAAATATAATGAAAACGCGCTTGATACACTTGAGAGATACTTGGATGAAATAGAAACTCCTAAAGATGAAAATATTCCGGATACGACAGATAATAGAATTGATGATCTGGCAAGGATAACGGGATCGGAGATCAGACAAGATATATC
>CAVLAA010000165.1:0-2200 GCA_963660835.1 bacterium
TGAAAAAGGTTATAGCTGAAATAGAAAGAAGCAGAAGTCTATATATTTAAAAAATAAAATAATAATGGCGTGTGAATTAAATGTCTTCACACGCCATTTATAATTGAAAATATTTATCAGATAACGATCAATCCTATAGATTTGAGGAAAAGCAGGATCAAAAGGATTGGCGCAATAAATTTTATCATTATGTTATACAATCCTTTTCTGCTCATCTTTGTTCCGGTTTTTTCAATTTCATCGATAACTGTTTTCGGACCCAAAACCCATCCGATCAATATGCAGGTCGCTATAGCAACAATAGGCATAAATGCGTTATTGCTTATATAATCCATTACATCCAATATTTGTGCGCTTGATCCGTTTGGAAGAGTAATATTGAAGTATAGGAGATTGTATCCGAGGCAAACAATTATTCCTACAACACCTGCTATAATAGTTTCTATTGTTGCGGCCTTATTTCTTGTTATATGGAACTCATCAATAAAGCTTGAAACTATTGCCTCCATGATGGAAATGGAGCTTGTTATAGCTGCGAAAAGCACCATTGCGAAGAAGAGAGTTCCCATTACATTTCCGATGCCGCCCATCGCACTAAATACTTTTGGCAGAGAAATAAACATGAGTCCCGGGCCTGATGATGACATTCCTTCAGAGCCCATAAATGTAAATACAGCCGGAATTATCATTACTCCTGCAAGAATTGCTATAATTGTATCAAACAATTCAATCTGGTTGATGGATTTGTTTAAGTTGATATCATCCTTAACATATGAACCATAGGCAACCATTATACCCATAGCGACACTGAGACTGAAAAAGAGCTGTCCCATTGCATCTACAAGAGTAGAGAAGAACTTGGATACTGTGATATTGCTGAAATCCGGTACAAATAAAATTTTGAATCCGTCCATACCTGTACGTGTAACACCGTTTGTATCGGTATGGCTTAGAGTCAGTGAAAAAACAGCAATTATTATTACAAGGATCAATAAAACCGGCATCAAGAATTTTGAAAGAGATTCGATCCCTTTATTTATGCCTCTGAATATAACAAATGCTGTTATAAATAAAAAGACAAGCATAAATATAAGCGGTTCAGTAGTGCCTGAAATAAAGTTTGAAAAATAAGTGTCAGTAGCAAGCTCTGCACCGTGTCCTGTAAGATATGCTATAAAGTATTTGATAACCCATCCGCCTATAGCACAATAATAAGGCATTATTATCATTGGGATTACACAAGCAATGATACCTATGAATCCGCCTTTTTTACATAATGCCTTATAGGCTGAAAGCGGACCTTTTTTTGTTTTTCTGCCTATTGATATTTCGGTTGTTAACAGTGTAAAGCCAAATGTTAATGCCAATACGATATATATGACAATAAACAAGCCGCCTCCATCCTTGGCAGCGAGGTATGGAAAGCGCCAAATGTTTCCGAGTCCGACTGCACTGCCGGCAGCTGCCAAGACAAAGCCGATCGAACCGGAAAAGGAATTTCTTTTCTTTTCGTGCATGATTTTTTAGCTTAAAAGCCTACCCTCTCTCTAGAATAACTCATTGAATAATAGCATATACAGGTTATATTCGCAACAAATCTTGCAACTTCTCATTTGTCAATTTATAATACAAAAAATAATAAGCAGATAGCGAATACGGATTGCAAATATCTGTTTGACATTACAATTTAAATAAGGAAATACAAAAATGAATATATGGATAACAAGGCATGGACAAACAGATTTAAATAAACAAAAGCTTATGCAGGGACGATCTGATATCCCGCTTAATGAAACAGGGATCAAGCAGGCCAAGCTTGCAAGAAAACTTATAGGAGATATCAAATTTGATGCTGTATATTCAAGCAGCCTAAAAAGGGCTGTAAAGACTGCATCTATTATAGGAAATATACCGGAAGAATCGATCATACGTGATGACAGGATAATAGAAACTGATTTTGGCCGATACGAAAGATCCAGGTATTGTACTATGGGATTGTTTATGACATTGTACTGGGCATTGCCGGAGGTTTTTAGGGCACCGAAAACTGTTGAAACGGTTGAACAGATGGTAAATAGAAGCGCTGAATTTTTAAAGGAAATAGAAGCAAAGGATTATAATAATGTACTTATTGTATGTCACGGAGGAATTATAAGAGCATTATGTGGCTATCTTGAAGACAGAAGAAATGGCATTAAAT
>CAVLAA010000166.1:0-2141 GCA_963660835.1 bacterium
GTATTCTGTCAATATAACCATTTTCACAGGATTTATAATGTTTATTTTGTACATCTTTTTTATTTTTTTGATTGTCATTTGTATTTTATTGTTGTTTTTACATACTTTCACAATTTATTTGTTTCTTTTTGCTTTACGTCTTTTTTTTAACAATTTTTCTATAAAAATTGCACAAAAATATGAAACAGCAATCCCTTTTACAGAAAATTCGTTTCTCTTTTTCCTTCATTTGTGATATATTCAATTGTAGATATTGGAAGTAAAATCAATTTTAAATCAGGAGTAGTTTCATTATGGAAAACACAAAGACTAAAAGCTTAGATTCCGCATTTATGACAAATCCGGTTATCAGAAGACTCAAAAATGTTGTTGCAAAGGAGCAGTCATCAACAAATGCGACCTATGCCGGTGTTATTTCTAAGACTGTATTTTTTATGATCCTTACAGCAGTAGGCATCGTTCTTTATTATAGTCTGCAGCAGATGCTGACACGCTCAGGATCCGTAATTTTCACATCAGATCCGGAAGGTGTTATGGAAGTCTCACTTACAACGCATTCAGGAATGGTTCTTATTGCTGCATCAGTTATCGTTATCGTTGCTGCATTGCTTAGCACATTTATTCCTTCGATAGTCCCTGTTACCGGTACTCTTTATGTCCTTGCCGAAGGATATATTCTTGCATTTATTTCAGATTCTCTTAAGCCGGAATACCGTTGGATGTCATTTACAGCACTTATGCTTACAATAATACTTGTTTTCACTCTTCTTCTGCTGTACTGCAGCAAAAAGATCAAAATAAGTCAAAAATTCAGAACCGTAATAAGCGCAGTGTTTATAACACTTATCATTGGTTCTGCTTTGACATTCATCCTTCACTTTATACCGGGACTTAGCAATATTTCTCAGGCAATTTCAACAATCATGGATAACCCGGTTATCAGCATAGGACTTTCAGTATTCTTTGTTATTATTGCTTGCCTGTTTCTGATCTCGGATTTTGATGCTGTTCATGAGCTGGTTTCAAATCAGATGCCGAAAAAATACGAATGGTCATGTGCCTTTGGTATTGCTTATACAGTGCTTTATCTTTATCTCAAGATCCTGCAGCTTCTGATCGAGATTTTCGGAAAGAAATCAAATTCATAATAAGTTTGCATCTATAATGCTGTCACCATGTGGCAGCATTTTTTTGTGCAATAAGCCTTTATCCAGAAATTGTGATTGCAAAAATCTGCAGAAAAATACCGGTAGTATGTACCAAAAGAAACACCAACCAGTAATACGCCGCAAAGGAGGATAGCTATGCATGTAGAAAAAAGAGACGGCGGGATATATCTCCGATTCCTTATCCATATTACAGACTTTGATCTGTATTTATCAGCCGTACATACCCTTGAATGGTACATAGACTATTTGAATAAACAGCTTGATACCAATAGGTATTCATTTATCATGACGCACAGGGAATGCCTTTTGTCCATAAAGATAACCAAGACAGAAGCCGAAAACGGTAAGCTCAAAAAACAGATCTTAAATAAAGCTGATTTTGAAATAGAAAGATCAAAGCCATTGTTGGTCTCTTTAGCAAACGGAATTGTTCCTGATATAATAAAGCAATATGCAAATAACCAATTTAATAGTATTCTAAGCGAATGGCAGGCTGTATAATATTTTTCAGAGGTGTTTTTATGGGAAGAAGAATAATAAAGAACAATATTTTTTCAGAAATCATTTTAGGTCTTGGCGGAAAAGATGCGCTTGCCATTCTAAATGATTTAGCCGATATACAAAATTCTGTATTAAAAAATTCCAAGAATCGAGATCTTAATGCAATAAAAAAAATCGAAGAAATGATAAGCTCTTATCCTCTTAAATACAGATTGATATCTAAGGGTTTCATTTGCGGATGGGATCTTGACACTATCAATCAAAATCTGCATGAAAAAACCGGTTCAAAACTGTATGCCAGAGATCTCATAGATGCAACTCTCATATACAGCTTCAAAAACAGTCTTTCTTTTGAATCATGGAAGGAGCTTATAACTGTCCTTAAGGATATTGAAAAAAATGGCTCATATGATGAACTTCTTGTAAGCGGAATAAGCGGATCATATAGCTCATTTCCGCTGTCAAGGATAG
>CAVLAA010000167.1:0-2125 GCA_963660835.1 bacterium
GATTATTACTATGTGAATGGTGCGACACAAGGAGTATATCCTTATTATGGAGAGGACGAGGTGATATCTGAGTTTGGCTTGGATAAAGAAGAAAATGATATTGATGAATTCATATTAAGCGTTGAAGAACTGAAAAATAATATTGAAGTTATTAATGAGGAGTATCCGGTTAGTGAAGTTAACATAAGACAGGAAACAATTGATAATCTGACTCACAACTATGAAAACGGATTTATTACAGAAGAGCAGTATAACGAAACAATTGAGCAGCTGGATATATATGCAACAATTACCGGCTGATATGAAATGCAATTATAAAAACAGAGAGGCAGCCGCATCATAATAAAGCAGCTGCCTCTTTTATGCAAGTGCGAGTAGGAGTCAGCCTACTCTCGATTTACTTAACATTTTTCAGGTTCCGGATAATCAGTTCCAAATGTTTCAACGGTAATACTATCTATAACCTGTGGTTCTACTGGCCTGTCATTGTAGCTTGTCTGTGTTTCGGCAATTTTATTTACGATATCCATGCCCTCGGTGATCTTTCCAAATGCAGCATACTGGCCGTCAAGGTAATTAGCAGTCTTGTGCATTATAAAGAACTGACTGCCTGCAGAGTTTGGATCCATTGCTCTTGCCATTGAAAGAACTCCTGGGGTATGACTTAAATCATTCTTGAAGCCGTTCTGTGCAAATTCTCCTTTGATACAGTATCCGGGACCACCCATACCTGTTCCGTCCGGACATCCACCCTGGATCATAAATCCGCTGATTACTCTGTGAAAGATAAGTCCATTATAGTAACCATTGCCTGCAAGGCTTATGAAATTGTTAACAGTATTAGGAGCAATTTCAGGATAAAGCTCTGCCTTCATTACATCACCGTTTTTCATTGTGATAGTTATTATTGGATTTGACATTAAAATACCTCTTTTCAAATTTATTAACATTCGATAAAGAGTATAAACAAAAAACGAAATACCCGCAAGTCCTTGATACGAATAAAGAATTATGGTAAAGTAATACAGATATTTCGGACGAAATTTGTTCTTTTTATGAGGATTTGCTTAAATGTTTATTTTAACAAATAGTGCTGATGAAACATATAAGGCTGGAGAAAAGCTTGGGAAAATTGCTTCGAGTGGACAGGTTATAACGCTTAGCGGTGATCTCGGTGTTGGAAAGACTGTTTTTGCAAAGGGATTCGCAAAGGGACTTGGCATAGATGAGCCTATTACAAGTCCAACCTTTACCATACTTCAGGAGTACAATACAGGCAGGCTTCCATTGTACCATTTTGATGTATACAGAGTTTCGGATCCTTGTGAAATGTATGAAGTTGGGTTTGATGACTACCTTTACGGAAACGGAGTCTGCCTTATAGAATGGGCAGAGCTTATAAAAGATATTCTTCCCGCAAATATTATAAGTATAAATATTACGAAAGACGATCCAAAGCTGTATGATCATCGAAAGATAGAGATCATCGGCTTGGAAGGTGAAATAGATATATGATGATCCTTGCTATAGACAGTTCAGGTATGACAGCCTCTTGCGCTGTTGCTACAGAGGACAAGATACTTGCTGAATTCAACGTCAATAATAAAAAAACACATTCGCAGACACTTCTCCCTATGATAGATACTCTGAAAAACATATTAGAGCTGAATATTGAAGATATAGATGCGATAGCGATTTCTAAAGGACCGGGTTCTTTTACAGGACTTCGTATAGGCTCAGCAACAGCAAAAGGAATAGCGCTTGCAATTGATAAACCGATCATAGAAATTTCTTCGCTTGAGGCAATGGCTTATCAGATATTTGCTGCAGATGCTGTTATATGTCCTATGATGGATGCAAGGCGTGAACAGGTATATGCAGGCTTATTTGAGTACGAAGATCAGGACCTCAGGAGACTTTCAGAGGACAGGCCTTTGGCAGTTAAAGAAATCATAGATGAGATCAATAATATAGGAAGAAAAACCATTTTCCTGGGAGATGGAGTTCCCGTATATGAAAATATCATCAAGGAAGGTATGAAAGTTCCGTATTTGTTTGCACCTGCATTTGAAAATAGACAGAGAGCAGCAGCCCTTGCATCACTTGCATTTGAATATGCAAATAA
>CAVLAA010000168.1:0-621 GCA_963660835.1 bacterium
ATATAGAGGTGAGACACACCCGAAAAACTGTGGAAGGAAAAAAAGAAATGATTAAAAGATTTATGCTTCAAATTTTTGACACATCTATTATTTAGAATATTATTATATTAGGGTCTAAGGACAGAAATGTGCATTAAGGAGATATAATATATATGGAACAGAAAAAGATCCTTGTAGTAGATGATGAAAGCAGAATGAGAAAGCTTGTAAGAGATTTTCTTTCAATGAATAAATTTCAGGTTGTTGAAGCAGCAGACGGTGAGGAAGCACTCGACAGATTTTATGCTGATAAAGAAATCAATTTGATAATACTGGATGTTATGATGCCAAAGCTTGACGGATGGCAGGTAGCTAAGGAAATCAGAAGGGTTTCAAAAGTTCCTATCATAATGCTTACGGCCAAGGATGCAGAAAGAGATGAGCTTATGGGATTTGAAATAGGTGTAGATGAATATATATCAAAGCCGTTTAGTCCAAGAGTTCTGGTTGCAAGGGTTGAGGCAATATTGAGAAGAACAAATCCGGACGAAGAGCCAACAATTACTGTTAACGGCATTACAATTGACAAAATGGCCAGAACTGTAGCTATAGACGGAAAGGAAATAGAGCTTAGTTATAAGG
>CAVLAA010000168.1:670-2110 GCA_963660835.1 bacterium
AAGGAGTTTGAGCTTCTGACGTATTTTATAGCTCATCAGGGAATTGCTCTTTCCAGAGAAAATATTTTAAATAATGTCTGGAATTATGACTATTATGGCGATGCCAGAACAATAGATACGCATGTTAAAAAGTTAAGAAGCAAAATGGGTGAAAAAGGCAATTGCATCAAGACTGTATGGGGCATGGGATATAAATTTGAAGTAGAGAAGGCTTAAATATATGAAAAAATCTCTTAAAAGAAGAATTGACGTTTCATTTCTTTTGCTTATTGCTATTACACTTGCCGCAATAGGAGTTGTTCATTTTCTTTTCATAGAAGATATATATATCAACAGCAAAAAGAAAATTCTTATAAACAGCTACAACAAAATGGAAGAGGCTATAGATGATGACAACTACGATTCAATGATGAATTACTGTGAGATGAATGGTCTTTTATATGTTGTTGCAGATGCAAATTTGACAGAAGTTTCCGCAAATACCAGAGATGCAGATGATATGCTTAGGCTATTGTTTGGAAATATCCTTGATATGGATGAAGAAAATAAAAAGGTTCTTTATGAATCTGATAAATACCAGATTGTAAGTATTGAGGACAGAAAGGATGGAATTGAATTCCTTATGCTCTGGGGAGCTCTAAGCAGTGGAAACTATTTTGTTGTACGTTATCCGATGAGCAATATTGAGGAAGCAGCAAGAATATCTCTAAGCTTTTATTTGGTAATAGGAGCTATAATGCTTGTCTTGAGTGCTTTTATCATAAGGCAGATAACGAAAAGACTAACAAAGCCTTTATCAGAACTTAATGCTCTTTCAAACCAAATGGCAGATATGGATTTTGAAGCAAAATATACAAGCGGCGGCGAGGATGAGATAGGACAGCTTGGACGAAATCTAAATGAGATGTCTAATAAGCTAGAACTCTCTATCAGTGAACTCAAAAGTGCGAATGTAAAATTGTCAAAGGATCTTGAGGAGAAGGAGAAGATAGATGAAAGACGAAGAGAATTTTTATCTAACGTTTCCCATGAATTAAAAACTCCTATAGCTTTAGTGCAGGGCTATGCGGAGGGACTTAAGGAAATGATTCAGGATCCCGAAAGCAGAGATTACTATTGTGATGTAATAATTGACGAAGCAAATAAGATGAACCATCTCGTAAGACAGCTTCTGTCTCTTAACCAGCTTGAATCGGGAAGAGATGAGGTTGATATGACAAGGTTTGATTTAAAAGAACTTATAAACGGTGTGCTGTCTGCTTCATCAATAATGATCGAAAAAAAGAATGTAACTGTTATAAATAATATTTCAAAACCTATTTATGTATGGGGAGACGAATTTAAAATAGAACAGGTTATAACAAATTATATTTCAAATGCCTTAAATCATATCGAAGGTGAGAATAAAATCCATATAAATTGTGATGAGCAAAATGGCAT
>CAVLAA010000169.1:0-2100 GCA_963660835.1 bacterium
CATTGTTTTTGGTAGTAAAATGGATTTATCAAAAAGAAAGTTGGAAATCTGATATGACAATCGGTGATAAAATAAAAAAAATCCGGACATTCCGGAATATGACACAGGCAGAACTTGGTGCTGCCCTCGGTTGGGGTGATAAAGGTGCAAACCGCCTTGCTCAATATGAAACGAATTACCGGGTTCCCCGCAAAGATCTGGTAACTGAAATGGCTAAAATTCTGGACGTGAATCCACTGTCACTGCATGAACCTACTACTATGGATGCTTCTGAACTTATGGAAATCCTGTTCTGGATTGATGAATTTAACCCGGCAGCTATCAATCTCTTTCAGTTAGAAACCTATCCTGATGAGAAATGCAATTCCATCGAGGATACCTCTGTTCGTTACCATGATTCTGATAACTGGCCTGCTCATCCACCTGTTGGCATGTGGTTTAATTATGGGGTTCTGAATGAATTTATGAAAGAATGGGTTCTCAGAAAAGAAGAACTGAGATCCGGTAAAATTACCAGAGATGAATATTTTGAATGGAAAATCAACTGGCCACAGACCTGTGACGGGTGTGGGAAATTTGAACCTAAAAAACAATGGAAAAAATAGCACAAAAAATGGTTGTCAAATCAATGGCAACCATTCTTTCTTTATAATGTAAATATTTGATTCTTACTTCGTGATTCTGGAAATTGCCTGCTTAAAATCAATTTTCAATACTTCCGCAATTTCAGAGCCTAAAAACTGTTCCGCTTTTTTTAGCCAACTACTGTCATCAACTGACAAATGATTTTTTTCTTTTCTCTTATGGTATGTTTTTATCAATTTCGATAATGCAACCCCATCATCATTTTCCATAGCAGCTCGTCTTTTGGTTATTCTTTTCTGCTCACTGTTATCCCAGGAAGCCTTGGCTTTTTCACAACTTTCCAGTATGCTCAATACTTCTTCTGTACTCCGTAATTCCCTCACATGATCTCTTACTGATTCTGCCGGAACATAGACTGCCATAGTTGAATCTTCAACTGGAACTAACTTATAATAATTTCGGGTTTTAAGCAACGAAGTGTTCAAATTAGACATTGCAGTAATAAGGCATACTCCTTCTGGATTATGAATTACTTTTCTACCAATATACTTTTCATCATATTTATTTTCTGCAGATATTTTTTCTCCTGTAAGCACTACATAATCACCTGCCTCAAAATATATTTATTTTCAAGGCTTCATATATTTAAATTTGTTCTTGCAAATTTTCTCATAAATTTTAAAATATCTCCACCTTCGTATTGCAAATCACATAAGGCGTCTGCTAAATATTTATGCCATTCCGGCATTTTTCTTGTTGCATTTATAAAATCCTTTACAGTAATTGATTTTTTCTGTTTTTCCATAAATGCATCATCATAAGTAATGCCCTGCTTTTCTATTACTTCGTTTATAATTTTCTCATAGGGAACTGACATCACATGATCTTCTTTCTGAATCTACATTTTCTTGCGAAGATTACGAATATTACGTCTGATTTTTCTGCAAACTCCAAAATTCTCTTTTTCACTGCTTTCCAGCTTATGTAATCTGTTTTCCATTAATTTGATATTTTCTTCAATTGTCATTAGATGATCTCCTTTTCGTTTTATATTTATATGATGTATGTATTTTAATCACTTTTATGTTGAAAGTGAAGTGAATAAATGTTAATATTATTGAGTAAAACGCAATAATAAAGGAGATGATCTTATTACTACCCAACAACTTGAAACTTTTATACAGGTTGCAGAAAATCTTAATTTTGCGAGGGCTGCAGAAGTTTTGAACATTACCACTTCTGCCGTGTCCAGACAAATTCGTACTTTAGAAGATGAATTAGATACCAAACTTTTACACCGTTCTACCCGAACGGTAACACTAACTCCTGCCGGTATTATCTTTCTTAACGATGCAAAAGAGATTTTAGCAAAATTGCAGCTAACCTCCCAGAAAATCAAAAGTCATTCCGAAGCAAATATACAAATCATTTCTATTGGCTGTATCTCAGATGTTGATCTGTCTTTGATGACACAGTTGCTGCATTCTGTCCGAAAATATGCTCCCGAAATTCACC
>CAVLAA010000170.1:0-2036 GCA_963660835.1 bacterium
GTTCAATCGTGTGCTGCATGGGTATGTTATTCATAGTGATGATATCAATTTTTTGGGCAAATCCTACGAGAATCTGCTTCATTTCGTTGATATGTTCAAATTTACTTGTATCCACTACATAGCAAAGCAAATTATTCTTCGATACTACTGGCATCATGGCCTTCACAGCTTCATCAATGCATTCATATATTTCTCTAATGGTATCCTTTTTCAACCAGCACACTTCTTTTTCATTGTTGTATTGATCTTTGAGTATCTCAGAAAATGATTCATATATATATTCTTCTTTTTCTACATCATACTTGAAATCATACGAAAACTTTCTTCCGGATACCATAAATGTAATGCCTAATTCACAAACCTTGCTCTCAGTAAATATATTAGGTATCAGACCCCTCTTTTTATTTAGAAGCGCGCTTCTTATTGCATGAATGCACTTGATTAGACATGTTTTCCCTGCATTGTTTGGCCCGTATATTCCTACCGTTTTAAGCACGTTAAAATTGTTCTCTTTATGAACGTTTGCTCCGAATTTTTTGTTTCGCATATCTGCTTTCATTGAAAATGTAATGCCATCCTCAAAGGCATAACAGTTTTTGGCTCTTATCTCTATAATCATGGGTCATTCCTCCAAGTCACTTTTCATCTTCGCTTATCGTCATTATATCATTAAAAATCTTTTGTGCAATTTATTTTCATGAAAAATATTATTTGGAGACAGATTTAATGAGGCAAAAGGGTGGCATTGTAGCACATCACTGATTGACCTTTGGAGCATGAACAGTATTTTTATAGCACGATGCAGCTTATCTGCATAAAGAATGACCGTGTTATATGCAGAAAAGTTTATATCTGCATATAAGTGCTGAAGTGAAAAGTTTATTTCCGCTTTGAAAAAAGCATTATAAAAATTTGGTGCTTAGAGTAAAATTTTAGTTGGCAAAAAATAAGGAAGAGGCCGAAACCTCTTCCCAATCATACAGACATAGCTTAGTATTTATTTTGCTAAGAACAATACAAAGGAGCTGTATGATGAGTTTAATGGTAGACGAAAAATGCGTATCTTTCAAGGAAATTGAGAAAGAAATTTATAATTTAATTTGTGAAGCGGGCAGAGAACTCACAAAAGAAGTCCTTGAAAAGTATGACCAGCACCTTCATGCAACAAGAAATAAATCTGAATTAAGAGATAAAGGCTGTCGCAGATCTACTATAAAGACAGTTTATGGAGAAGTATCATATGATCGGCATGTTTATCAGACATGTGATGAGTATGGGCTTAAACATTGTATATATCTTCTTGATGAGAATCTAAAGCTTAATAAAATAGGACTCATCTCCGAGAACTATGTTGAACTGCTGATATCTTCCATAACAGAAACATCCTATCGAAACTGTGCTGAACGTATAAGCGAAGAAACAGGACTTTCTATCAGTCATACTGGAGTTTGGAATGTAATACAGGCTCTTGGTGAAAAGCTTGAAAATGATGAGAAGGAGCTTATCGAAACAGATAAGCATAATAAGATAAAGGGTGTCAGGGAAGTTCCAGTGCTATTTGAAGAGGCGGATGGTGTATGGCTGAACCTTCAGGGGAAAGACCGTATGCAGAGGAGATATCCAAAGGCAGAGATGAAGGCTGCCATAGCATATGATGGATGGGTAGATAAAGGTTCTGGAAGATATAGCCTGGATGGAAAGGTCGTAACAGCCGGCTTTAATAAGGCGACTGATTTTCATAGATTACGTGAAGCCATGATAGCATCTGAATATAATCTTGATGAGGTACAGATCCGATTTTTAAACGGAGATGGCGCTGCTTGGATAAAAAAGACAAGAGATAAGGAAACAATATTTCAGCTTGATCCATTTCATAGAAATAAGGCTGTTCGTGAAAATCTTTTACATAAAAAAGCAATACGTGATGTAATGGATTTTCTTGAAAAAGAACAGATTGAAGAAATGTTTGAATACCTGACAATCTATAAGGATAGTCTTATAGATGATAAAGAGATTGAAAAAGCAGAAAATCTGAT